>JAGQSS010000009.1:1052-30899 GCA_020439405.1 Ilumatobacter sp. | reverse complement strand
CGGCCGATACCCTGGAACGCACCATCGGTCGTCACATCACCCGGACCCGACCGCGTCTCCACCAACCGCTCCGGCACCAACGACACCACATCGCCCGCCGTCGGCCCGGACGTCGAACCGGTCGCCGTCTCGAGCAGGCCGCCTGACGTCTCGGTCGCCGCCGACACGCTCGCCGGGGCGACGAGCGCCATCGTCGCGGTGACCAGAATGGCGACGACGAGGGTCAGGCCCGTCCAGGCCCGTGACGTCGCGCCGGGCGCGTGCTCGTACATCCAGTTTCCTCCCACCGAGTTCGTGATCAGTCGATCGGTGGAGAGTGTGACGGGCGACCGTGAACGGGCGCGTAACGCGCCGCCCGACGATGCGTCGATGTCCGCCGACCAAGACGCGCGTTATCAGGTCTGAGCTGGGGTGATCCGGACATTTCCATCGGAACGAGTTCGCGGTGCGTCCTCCACGACCCGGTCATCTTCCGGAAATGTGACGAACTCAACTTCGCCGCAGTTCACCTCCCGTTTACCCCTACTCGGACGGTGCGGTGGGCCTCGTGAACAACTTGAACCTCACTAGGAGTCCCATGCGGAAGCGCACCACCACCCGACTCGCAGGGCGATCCCGTCGCCCTGCCGACCTGGCTCGACGGCCGCATCTCGGTCTTCGGCTACGACTGGTCGCACCGCCAGCTCTTCACGATCGTCCTCGCACTCGCCGCCCTCGGGGGCCTGGCAGCGATCCTCAAGTACACGTTCTTCGGCCGCCAGATCCGGGCGACGGTGCAGAACCGTGAACTCGCCGAGACGGTCGGCGTCTCGACCCGCAACGTCGACCGCATCACCTGCTTCCTCGGTTCCGGACTCGCCGGCGTCGGCGGCGTCGCCATCGCCCTCATCTCGGGCACGAACCCGACGCTCGGCACCGCTTACATCATCCCGGCCTTCCTCGTCGTCGTGATCGGCGGCGTCGGCCAGATCAAGGGCACCGTGCTCGCGGCCTGGGCCGTCGGCGTCGTCACCGCCTTCCTCACCGACTGGACGAGCGGCAGCATGGCGCAGGTCATCACGTTCGCCATCGTCGTCGTGTTCCTCACGATCAGACCCCAGGGCCTGTTCACCGTCCGGACGAGGTCGCTCGCATGACCACCACCACCGCCGACGACACCGCCGCCGGGGCCACCGCCGTCGACCCGTCGAGCAGGCGATCGATCGGTCGCTGGGTCAGTGCCTACGGCCCGGTCTTCGGCATCGCCCTCATGGCGCTCGTCCTGCTCGTCTGGGCGCCCGGTGCCCTGAGCGATTTCCGCCTCGGCAACCTCGGCCGGTACTGCGCGCTGGCACTCGCCTCAATGGGCATCGGGCTCGCCTGGGGGCGTGGCGGCATGCTCGTCATGGGCCAGGGCGTCTTCTTCGGACTCGGCGCCTACGCGATGGCGATGCACATGAAACTCGAAGCCGCCGGCCCCGACGGCGTCCCCGACTTCATGATCCTCTACGGCGACGGCACCATGCCCGGCTGGTGGGAGCCCTTCCGCAGTGGACCGTTCACCCTGTTCGCGATCGTGGCCCTGCCGGCGTTCGTGTCGTTCGTCCTCGGCTACGCGATCCTGAAGCGGCGGGTGAAGGGTGCGTACTTCGCGATCCTCACCCAGGCCATGGCCGTCGCCTTCGCCACCCTCCTGATCGCCACGATCAAGCAGACCGGCGGGTTCAATGGCCTCAACACGTTCTCGACGGTGTTCGGCCACAACCTGTACGACCCGGAGGTCAAGAAGAACCTCTACATGATCTCGGCGGGTCTCGTCATCTTCTTCCTCGTCGTCCTGTGGGCGCTCTACCGCAGCCGCTACGGCGAACTGCTCGTCGCCACACGCGATGCCGAGGAGCGCGTCCGCTTCCTCGGCTACGACCCGGCGAACGTCAAGCTGTTCGCCTTCGTCGTCGCGGCGATCATGGCGAGCATCGGCGGGGCGATCTTCGTTCCGATCGCCGGCATCGTCTCGCCGACCAACGTCGACGCCTCCGCGTCGATCATGCTGCTCGCCGGCGTCGCATTGGGCGGTCGGGCGTCGCTGTTCGGCCCGGCGATCGGGGCGATCGCCGTCGGCTACGGCCGCTCGACCCTGTCGGAGCGGTTCCCGAACCAGTGGACCTACTTCCTCGGCGCACTCTTCATCCTCGTCGTGCTCTTCCTCCCCGGCGGCGTCGCCTCGCTCTGGCCGAAACTCCGATCCCTGTTCCCCTCGTCGAACGACCAGCCCGCCGCCGCAGCGCCTGCGGTCGACACGGCCGGAGCGGAGGCGTCGTGACCATCTCGTTCCTCGAAGAGGACTACCTCGAGGTCACCGGTCTCACCGTCGACTTCAGCGGGTTCAAGGCGGTCGACGGCGTCGACCTGACCTTCCTGCAGGGCAGTCTCCACTTCCTGATCGGCCCGAACGGCGCCGGCAAGACGACCCTCGTCGACGCGTTGACCGGTCTCGTGCAGGGCACGGGCACGGCGATGTTCCGCAACAAGGATCTGCTCACGATGAAGTCGCACCAGATCGTGCGGCACGGCGTCGGACGCACCTTCCAGACGGCGTCGGTGTTCGAGGAACTCAGCGTCCTCCAGAACCTCGACATCGCCGCCGGTCTCCATCGCCGCACCCGATCGTCGCTCCTCCCCCGCGGCAAGGTGCCCGAGCGCGTCGCCGAAGCGCTGGAGACGATCGGCCTGGCGCCGCTCGCCCATCGGCCCGCCGGCGTGCTGGCCCACGGCCAGAAGCAGTGGCTCGAGGTCGGCATGTTGCTCGTCCAGGACGCCAAGGTCATGTTCCTCGACGAGACCGTCGCCGGCATGAGCACCGAAGAGCGCGACAACACCGGCGAACTCCTCAAGCGCATCGTCGCCGACCGGACGATCGTCATCATCGAACACGACATGGACTTCATGCGGCGCTACGCCGATCACGTCACGGTCATGCACACCGGCAAGGTGCTCGCCCAGGGCACCGTCGCCGAGGTGCAGGCCGATCCACGTGTGCAGGAGGTCTACCTCGGGACCGCACAGGAGGCGGAGCACCATGGCTGAGCCGATGCTCGAACTGAAAGGCGTTACCGCCGGCTACGGGCGCTCGATGGTCCTCTTCGACGTCGACCTCACCGTGCCCGCCGGCGGCGCCGCGGCGGTGATGGGACACAACGGTGCCGGCAGGACGACCGTGTTGCGCGTCGCCGTCGGCCTGATCCCGGTGAAGTCGGGCAAGGTCTTCCTCGACGGCAAGGACATCACCAAGGCGCGGCCCAACCGTCGCGTGCGCGAGGGGTTGGGCTACGTCCCGCAGGGTCAGCTGTGCTTCCCCCAGATGACGACGCTCGAGAACCTCCAACTCGTCTCGAACGTGAAGTCGGACATCGACGGCGTGCTCGACACGTTCCCGGCCCTCACCGACCTCTTGAGCCGGCCGGCCGGTCTGCTGTCGGGCGGCCAGCGCCAGCAGCTCGCGATCGCCCGCACCCTGCTCGGCAAGCCGCGCCTGCTGATCCTCGACGAACCGACCGAGGGCATCCAGCCGAACGTCGTCGCCGAGATCGAGCAGGTCATCGTCGATCTGACGCGCCGGGGCGACCTGACGGTGCTCCTCGTCGAACAGCACGTCGGCTTTGCGCTCCGCTCGACCGACACGTACTACGTGCTCGAGTCGGGCCGGATCACCCACTCGGGCGAGGGCGGCGACGCCTCCCTCGACGAGGTCCGCGCCGCCATGGCCGTCTGACCCCCTCGCCGCAGCCCCTGCGTATGACCCACCACTTTGTGGAAGCGATCATGCCGGCCGCCGAGCTGATCGCTGCCACAAACCGGTGCTCGGGCTTTTGTGGAAGCGATCATGCCCACGGGAGGGCGTGGTCGCTTCCACAGAATTTCGGCGAGGACCCTCGTCGATCGTCGAGGTCGCCGACGTCACGGGCTCCGTCCGCTGACCAGCAGAACGAGTGACGGCGATCCGCGAATCTGCGTCCGCACCGGTCGTTTCCAGCGCTACCATTCCGTGTCGCAGTTCGGTCGACAACGTCGGCCGTTCGATGCCCAGATAGCTCAGTCGGTAGAGCAACGCACTCGTAATGCGTAGGTCAGGGGTTCAATTCCCCTTCTGGGCTCAGCGGAACGGCCGGACCTTCGGGTCCGGCCGTTCATCGTTCTGCGGCGAGTCGATGTCGACGCTGGCCCGCCGACGTCATCGCCGATCTCCTCGGTTGACCAGGCGCCGTAGGGTGGACCGCATGTCCGATGCCGCGACTTCCCACGATGACGGCGACGACCTCGTGATGGTGCCCATCGACGAGGCGATTCGCATGGCGCGTCCGTGGGAGCCCGTCGGCGGGACCGGCCTCGAGGACGTCACCGACGACGAGTGGGACGCGTTCATCGAGTCGCTGACGAAGACGTGAGCGAGTCCTCGGCGCGTCCCCTCGTCATCGACACGATGCAATGACCTGGAGGTGGTAGCCGATGTCGGACGGTCTCGAAGAACAACTCGCTGCTCACGGACGCACGCTGAGGCCGCAACCGGGGAACGGGTCCGGCCCACGGAGACCTCGGACACCTCACGGCAGAAGAGTTCGACGACATCGTCGACCCGACGAAGGCCGTGTGTCGACGTCCGTGGTCACCGTACGTCTCCGTCGTCGGAGTTGGGACCTGTCAGCACTCGACCTCGCCGTCGGGGTAGACGAGCAGCAGCGTTTCCTCGGGCTCGACGAACGCCCCGGCGATGATGCACGACATCGTCGAGTCCCCGGTCGACCCGCTCGGGAAGACGAGTTGGATCGTGCTCCCCTCGACCACGATCTCGGGTTCGGGGTCGAGCTGGCTCGCCACGGCACCGAAGCGCGTCTCGGGCGACAGCGTCGAGATCGCATCGCTCAGATCACCACCCTCGTCACCGAGCGCGTCGGTCAGGACGTCGCGGACCTCGCCGCCCGCCTCGGCCCCGCCCGCGGCGAGGGCGTCCTCGTCGATGTCGATGTCGGGGTCGATCGACGAACCGTCGGCACTATCGGTCGAGGCATCGTCCATCCCGCCGTTGGCGGGCTCGCTCGCGGCCGGTTCTTCGGCGGGTTCGTCGTCGTCGGAGCCGCAGGCGCCGAGCAGGAGCACCCCGGCGAGTGCGAGTGGGCCGAGGCGACGGAGAGCGGGTACGGAGGGAGTGGTGCGGTGAGGGTGCATCGTTCTTTCTCGTCGGTTCCGTCCGACTTGCGGACGCGATCGACACCGTGGTGGCGTCGTCGCGCTCACTCTGTCATGTCGCCGGTGCTCGGCAGGCGGTTTTCAGCGGACGACGACGTTCACGTCGTCGGGCGGCGTGCCCGTCGCCTCGAGCACGGTCGGGCCGCCGGCCAGGACCTCGTCGAGGAATGCAAGCACGTACGTGTCGAGCAGTTCCGCGACCCGCGCCGGCGTCATGTCACCTTCGGAGCAGCCCTCGACGCTCATCACCTCGATCGTCTCGACGACGACCGGCGGGATGTCGGGCAGCGACGGGACGTCGTCCAGGTAGGCGCACAGGTCGGTGAACGACTGGTGCTCGCCCGCCACGAGTTCGACGCGGTACGACGGCGAGCTGAGTGTGGCGTTGTCCCAGAGTCGGGTCACGTTCGGGTCGACCGGTGTCGTCACGTCGTCGGTACCGACGACGACCATCATCGGTACGTCGATCGTGGCGAGTGCATCGTCCGAGAACGAGTTGCTGCTCACCGCCGGCGCGAGCGGCACGATCGCGTCGACTCGATCGTCGGCCGCGAAGTCGCCGAGGTCGTTCGTGTAACCGATCGCCATCGCGATCGTCGTGAAGCCGCCGAAGGAGTGGCCCGTGACGACGATCTGCTCGGGGTCGACGTTCGCAGCGGCCGAACCCGCCGTCACATCGGCCGGATCGGTCATCGCATCGATCACGCGCCGGACGTCGTTCGGCCGGTCCAGCGAGATGACCGCCGGGTCGTCGCCGCCGCCGGTGATCCGCTCGACCGCCGTGTTACCCGTGTGGTCGGGGGCGGCGACCACGTACCCATGACTCGCAAGGGCCTCGGTGTACGCGCTGTGGATGTAGCGGAGTCCGCCGCTGCCGTGCGAATACACCACGAGCGGGAATGGTCCGTCGGCCGACGTCGCATCCGGCGTCGCGGCGAAGGCCAGGGGCGACTCGTAGTAGACGCCCGGCAGCATCGTGTACTGCGCAGGCGTGAGGGTCGCGGTCTCGATCGACGCATCGAGGGGGAACCACACGTCGACGGTCAGCGGCCGAGACGGGTCGTCGTCGAGGGTGATCGTCTGCACGCCGACGTCGTAGGGCCCGTCGTCGACCGGCGTGAACGGTTCGGCAGCGTCGGCCGTCGGTGCCGAGGTCGCCGACGGCGCGGTGGTCGCCGGGGACGTCGTCGCGGGAACGGCATTCGTCGACGGCGCCGTCGTGCCAGGCAGCAGCGTGTCAGGCGCCGTCGTGGTCGATGCACGCGCCTCGGTCGCCGCCGTTTCGGTCACCTCGGGAGCCGTCGTTGCCGCGTCGGCGGCGGTCTCGTCGGCGTCGCCCGAACTGCCGCACGCCGCGACGGAAAGCGCGAGGGCGACGATGGGGGCGAGTGTGCGGCGGGTCATTGCGGCATCTTGGCCCGGCTGCGGGCGCGTCGTCACATCGCGCCGACGTGGGTGGCACGAACCCTCGTAGCCTGCCCAGATGGCCGATGACCACCGGACCGACGCGGCGTCGCCGCTCCCGAACGGTCTCGCCATCCTGCTCGTGACGGTCACGTCCGGTTCGGTACTGGTGCTCGAGATCCTCGCCGGTCGGCTGCTGGCCCCCTACGTCGGCGTGAACCTCGAGACGTACACGGCGATCATCGGCACGATCCTGGCCGGGATCGCACTCGGCACGTGGGCCGGGGGTGTTGCCGCCGACCGCTGGGATCCGCGGGCGCTGATCCCCCTCCTGTTGACCCTCGGCGGCGGACTCGCGATCGCGTCGATCCCGATCGTCCGCCTGCTCGGTGGCGACGCCGGGCCGAGCGGCTCGAGCCCGTCCGGGGTCGTCCTCGCACTCGTCGGCTTCGGTCCGTCAGCGGCGGTCCTGAGCGCCGTCTCACCCGCGGTCGTCAAGCTCCAACTCCGCGACCTCGACCGGACGGGGTCGACCGTCGGTCGGCTGTCGGCCTGGGGCACCGGCGGCGCGATCGCCGGCACGTTCCTCGCCGGTTACGTGCTCGTGGCGTTCGCAGCGGTCACGACCCTGATCGTCACCGTCGGTGCCGCGCTCGCGCTCACCGGCATCGCGCTCTGGGTCTCGAACCGGATCGTCGACACGTCGCTCATGCTCTCCGCGAGCGGCATCGCCGTGCTCGGGGTGGCAGGCGTCGCCACGACCGACACGCCGTGCGACGTGCAGACCCCGTACTACTGCCTGTCGATCGAACCCGACCCCGAACTCGCCTCGGGTCGGACGCTGGTGCTCGACGACCTCCGACACAGTTACGTCGATCTCGACGATCCGACGCATCTCGAGTTCTGGTACATCCGACGCATCGCCGACGCGATCGAGACCCAAATCCCGGGCAACGAGATCGACGTCGTGTCGGTCGGCGGCGGCGCCTTGACGATCCCACGGTGGCTCGCCGCCACCAGGCCCGCCACGACGCAGACGGTGCTGGAGATCGACCCCGAACTGGTGGACGTGGTCGAGGACGAGTTCGGGCTCCCGCCGGTCACGATCGTCACCGGCGACGGCCGGCAGGCGATCCGTCGGATGGCCGACGACAGCGCCGACGTCGTGGTCGGCGATGCATTCGGCAGTCGATCGGTGCCGTGGCACCTGGCGACGAGCGAGTTCGTCGCCGACGTCGACCGGATCCTGCGCGACGACGGCATCTACGTGGTCAACGTCATCGACGGCGGCTCGGAGTCGTTCCTGCGTGCCGAGGCGGCGACGTTCGCCACCTCCTTCGACCACGTCGCCGTCCTCCGCGGGCCGGCATTGCTCGACGGGGCGATCGGCAACTCGGTGATCCTGGCCGGCGACCACCCGCTCGACCGCGACGCCTGGCGTGCCGCGATGATCGCCACCGGCGACGAGGGTGACCTCGTCGCCGACGTCGAGGCGTACGTCGGCGACGCCCTGGTGCTGACCGACGACTTCGCGCCGGTCGACCAGCTCATCCTCGGCGCCCGCTGACGCGACTCCGATCCGACAGGCGGCGGCGGGTGTCGTTTACCCTTCCCGAACGACCATGCGCACGCCGACGACCTCCGATCGCATCGCACTCGCCTGGCGAGAGCTCCGCCGCAGCCCGGCCGGCACCAACCTGCGGGCCCAGCTGCTCGGCCCCGACGGCCCGAGCCTCGAACAGGCCCAGACCGACGCGCTCGAGATCATCGCCGCCCACCGCGAGGGCATCCGCATGAGCGACTTCGCCGACGCGATGCACGTCGACCCGAGCACGGCGACCCGCGCCGTCGACCGGCTCGAGAAGCTCGGCCTCGCCGAGCGACGCCAGATCGACGCCGACCGTCGCTACGTCCAGGCGATCGCGACCCAACAGGGCGTCGAGACCGTCCGGCGGATCCGGAAGCTGCGTGCGCTCGGCATGCGACGGCTCCTCGAGCCCTTCGAGCCCGACGAGCTCGAGGAGTTCGCCTGTTATCTCGAGCGGTTCGTCGCGTCGATCCACGCGCTCGTCGACGGTCCGATCGACGACGATCTCGACGACCGGGCCTGAGTCCGGGCCACCGCGAACGGGCGGGGCGCGTCCGCCGTTGACGCGTTAGGGTCGGCGATCGTGGCCGATCAGAGCACGTTCGCCGATCAGGCGATGGAGTACGCACCGCAGCTGTACTCGGCGGCGCTCCGGATGACGCGCAACCAGGCCGACGCCGAAGATCTCGTGCAGGAGGCGTACCTGCGGGCGTACCGCAGCTTCCACACGTTCCAGGAGGGCACGAATCTCCGGGCGTGGTTGTTCCGCATCCTCACCAACGCCTACATCAACCGCTACCGGGCCAAGCAGCGTCGGCCACAGGAGAGCGACCTCGCCGACGTCGAGGACCTGTACCTGTACCGCCGGCTCGGGTCGATGGAGACGGCAGCGGCGTCGATGTCGGCCGAAGAGCAGTTCCTCGACATCTTCACCGACGACGAGGTCAAGCAGGCGCTCGAGGACCTGCCGGAGAACTTCCGCCTCCCGGTGCTGCTCGCCGACGTCGAGGGCTTCGCCTACAAAGAGATCGCCGAGATGCTCGACATCCCGATCGGCACCGTGATGAGTCGTCTCCATCGGGGAAGAAAGGCGATGCAACGCGCGTTGTACGACTACGCCGAGGCCCGTGGCCTCACCAGCGCACCGAGCGGTGCCGACACCTGACCCGACATGGCCGACTGCAACGAAACCATCCGTGAACTCGACGCCTACCTCGACGGCGAGTTGAGCGACGACCTCCGTGGGCACATCCACTCGCACCTCAACGGCTGCATGGACTGTCTCCAGGCGTTCGACTTCCACGCCGAACTGAAAGCGGCGATCCGGCGCAAGTGCTCGAACGACGAGGTCCCTCCGGGTCTGCTCGCCAAGATCGAATCGTGCTTCCAGACCGATTTCGACGGTGACGGCGTGATCGGCGAGCCCGACGCCGACGCCGGCGTCGCCGATCCGAGCTGACGCCGCCCCGAACGTCGCTCGCGGGGTGAATGCCGCGTCCGGCGGTCCGTCTCGCTACGCTGGCACCCATGCTTGCCGCCTACATCTGGCACTGGTGGATCGGCCTCGTCCTGCTCATCGCCGGGATCGCCGGGGCCGTCGCGCTCATCGGTGGCTACCTGAAGCAGGTCTCCTCGCAGCGCTACCCCGGTGGGAAGCGCGCACGCGAGCAAGAGCTCTGAACCAGCTCGACCGACTCCTCCCCCACTGCACGTTCCCGACACCGCCGCGCCTCGTGGCGTGCGCGTTCTCGGGTGGACCCGACTCGACCGCACTGGTTGCGCTCGCCCGCCACGCCGGCCTCGACGTCGTCGCACACCACGTCGACCACGGGATCCGAGCCGAATCGGGGCGAGAGGCCGAGCGAGCCGCTGCGATCGCCGACCGACTCGGCGCGACGTTCGAGCTGCACCGGGCGGCCGTCGCACCCGGACCGAACCTCGAGGCCCGCGCCCGCGCCGTACGGCGCTCGCTCATCCCCGCCGACGCGATGACCGGGCACACGCTCGACGACCAGGCCGAGACGGTGCTGATCCGCCTCCTGCGAGGCAGTGGGACGACGGGCCTGGCCGCGATCGAGCCCGGCGAACGCCATCCCCTGCTCGCGCTGCGCCGCACCGACACCGAGGCGGTGTGCGCCGAACTCGGGCTCGAACCCGTGCGCGACCCGTCGAACGACGAACGATCGCTCTGGCGGAGCCGGATCCGGCACGAACTGCTGCCCCTGGCCGCCGACATCGCCGGACGCGACGTCGCCCCGATCGTCGCCCGCACGGCCGACCTGCTCCGCGACGACGACCGGGTCCTCGCCGCCCTCGCCGCCGGACTCGATCCCACCGACTGTCGTGCGATCGCGGGCGCCGACCCGGCGATCGCCCGCCGGGCCTTGCGCGACTGGCTCACCGAGGCGGGTTACCCGCCGGACGCCGCCTCGATCGAACGTGTGCTCGACGTGGCGCACGGTCGGGCCGTCGCCTGTGAGCTCCCGGGCGGCCGTCGTGTCGAACGATCCGGCCAGGCCTTCCGGATCGTCCCGCCGGACGGCTAACATCGGCACCCGCATGTCGTCTCGTTCCCACTCCTGCAACCGCACCCCGGAGAAGCGCTGATGCCCCCGAAGCTGCGTGGCAAGTGGGCGTTGGGCATCCAACCGCGCCATTTCACCTGGATCCTCCAGGACAAGCTCGCGATCTGCGAGCGTCCGGGCGGCTACGGCGAGAACCATCGCCGCGTCCGTCGCCAGGAGGAGATCATCTGGCTCCGTGAGAACGGGTTCAACTACGTGATCTCGATCATCCAGGCGTCGAGCAATCTGCACAACTACGAAGAGCTGAACATGCCGTACCGGCATCGGCCCTTCCGCAACGACGAGCGCGACGCCTGGCTGAAGGCGTTCTACACCGAGATCGACGATCTGCTGAAGCACGGCAACAAGGTGATGGTGCACGGCGAGGAACTCGGCGACCGCATCGTCGGCATCATGGGCGGCTACATCCGCTGGGCCGGCCTGATCGACGACCCGACCAAGGCGATCGAGATGACGGAGCGCCTCACGCACCGCAAGCTCGACCCCTGGGCCCGCGACGTCGTCAAAGCCGCCGCCGACCTCCGCTGACGAAAATCTTTCGTCAGTAGACGTTGCAGATGGTGGGGATGTCCATCAGGGGGACGGGGTCGACCGGGTCGGGTGCGCCGTAACGCTGCTTCGGACCGGGGCGGACCTCGAAGTGGAGGTGGTAGCCGCCCGGCGTGGCGTTCCCGGTGTCACCGACGTAGCCGATGACCTGGCCCTTCGTCACCTCGCTGCCGACCTCGAGCCCCTCGGCGAAGCTCGCCAGGTGGTAGTAGCGGTACTGGACCTGCCCGTCGATCGGGTTGTCGACCCACAGCCGCCAACCCAATCCGGGGGCGCTCCCGAGATCGGTGTGCTGGATCTCGAGCACCCCGTCGGCCACTGCGTAGACCTCCTGGTTCTCGGTCGCACCGATGTCGACGCCCTGGTGGCCGCCCGACCCGAACGCGGTGCTGTACCCGCCGAAGTTGTTCAACACCTCGCACATCGGCGACGGATCGATCGGGAACAGGAGCCCCTCCCCCGTCGTGATGACCCGTTCGGCGGGTTCGGCGACCTCGCCGGGCTCGGTGATCCCACCGACGGCAGCGACCGAACCGGCGGCCGCCAGCCCGACGAACGTGACCGTCGCCACAGCCGATCGAAGGCGCCAGGTGCGCGCTCGGATAGCGTGGTTCTCGATGGCTGGCGTACGGGTACTCGTGAGCGGCATGGGCGGAGAGCTCGGTTCGCGGGTGGCCAGTCTGCTCGAAGACGAACCCTGGGTGGGATCACTCGAAGGGATCGACGTCGATCCGCCTCGAGCTCGTCTGCGACGGGCGGTGTTCCATCGTATCGTGCCCGGTCAGCACGACCGCACGGTCGAGACCATCACGGCGTTCAACCCGCACATCGTGGTGCACATCGCCGTCTGGGAACCCCACTCCCGCGCCAACACCCGCACGGCCCGCACCCTGACCGACGACGCCGCCACCTCGATCCTCGGCGCGGCCGCCGAATGTCGTGCACTCGAGTCGATCGTGGTCCGCAGCGGGATCGAGATCTACGGCCGCAATCGCAACTCGGTCACCCGCCCGACCGAACGCGAGGCCCGCAACCCCACCAGTGAGTACGGCCGGATGGTCGACCAGATCGAGCGCACGGCCCGGGCGATCGGCCGTCGGGTCGGTGTCTCGGTCGGCAAGCTGCGCCTGGCCACCGTGCTCGGCCCGCACGTGCCGAACCCGCTGGGTCGGATCCTGCGGATGCCCGCGGTGCCCTTCAGCGCCCTGGCCGATCCGCCCTTCGCCGTCGTCCACCAGCACGACGCGGCCGAGGCGTTCGTCCTCGCCGCCAAGGCCCGCCTCGACGGCCCGGTCAACATCGTCGCCCCCGGCGCCATCACGGCGTTCCAGGCGATCCGCCGTGGGGGCCGGATCCCGGTACCGATCGTCGGCCCCGAGTGGACGGTCGCACGGGGGCTCTCCTACCTCGCCGGCGCACCCGTGCCGGATCACGTGCTCGAGATGTTCCATCGGGGCCGTCTCGCCGACGGCCAGCTCGCCCGCGACGTCCTCGGGTTCGCGCCCACCACCACGACGAGCGACGTGATCGACCAGCTGTTCCGCTGGCCGAGCGTCGTCCACACCCCGTCCGAGGTCGCCTGGGAGGCAGTGTCATGAGCAATCCGGCACGTCAGCTGGCCGACGTGATCACCCTCCCCGTCCGCAACATCGGCGGCCAGGCGGCCTCGGTCGTCGGCACCGCCGCCGAGCACGCCCGCGTCTGGACCGCCAACGAGGTCGACGACTGGGGCCGCGACAACGGCTTCGTCGACCGGGTGTGGTCGGCGAGTCGACTGCGCTGGCACATCTCGGTCGGCGGTGCCGAACACATCCCGAAACGCAAGGGCGCACTGATCGTCGTCAACTCGCGCCGGTTCTCCCTCGCGCCGATCTTCGCCGCGCTCGCGATCGGCGGGGCCGTCGGACGACCGGTCCGCTTCGTCGGCCGACCCGACGTCGCCCCGCTCGGCCCGACGATGCAGCGCCTCGGCGGCCTCTTGCCGATTCCTCGGGAGATCGAGAGCGCGCTGCGCGCCGACGAACTGATCGTCCTCGGCGCCGAGCCGCAGCTCACGAACCGCACGTCGGGCACGATCGACCACCGCATCGTCGGTGCTGCGACGATGACGAAGACGGCGGCGATCCCGGCGGCGACGGTGTCGGTGCCGCTGCGGCGGAGTGCTCGTGTCGAGATCGGCGCGCCGATCCGGCTCCGCCGCAAGCGACGCGGCCCGCTCGAAGAGCTCGAGCTCGCCGACGCGTTGCAGGCCCACCTCGACGGGCTGCTCGACGAACTCGGCGGGGCCATGACCGGCACCCCGCTCGACTGGCTGCCGCTCGGCGGGATCGGCGGCGTCTGATGCCGTACGTACGCTCGAGCGACGGCATCCGGCTGCACTACCGCGAGTCGGGGCGTCGATCGGGGCCACCCGTCCTGATGATCCAGGGGCTCGGCGCCGACAAGCATCTCTGGGATCTGCAGCGGCTCGCGCTCGCACCGTGGTACCACACGATCGCGCTCGACAATCGCGGTGCCGGCCGCAGCGACAAGCCGTACGGCGCGTACTCGCTCGAGCAGATGGCCGACGACGCGATCGCCGTGCTCGACGCGGTCGGCGTCGAGCGGGCCCACGTCGTCGGCGCGTCGATGGGCGGCGCGATCACCCAGATCATCGGCGTTCGCCACCCCGAACGGGTCCGGTCGCTCACCCTGGCGTGCACGGCATGTCAGCACCATCCCTGGCGCCGTGAGCTGCTCGCGGAGTGGGCCGAGATCGCCCAGACGCGCGGCATGGGTGCCATGACCGCGCAGGCTGCCCGGTGGGTCATCGGCCCACGGTCGTTCCGCCGCCTGACGCCTGCCGTCGGCTGGATGGGTCCGCTCGCTCTCGCCCGTCCGCCGCACGCGTTCGTCGGGCAGGTGGCCGGCATCTTGTCGATCGACGACCAACTCCACGACCTGCTGCCGCAGATCGACGTCCCGACGCTGGTGATCGTCGGGAACCAGGACATCCTGACGCCGCGCGGCGACTCCGAACAGATCGCCGATCTGATCCCGACCGCCGAACTCGTCGTCGTGAGCGGTGCCGCCCACGGCATCATGATCGAGCATGCGACCACCTTCAACACGGTGCTCCTCGACTTCCTGAAGCGGGCCGAGCGGGCGTACGAGGGCGGCGTGGTCGTCCCGATCGACGCCCGACGCTCCGTCGGCTGATGCGCGTCGCCGTCGTCGGGGCCGGCCTCACCGGGCTGGCGGCCGCGTCCCGGCTCGCCGACGGTCACGACGTCGTCGTCCTCGAACGCAACCCGACGATCGGCGGACGCCTCGGCACGACCACGATCGGCGACGCGACATTCGACGCCGGCGCCCAATTCTTCACGGTCCGCGGCGACGACCTCCACCGGCAGACCGACCGTTGGCTCGCCGACGGCGTCGTACGCGAGTGGTGTCGCGGCTTCGGCGACGGTGACGGTGACGGTTATCCGCGCTACGTCGGGACGCGCGGCATGTCCGACCTCGCACACGATCTCGCGAGCGGCCTCGACGTCCGCACCGACCACATGGTCTTCACGCTCGACCGCCTCGAGCGCGGCTGGTCGGTCGTCCTCGACGATGCGTCCCGCATCGAGGTCGATGCCGTGGTCCTCACGACCCCGGCCCCGCAGGCCTGGAACTTGCTCGCCCAGTCCGACGTCGAGTTCCCCGACGAGATCGCGCGGCGGCCGTTCCGCCGGATCGTCGCGGCGCTCGTGACGCTCGACGCGCCGAGCGCAGTGCCGGGTCCGGGTGGGGTCCAGCTCGACCCGGCCGATCCCGACGCCGTGATCGGCTTCGTCGCCGACAACCAGCAGAAGGGCATCAGTGCGGTACCGGCCGTGACACTCCACGCCGCCTGGGCCTGGAGCGAGGCGCACTGGGACGAACCGGACGACGCAGTCGCCACCGCGCTCCTCGACGCGGCGTCCGAGTGGATCGACGGTGACCGCGTGCTCGACGTCGCCATCCGCCCGTGGCGGTTCGCGGCTCCGGCCGAGCCGTGGCCCGATCGGTGCTGGGTCGACGAAGAGCATCGCGTCGTCGTCGCCGGCGACCTGTTCGCCGGCCCCAAGGTCGAAGGCGCCTTCGATTCCGGCCTCGCCGCCGCAGCTGCCGTCCGAGCCTTCGACCCCGACTGACTGGCACACCACCAGCCCTCGCCCGGGATGGGGTCAGCCGGCGGGGGTGGTGGTGGGCGCCGTGGAGGTGGTGGTCGGGGCGGGCTCGGGGGCGTACGGCACGCGCTCGCCGCACACGACGGCTTCGAGCCGGCGGGTCGTGACCGAGTACAGGCTCGTGAAGTCGTCCCCGTTGACCTCGCGGAACTCGCGATACGAGTCGAACTCGACCTCGTCGCCCTCGGCGTCGCGGCATCGTCGATCGAGCACCGGCGCGTACGGGAGCTGCCAGCCGTTGACCAGGTGGGCGCGGCCGTCCTCGAGCACGTCGATCGCCGGCATCTCGACGAGGTCACCGCCGTCCATCGGCACGAGCGCCAGCCACACGACGGCCTCCCCCAACAGGTCGGCGACGACCGCGCACCGGGCCAACTCACCGAACTCGGGACACAGGTTCTCACCCGGCGTGCCGGCCACGACGAACAACGACCGGCTGCCGTCGATGACCAGTTCGGTGTCGTTGACGGCGACACCGTCCTCGTCGAAGCGGAAATCGGCGTTGCTCGACGAGAAGACCCGGTCGACGAAGTCGATGCGGTGGGGCTCGGGAACATCGCCCGCGCCGTCGTCGCCACCCTCGATCACCTCACGGGCGGCGAAGATCGTCGTCAGGAGGAAGAACAGCCCGACGACCGCGCCGACGGCCATGAAGAAGCGGACGCTGAAGATCTGGCGCATCTGGGTGCGACGTTAGCCACGGCGTCGGGCCGCGGCACGGCGCGCCGGTCAGGCGACCGCAGCCGCGGCGGCGACGTGGGCCCGTTCGGCGATGTCGTCGAGCACCGCGTCGTCGTGGGCGAGTCCGACGAAGATCGCCTCGTACGCCCCGGGTGCCATCGCCACGCCGGCGTCGAGCATGGCGTGGAAGAACCGGCCGTAGGCGGCCTCGTCGGTGCGCTTGGCCGACTCGAAGTCGGTCGGTGTGTCGACGTCGCCGCACACCATCCCGACGAGCGTGCCGACGACGGGGAACTGCGCGGCGAAACCGGCGGCGTCACACGCGTCGCCGAGCACGTCGGCGAGACGTTGCGCCCGTCGACGCAGTTCGTCGTACACCCCGTCGTCGAGGTGATCGAGCGCCGCGAGCCCGGCCGCCGTGGCGAGCGGATTGCCCGCCAGCGTGCCGGCGTGGAACACGGGGCCGAGCGGCGACAGGGACTCCATCAGCTCGCGACGGCCGCCGACGGCACCGACCGGCAGGCCTCCACCGATCACCTTGCCGAAGGTCGTGAGGTCGGGCGTGACCCCGTAGGTGCCCTGGGCGCCGTCGAGGCCGAGCCGGAACCCGGTGATCACCTCGTCGAACACGAGCACGGCGCCGACTCGGTCGCACTCGGCCCGCAGCCCGGCGAGGAAGGCCGGGTCGGGGGCGACGACGCCCATGTTGGCGGCGACCGCCTCGACGATCACGCACGCGACGGTGTCGTCGAGCGTGGGGACCTGGTTGTAGGGCACGACCATCGTCTCGGCGACGGCACCCGCTGGTACGCCGGCGGTACCGGGCAACCCGAGCGTCGCGACCCCGCTGCCACCGGCGGCGAGCAGGGCGTCGGTCGCCCCGTGGAAGTTGCCGTGGAAGATGACGACGCGGTCGCGTCCGGTGTAGCCGCGTGCGAGGCGGACGGCGGTACTCGTCGCCTCGGTGCCGGAGTTCATGAAGCGGACCTGCTCGCACGACGGCACGCGGGCCGAGATCGCCTCGGCGAGCTTCATCTCGCGAGGCGTCGGCGCGCCGTACGACGTGCCGTCGGCGACGGCGGCCGTGACCGCGGCGGTGATCGCCGGATGGGCGTGACCGAGGATCACGGCGCCGTAACTCTGGACGAGGTCGACGTAGCGCGTGCCCTCGACGTCGACGACGTGCGCACCGTCGGCGCCGGCGACGACGTAGGGCCGACCACCCACCGACTTGAACGCCCGGATCGACGAGTTCACCCCGCCGGGGATCACCTCGGTCGAGCGTCGGAAGAACTCGTCGTTCGAGCGGAGGCCGGCGCCGGTGCACACGGTGGCGACGCAGCCGGCAGCCTCGCACGCCCCGGGAACACACACATCGATCGTCATGACGTCGCCTTTCCGGCGGTGAACTCGGCGAACCACCGCGTCAGGTAAGTGAGGATGAGGTCGGCGCCGGCACGTCGGATCGACGTGAGGTGCTCGAGGGCGACGGCGTCGTGGTCGATCCAGCCGTTCGCGGCAGCCGCCTTGATCATGGAGTACTCGCCGCTGACGTGATAGGCGGCGAGCGGCACGTCGACGTGGCGCCGGACTTCGTGGATCACGTCGAGGTAGGCGAGCGCCGGCTTGACCATCACCATGTCGGCCCCCTGCTCGAGGTCGGCGAACACCTCGACGAGCGACTCGCGGGCGTTGCGCGGATCTTGCTGGTATCCCTTGCGGTCGCCACCGCCGGCGATCGTCACGTCGACGGCGTCACGGAACGGGCCGTAGAGGGCGCTCGCGTACTTCGCCGAGTACGCCAGGATCGCGACGTCGTCGTGGCCGTGCTCGTCGAGCGCCGCCCTGATCGCGCCCACCTGGCCGTCCATCATGCCGCTCGGCGCGACGACGTGGGCCCCGGCGTCGGCCTGGGCGACGGCTGCCTTGGCGTAGATCTCGATCGTCGCGTCGTTGTCGACGACGCCGTCGTCGCGCACGATGCCGCAGTGACCGTGGTCGGTGTACTCGTCGACGCAGAGGTCGGCCATCAGCACGACGTCGTCGCCGAGGTCGGCGCGGAGGTGGCGGAGTGCGACCTGCACGATGCCGTCCGGGTCGAACGCACCGGAGCCGACGGCGTCCTTCGTCGCCGGGACGCCGAACAACATCACGGCGCGAACGCCCAGCTCGGCGAGTTCGCCGACGCCACGTCGGATGCTGTCGACGGTGTCCTGGTAGACGCCGGGCAGCGAGCCGATCTCGACCGGGGTGTCGATGCCCTCACGCACGAACAACGGTGCGATCAGGTCGGACGTCCCGAGCCGGGTCTCGGCGACCAGTTCGCGCATCGCCGCGGTCGTCCGCAGGCGGCGAGGACGGTGGGTCGGGAAGCCGGCGGTCGGTGCGTCGACGGGCATGTCCGCAGGTTAGGTCCGCGACGACGAACACGCACAGCCCCGGCCCGGCGACGGTACGCCAACGGGAGGTCCTCGGGCGGTAGCGTCGGCGGGGTGTCGGCGCAGGCGTGGTTCTCTCTCGATGAGGTCGCGGTCGTCCCGGGTGCTCCCACGTCGGTCCAGCTGACGGTCGAGAACGTCGGCGACCGCACCGAGAGCTACACCATCATCCCGGCCGGGCTCACGGCGCCCTGGATCACGATCACCCGTCCGAACGTCACCTTGTTCGGCGGTTCCCAGGACGTGATCGAGATCGTCGTGCGGCCACCGGCGATCCACTCGACCACGGCCGGTCCGACGACGATCGCGATCCGCGTCGTGTCCCAGACCGATCCCGACGACGAGGTCGTCGCCGAGATGATCGCCGATGTCGCGTCGTTCGACGACCGCCGCATCACGACCCTCCAACCCGTTCGTCGGGCCCGACGTCGGGCGACGTTCGAGTTCATGGTCGAGAACCACGGCAACAATCTCGCCAACTGTCGCCTCCACCTCGTCGACCGCACGAACCGCGTCGACGGCACGTTCGATCCACCGGCCGTCGGTGTCGCACCCGGGTCGACCAGCCTGGTCCGCCTCAACGCCAAGACGAGCGGAGGCCGGTTCCGGCGGTCCGAGCGTCAGCTCGATTTCGAGATCGAGGCGACCGAGCCCGACCACGAACCGGCCGCCGGACTCGCGACGCTGATCCAACCGCCGACCCTCAGCGCACGCTCGCTGTGGCGGGCGCTGGCCGTCGCTGCGGTGATCGCGGCGATCGTGTTCGCCTGGTACGGCGTGGTCCGTCCCGAGCTCCGCGACGCCGCCGACCGCGCCGTCGATGAACGGATCGACGAGTTGTCGGTCGTGCCGACCACCACGACGCTCGCCCCGTCGATCACGGTCCCCGACGACGATCCGACGGTCTTCGTCGGCGAACCCGCCGGCGAGCCGATCTCGTACCGCATCGCCGTCGACGTCGGGGTGAACCAGGAGCGCAGCGAGTCGGTGACGGTGCCGCCCGACAGCCAGTTCCTGATGACCGACCTGGTGCTGCAGAACCCGAACGGCGACCTCGGGACCGCACAGCTGCTCCGCAACGGCGAGATCCTGTACCAGTTCGACCTCGGCTCGATGAGCTCCGCCAACGAGTTCCAGCCGCGGATCAGTCCGATCCCCTTCGCCCCGTCCGACAACATCGTGCTCGCGGTCGAGTGCACCGTCGTCGGCCAAGCCAGCGGCACCGGTTGCGACATCGCCGTGTTGCTGGGCGGCGAGCTGGTCGTCCCGACCGACGACGCCTGACCGGCTCCGACGGCCCCGACAGCTCGGTCAGCCGAGGCCGAAGCCCGGCAAGCCGGGGGTCGGTCGGGTGGGGACCGCCTCGAACACGACGTCGACGGTCGCAGTTGCATCCTCACCGGCCGACGCCACCAAGCGTTGCGGGCCCGCTCGCACGCGGGTCGGCGTCTGGAGCAGCGCGAGCGCCGCTCCCGACTCACTCGTCGTGACCTCGGCCCATGGGGCCGAACCGTCGTCGAAACCGATGGTGACGACCGTGTTCGCGGGGAACCCGTCGAGACCGATCCCGAGCTGAGCTCCGACGTCGACCGACTCGGTCGTGACCTCGAACGTCGGCTCGTACGACGCGAAGCCGCCGACGAACGCGGCCGTGTACTCGCCACCCGCACCCGACGCCGACGCACCGGTGACGGCGATGAGCAGCGCGTTCCGGTAGCCGGTCGCCGTGGGCCGGAACTCGATCTCGACGGCGCAACTCGCGTCGGGGTTGAGCGCGCGACGGAGGCAGCTCTGCTCGACGATCTCGAAGTCGTCGGGGTGCGCACCGGCCATGTACACCCGCCCGACCTCGGTCGGGATGAAGTCGATGTTCGTGATGTCGATCGCGACACGGCCACCCACCCCGCCGACGACGCCCGCGGCGACGTCGACCCCGGCAGGGTCCGCGAGCAGGATCGGGTTGCCGGCGGCACCGCGCACGGTGGCGCTCACCGTCGACGCGTTCCCGCCGGTGCCCGACACCGTGAGGGTGCCCACGTAGCCGCGCACCGCCGGTGGTGTGAAGGTGACGTGTACCGAGCACGTCGACCCGGCGGCGACGAGGATGCCCTTGGCGCAGGTGCCGCCCGTGACCGCGAACGGGGGGTCGACGATCACCAGGCTCGGCTCGAACGAGGCCGGTCCGGCGTTCTGGACCCGCACGTACAGCTCGCTGCTCTCGAGCTGGGGAATGACCGATCCGAAGTCGAGCTCGGCGAGCGCCAGCTGTGGCGTGGCCTGCGCCGACGCGATGGCCCGCGCGCCAGGGGGCGTGACACCGCCGCCCGACAGCGGGCCGACCGCGGCCGTCTCGAACACGACGACCTGGCCGGTGCGCGAGATCGCCGGGTTGCCGTGCGCCCCCGGCACGCCGGTGTGGGCGGCACTGTCGAGCACGCGCCGGAGCGCGCCGAGTTCCATCTCGGCGACCAGCAGATCGCCGTCGGTCGGTCGGCCGCCACCGCCGCGGCGGGTGGGCAACAGGTTCGTCGCGTCGGTCACGAATGCGACCTGGCTGCCGTCGGCGTTGACCGCCGGCGCCCACGACGACGCGTCGCCCGCGACCGGCACGCCGATCGTGACGTCGCCGGCGTCGACGGCCGACACGATCTGCAGCGGTTCGCCCCGCGGCGCCTCGTCGAAGACGCCGTTGCGGTCGGTGTCGCGATCGAAGAGGTACACCTGGGTCGGGCACGTCGCGGTGCACGGGGGCAGGTCGGCGGGCACGAGCGTCCGGTCGGCCGACACGAAGGCGACGAACCGACCGTCTTCGGAGATCGACGGGGCGTCACCGCCGGCGTTGCTCGGCACACCGCCGCGTCCGGACACGAGATGGACGGCGTTGCGCCGGTCGACGGTCGCACGGTCCCAGACGTAGACCTGGGAGGTGGCGGCCTCGCCGGGGACGGGGCCGGCCGCCCAGCCGGGCAATGGCGCAGAGGCGGTCGTGTCGGCGACGAAGGCGAGGTGGCGGCCGTTCTCGGACAAGACCGGTTGGCGAGCGCCCTGGTACAGGTAGGCACGGTTCGGCGCCTCGACGGGCATCCCGGCGACTTCCTCTTCGCGGCCGATCTGGTTCACCGGGATCGTGATGTCGACGACGACGATCGTGCCGACGCCCTCGGGGGCGCCCTCGAGCTGTCGGACGTACGCCACGATCGCACCCGAACCCGACAGCGCCGGCGTCGAGTCGGTGAACACCCCGTCGATCGCCGTGCCGAGTCGGCCGGTCGACACCAGCTCCCACCCGGCGGGTTGGCCACCGCATTCGGGCACGACGAGCCGGTACACGTCCCAGCGCTCGTCGCGGTCGTCGTCACGGAAGAGGTCGTATGGGATCTCGGTAATCGCCACGACGACGCATCCGTCGGCCGACAATCTCGGATGGACCGTGTCGCCGGATCGGACCGAGTCGGGGATCGGCGACAGCTCGACCGTGCTGGCGGTGTTGCGATCGGTGCGGAACACCGTGCGTCGGCCGTCGACACTGCCCTCGAAGACGACCCACCGACCGTCGGCCGACACGGAGGGTCGCGTCACGTCGACGATGTCGGTCACCAGCAAGGTGGCACCGTCCTGGGCGTGGGCGACGTTCGGGGCGCCGATCGGTACGGCCAGCGTGGTGAGCAGCAGTGCGATCGCGAGTCCGACCCGGCCGAGCGCGTGGCGCCTCGGCCCGATGGTTCGTGGTGGCTGCTGTGTCACTCGCTGTTTCGTGTCCCTGGTCTCGAACGCCGCGGCCACATGCTACGACGCAGATGTCGCCGTCTGGACGATGGCGGCGACGAGGCCGTCGATCGAGTGGTCGGTCGCCGTGGTGGTCACGCGGAGACCGCGAGCCTCCGCCGCCGCCGTCGTCGAGGGCCCGATCGAGACGACGTGTGGGGGTGTCTCCGTGCCGATCGCGTCGGCCCACGACGTTGCGGCCGAACCGCTCGCGAACGCGACCAGGTCGGCACCCAGCGCCACCGCTCGTTCGTCGGCCGTCGGATGTCGGAGCAGGGTGCGATACGCGACCACCGAGGTCACGTCGTAGCCGCGCTCACCCAGTGCCGCGGCGGTGGCCGGGTCGGCGCGATCGGCGACGGCGAGCAGGACCCGCTCCGGCCCGGTCGGTGTCGGCATGGCCTCGACGAGTGCCGCCGCCAGCTGGCGGGCGGGCACGACGTCGACCGGACGTCCGACGATCGCCTCGGCGACCTCGGCGGTCTTGGTCCCGACCGTCGCGAGGCGGACGTCGGCACCACCGATCGCCGGCAGCGCGCGTTCGGCGCCGACGGGCGACGTGACGATCACCCAGTCGTACTCGTCGGCGCGGGCGAGTTCGGCGCGGAGCGCAGCACCGCCGTCGACCGGGTCGGTCGTCTCGATCAACGGCACGTGGACGACCTCGGCGCCGAGCGCGGTGAGCGATCGGTCGAGTTGCCCGGGCCGCTCGCGCGTCGTGACGACCCTGATGCCACGCAGCGGGCGATCGCCGGAGTCAGCGGCCATCGACACGGTCGCGTGCCGTCCGGGCGGCGCTGCGTGCCGTCGCCACGTCGAGGTCGTGGTCGCCGGACAGCTCGATCGTCTCGCGGTGGACGACGGCCCCGTCGTCGGACGCCAGGAAGGTGGTCACCACGTCGCCGACCACGTGTGCACCGACCGGGAGCGAACAGCCCGAGCCGAGTTCGGCGAGGAACGCCCGCTCGATCTCGACGGCACGGCGGGTCGGGGCGTGGTCGATCGCAGCCAACGCCGCGTTCGTGTCGGCGTCGTCGAGCCGGGACTCGAGCGCCACGCAGCCTTGTCCGACGGCCGGGACGAAGACGGCCGGATCGAGGCGTTCGCCGAGGCGGTCGGTGATGCCGAGCACCTGGAGCGCAGCGACCGCCATCACGATCGCTCCGCCGTCGGGGATGCGCTCGAGGCGGGTGTGGATGTTGCCGCGCAGTTCGGCGAACTCGAGATCGGGGCGGGCGTGCGCGAGCTGCGCCCGCCGGCGGACCGAGCCGGTCGCCACGGTCGCTCCCTCGGAGAGCCCGTCGAGCGTGGCGCCGATCAGGGCGTCGGCGGCGTCGCGGCGTTCGGTCCACGCGGCGATGGTGAGTCCCGGATCGGTCTCGGTCGGGAGGTCCTTCGCCGAGTGCACCGCGACGTCGGCCCGACCGTCGAGCACCGCCGCCTGCACTTCCTTGACGAAGACGCCCTGTCCGCCGATCGTGTGGAGTGGCACATTGGTGGCCTGGGTGCGGTCGCCGTGGGTCTCGACGATCACGAGCGTGGCGTCGAGTCCGACGTCGGCGAGCCGGGCCACGACGTGCTCGGCCTGGGTGACGGCCTGGGCACTGCCGCGCGTCGCGAGGCGCAGGGTGGGCACGGTCAACCGAGGTCGAACAGGTCGGCGACCGCGGCGGCGTTGCGCTCGCCCTGCGGGGTCCCTGCCTGCTCGCGCAGGCGGACCGACGGTTCGTGCAACAGCTTGGCGACGAGACCGCGGCTGATCTGCTCGACGAGGTCGCGGGTCTCGTCGTCGAGACGATCGAGGCGGGCGGCGTGACGGGCCAGCTCGGCCGCTCGCAGGTCGTCGGCGTGGCGTCGCATCGAGGCGATCAGGGGCGCTGCCTGCAGCGACGTCGCCTCGAGCGTGAACCGGTCGACCTCACCTTCGATGATCCGCTCGACGACCGCGACCTCGGCGAGCCGCTGCTGGCGGCCGCGCTCGGCCCAGGCGGTGAGGTCGTCGAGGTCGAGCACGTCGACACCGTCGAGGTCGGCGACCTCGGGGGCGACGTCGCGCGGGACGGCGATGTCGACGATCAGCACGGGACGGTCGGCCCGCTCGCGCAGGCCGGCGTTCTCGGGCGTGATGATGTGTGCCCCGGCGCCGGTGGAGGTCAGCACGACATCGGCCGACGCGACCGTCTCGGCGAGCCGATCGAAGCCGAAGGCGATGCCGTTGATGCGCTCGGCCAACTGCTGGCCGCGCTCGGGCGTGCGGTTGACGACGGTGACGTCGCCGACACCGGCGGCGTGCAGCGCGACCGCGATGCCCTCGCCCATCGCGCCGGCCCCGACGACGGCGACCTTGCGGCCGTGCAGATCGCCCAGCCGGTCGTGCGCCATCTCGACGGCGGCGTGGCTGACCGAGGCGGTGCCGCGGCCGATCGCCGTGTCGGTGCGGACGCGCTTGCCGACCTCGATCGCGTGCCGGAACAACAGGTTGAGGGTCGTGCGGGCGCCACCGGCGTGCTGGGCGACGTCCCACGACTGGCGGAGCTGCCCGAGGATCTCCGACTCGCCGATCACGGCGCTGTCGAGACCGGACGCCACCTCGAACAGGTGTCGGACGGCCTGGGCGTCGTGATGCGAGTAGAGGTGCTCGTGCAGGTCGTCGGCACTGACGTGTGCCTGGTCGCAGAAGAAGTCGCGGATGTCGGCGTAGGCACCGTGGAACCGTTCGGTCACGGCGTACACCTCGGTGCGGTTGCAGGTGCTGACGACGACCGCTTCACGCAGGTTGTCGCGCTGCACGAGCGCCTCGACCGACTTCGGGACCTCGGTGTCGGCCAGCGACACGCGCTCGAGCAGGCTCAGCGGGCCGCTGCGATGGTTGATTCCGAGGACGAGGATCGACATGCCGGTTCCAGCCTAGGCCGTGGCCCCGCGTCCGGGTTCGTTCGGAACGGCGTGAAGTTGGCCACCGCTCTGGGCCGTCGCACGTCGTTGCTCGTGGTAGCTCAGGATCTGGAGCTCGACGGCGAGGTCGACCTTGCGGATCGTGATGCCGATCGGCACCGACAACACGACCGGGGCGAAGTTCAGGATGCTCGTGACGCCGGCCTTGACGAGCCGGTCGGCGGCGTCCTGGGCCGACGCCGGCGGTGTGGCGATCACACCGATCGACACGTTCCGGCCGGCGACGATCTGGGGCAGTTCGTCGAGCGGGCGGACTCGCGCCCCGCCGACGACCGTGTCGACCTTGTCGTCGTCGATATCGACGATGCCGGCGACGGGGAAGCCCCGGTCGGTGAAGCCGCCGTAGCCGGCGAGTGCCTGGCCGAGGTTGCCGGCGCCGACGATGACGACCGGCCAGTCGTGGTCGAGACCGAGTTCGCGGCGGATCTGGTACACGAGGTAGTCGACCTCGTAGCCGACGCCCCGGGTGCCGTAGCTGCCGAGGTACGAGAGGTCCTTGCGGACCTTGGCGGCGTTGACGCCGGCCAGTTCGGCGAGCCCTTCGGACGAGATGTTCGCGACACCGGCCTCGGCTTGGTCGACGAGGATCTGCAGGTAGACCGGCAGACGGGCCACGGTGGCTTCGGGGATACGGCGTCGTGAACGATGTGGGGGCATCGTCCGTACAGCCTACAGAGACATGTGCACAGATTCACAAGCTGACGAGCGGGGCAGGGCCGCGACGTCAGCCGCGTCTCAGGCGAGGATGGTGCCCTCGAGCTCGCGACGCACCAACTTGCCGGCCGCGTTTCGGGGCAGGTGATCGACGAACACGATCTTGCTCGGGCACTTGTACCGGGCGAGGTAGTCGCGACAGTGGTCGACCAGTGCGTCCTCGTCGGCGGTCGCTCCGGCCTCGAGGACGACATACGCCTTCACGGCCTCGCCGTCGTGCGGATGCGGCACCCCCACGACTGCCGCCTCGGCGACCGCGTCGTGCGTCACGAGCACCTCTTCGACTTCGGCGGGGAACACGTTGAACCCCGAGACGATGATCAGATCCTTCGCCCGGTCGACGAGGTAGAGGAAACCCTCCTCGTCGACCACGCCGACGTCGCCGGTGTGCAGCCATCCGTCGACGAGCACACGATCGGTCGCCTCCTGGTCGTTCCAGTAGCCGAGGAAGACGTTCGGTCCCTTGATCCAGATCTCGCCGGCGTCGCCGACCGGCACGTCGGTGCCGTCGTCGCCGACGAGGCGGACCTCT
Organism: Ilumatobacter sp.; assembly: GCA_020439405.1. Taxonomy (GTDB): domain Bacteria; phylum Actinomycetota; class Acidimicrobiia; order Acidimicrobiales; family Ilumatobacteraceae; genus Ilumatobacter. The sequence goes on along the minus strand of JAGQSS010000009.1, from coordinate 4,269 downwards.
TGCCCGCCGAGCACGCGGCCGACCGAGCCGGCACGGCGGCCCGAGTCGATCGAGTTGGTGACGACGGGCGACGCCTCAGTCAGGCCGTACCCCTCGAGGATCGACAAGCCGAACTTCTCCTCCATCCGGTCGGCCACGGCGGGCGCCAGCCGGGAGGCTCCGGACAGCGGCAGGCGGACCGAGGAGAACGCGTCGGCCGGCAGCTCGTCGAAGTGGCTGAAGGCGATCCACATCGGCGGCGCACCGGGCACCACCGTGACCTGACGCTGCACGATCGACTGCACCGCGGTGGCGGGGTCGAAGCGCTGGACGAGCAGCACCGTGGCCCCCACCGACAACGACACACCGAGCGCCACGTTCAGCCCGAAGATGTGGAACAGCGGCAGGACGCCGTACACGACGTCGCCCGCACGGGTGCGGCCGGCCACCGTGTGACCCTGTTCGATGTTCGCGGCCAGGTTCCCGTGGCTCAACATCGCCGCCTTCGACCGACCGGCCGTGCCACTCGTGAAGATCAGCGCGGCCAGATGATCGGGTTCGACGTCGACGAGCGGCGCCGGTTCGGCGTTCAGCAGATCGGCCAACGCGATCGTCCCGGGGTCGGCGTCGCCCTCGGCGATGATGACCCGTTCGATGCTCGGCACCTTCGAGCGGTCGACCTGGTCCCACGAGGGGCGGGCCGACGGCCCGAGGACGACCGTGGTCGGCGACACCGTCGCGAGCTCCTCTTCGAGTTCGTGCGCCGGACTCGACGGGTTGAGCGGGACGGCGATCGCACCGATGCCGATCGTGGCCAGGTACGAGATGACGAAGTACCGGTTGTTGCCGCACAGGATCGCGACCCGCTCGCCGTGGGACACCCCGGCCCCGAGGAGTCCACCCCGGAGACGACCGACCTGATCGCGCAGCTCGCCGTACGTGGTCTCGCGGTTCCGGGAGATCAGCGCGACGCGGTCGTCGACGTGCCCCTCGATCATGTCAGCCAGATTCATCCGGGCCCCCTTCGGCCGCTCAGCGTACTCGCAGCTAGAGCCGCACGAGGGAGATGACGCCGGCGATCAGGATGGCCGCCAGCAGCAGGCCGAGGGTGAGCGTGGTCGCCGGGCGCATGGGTGCACCCTACTGGGGGCGTCGGCCGAACTCGACGGGCGTCGCCGGCGTCACCGGGTCGCCCAGATCGCGGAGCACCACCTGATCGCCGGGACCGATGCCGAGCTCGTCGGCCGCCGAACGCTGGTCCATGGCGACCGCGAGCATCCCGTACGAATCGAGCACCAGGCCGATCGCTCCGCCGGCGAGTTCGGCGAAGCTCGTCGCCCGTGACGCCGTCCGGGCGGCGGCGTCGGTCGGATCGGTCGGGTTCGGCACCACGACCTCGAGCAGGGACCCCCACGCCGCCGGGACGTCGTCGGGGCCGACGTTCAGTTGGGCGTTGCCGAACCGGTCGACCCAGAGCACCTCGGCGATGATCTCGTCGCCCTCCTCCCGTGGCAGCGGGATCGTGCCCGGGAGCAGGAGCGAGGGATCGATCGGCGTCCCGAGCTCGTACAGGTCGACGCCGTTGCACAGGTGCGCTGCCGCCGGGCCGAACACGTCACGCCCGGCGAACGTCGCACCGGCCGCGTCGAGGCGGTACTCGGGATTGGTGAGTTCGACCGCTCGGTCGGCGCCGCCGGCCATGGCGACCGCAGGCGCGAGGAGCCCGTTGTCGGGCCCGACGACGACGCCGGCACCGCCCGCGACCTCGATCGCGACGGCACGCCGGTCGGTGGCCACACCCGGGTCGACGACCGCCAACACGATGCCGCTCGGCACGTAGCCGATGCAGCGCGCCAGCGCGAGCGCACCCGCACGCACGTCGAACGGCGGGATCTCGTGGGTGAGGTCGAGCACGGTGACATGGGGCGCCAGATCGCGGACGACGGCCTTCACGACGCCCACGAACTCGTCGGCCGTGCCGTAGTCGGTGAGGAACGAGATGGTGTCGTAGCGGGGCTCGGTCACCCGCAGGACGCTAACGGGCGCACCGACGGTCGGCTTGGGCGGACGGTGTGAGCAGCCTGCGACCCGGTCGCCGGACGCCCGAATCGCACGGGATCGCACGCGAAAACTACAAGGGCCGGTGCCAACCCCCCGATGGCACCGGCCCTTCGGCGCTGCCGGTCTTGCGACCGGTGCGCTCACCGATGCTCACTGTAGGGGAGAACCTGCGCTGAGAAAAGCGTCACACCGAAATTTGTTCGCGAGATCACTTTGCGATGTGGTTACGCCCCGAGCTCGCGGCTCCGTTCGGTGGCCGCCTGGACGGCGTCGATGAGGGCGGCGCGGGTCGCTCGTTCCTCCAGGACACGCAGGCCGGCAGCGGTCGTTCCGCCCGGCGACGTGACCTTGGCACGCAGTCCGGCCGCGTCGCCGTCGCGCTGCAGCAGCGCCGCCGACCCGGCGAGCAACTGCCCGACCATCGGCTCGACGGTGGCGCGTGGCAGCCCGGCGAGGACCCCGGCGTCGATCAGCGCCTCGGCGACGAGGAAGACGTACGCCGGGCCCGATCCGGTCAGTCCGGTGACGGCGTCGAGTTGCGACTCGGCGACCCGGACGACGATGCCGACGGCGCCCAGGATCGTCTCCGCCCAGTCGAGGTCGTCGTCACCGCTGCCCTCGGCACCGGCGATCGCACTCACCCCGAGACCGACGAGCGCCGGCGTGTTCGGCATCGCACGCACGACCGCGACGCCGGGCCCGGCCGCACCGGTCATCACCGACGTGGTGACGCCGGCTGCGACCGACAACAGTCGCGTCGCTCCGGCCGCTGCGGCCTCGGCGGCGACCGTCGCGATCGTCTGGGGCTTGACGGCGAGCACCGCCGCCTCGCACCCCGGAATGGCGTCGGCGACCGTCACGTCGGGGAACATCTCGGCCAGTACGCCGCGGCGCGCCTCGTCGGGTTCGACGATCGCGAGGTCGGGGCGTGCCACGACGCCGCCGTCGAGCAGCCCGCCCACGAGCGCGGCACCCATGTTGCCGCCACCGATCACCACCAGTTCGAACGTCATGACGCCCGACGCTACTGCGGGGGGTCGGCCTTGATCCGAGACGCCGGGTGGTGATGGCCCACCGCCACCCGGCGTCTCGTCGTGCCGGGTGGTGCGAGGTACCGACTTCCCCGATCTGCGCCCGGACCTCCACCGGAAGGTCGTGGGATCGACGGAACGGAAAG
>JAGQSS010000009.1:0-1043 GCA_020439405.1 Ilumatobacter sp. | reverse complement strand
GGGTGGTGCGAGGTACCGACTTCCCCGATCTGCGCCCGGACCTCCACCGGAAGGTCGTGGGATCGACGGAACGGAAAGCGTCAGACGAATTTGCTGGCGAACGCTCGTCGGACCAGATGCCGGAAGTTCGCCTCGACCGTCGTGTACAGGGTGCCGATGATCCGGTCGAGTTCGTCGTCGGTGACCGCGGTGTCGGGGATCTGGCCGCGCAGGTAGATCGCGTCCTCCTCGCCGACCGAGAACGCCGCACCGACCAGTGCGTCGTTGCGACGCATCAGGTGGTCGAGGATCTCGTCGCGGTGCTCCGGCGGATCGGGCAGCACATAGGTCTCGTATCGCAGTGTGCGCTGGCCGAGGGTCAGCCACACCGTGATGTACTCCTTCTCCTCACCGATCAGCCGCACGTACCAACGGGGTTCGGCGAGCATCGTCCCGTCGCTCGTGCCGCGGTCGACCGCTGCGACGAGCGGGTTGTCGGTGGCGAAGTCGTCGAGCCAACCGTCGATCAGCGCGCGGAGTTCGGCGAGCCGCGGTTCGTCGTGGAGGTCGCTCATGGGTGGCGCTCAGTGGCCGACGACGAGACGACGGGCGGTCAGGTCGGCGTAGAGACGACGGAGCCGAGCCGCGGCGAACGCCCACGTGTACCGCGACGCCCGAACCGCCGCGGCGGCGCCCATCGCGTCGGCGAGCAGCGGCTCGTCGAGGATGCGGGCGATCGCCTTCGCGAACTCGGCCGGGTCGCGGTCGGGGATCAGGTACCCCGTGTCGCCGTCGTCGACCAGCGACTGGAGACCGCCGACGGCACTGGCGACCACGGGCGTTCCGCACGCCGCGGCCTCGAGGGCGACGAGGCCGAAGCTCTCGCTCCGGCTCGGCACGACGACGACGTCGGCGGCTCGGTAGTACGTCGACAGGATGTGGTGCGGCTGCGGCTCGACGAACACGACCTGGTCGTGCAGACCCAGCTCGTCGACCAGTTCGTGCGCACGTTCGACCTCGCCGTCGCCGGTCGAGCCGGACGCTCCGCCGACGATGACGAGTCG
>JAGQSS010000099.1 GCA_020439405.1 Ilumatobacter sp. | reverse complement strand
GTTCGATCCTGCTCGCCATCGAGGCATCCGACGCCAAGATGGAAGAGGGGTCGATGCGGGTCGACGCGAACGTGTCGGTCCGCAAGCCCGGCGATCCGCTCGGCACGCGCTGTGAGATCAAGAACGTCAACTCGGTGCGTTCGGTCGGTCGAGCGATCGACTACGAGGCCAAGCGCCAGATCGTGTTGATCGAGGGTGGCGAGCAGGTGCGCCAACAGACCCGACACTGGGACGAAGGCGACGGCAAGACCCACACCCTCCGCGACAAAGAAGACGCCGACGACTACCGCTATTTCCTCGAACCCGATCTCGTCCCCCTCGTCCCGGAGCGGGCATGGGTCGAGCAGGTGCGGGCGTCGATCCCGGTCCTGCCGTCGGCACGGCGCGTCACCCTCGCCGAGGCGGCCGGTATGGCACCCGACGACGAGGCGGTCGTCACGATCGTCGACCGCGGCCACGACCGGTACGTCCACGACGCCGTCGCTGCCGGGGGCGACATCGGGCGCACCATCGTGCACGTCCAGCAGGCGTTCGCCGACGTGGGGGCCGAACCCCCGGTACCGGCCGCCGATCTCGCCGCGCTCACCGTGCTCGAGGTCGAGGGGAAGCTCACCGCCACCCAGGCCAAGACCGTCGTCGGTGATCTGATCGAACGCGGCGGCGGCGATCCGTCGGCGATCGCGGCCGAGCGCGGCTTCGAGGCGATGGACACCTCCGAACTCGAGTCGTTCGTCGATGCGGCGATCGCCGCCCAGCCCGATGCGTGGGAGAAGTACTGCGCCGGCGAGGGCAAGGCGATGGGCGCGATCGTCGGTCACATCATGAAGGCGAGTCGCGGTCAGGCCGACGGCAAGCTCGTCAGCCAGATCCTCGAACGCCGAAAAGGCTGAGTCGCGCGACCCCGGGCCGGCGTCAGACGCCGGCCACGTCGGCCTGTTCGACCAACCGACCGGGTGCCGCGACCACTCGGTTGCGACCGGAGCGCTTCGCCTCGTAGAGCGCGATGTCGGCGCGGGCGATCGTCTCGATCGGGTCCTCGCCCCAGGCCGTTCCCACCGACACCGTGAGGTTCAGGACGGCGTCGCCGATGTCGATCGGATTCGCCTCGACCGCCGACCGGATCCGTTCGCCGACGCAGCCGAGGGCCGCGCTGTCGCCCGTGTCGAGTACGACGGCGAACTCCTCGCCGCCGTATCGGTACACCGAGCCACGGTCGCCGACCGCCTCCTCGATCGTCGCAGCGACCGTTCGGAGTGCGGTGTCGCCCGCCGGGTGACCGTGCACGTCGTTGACGAGCTTGAAATGGTCGACGTCGACCATGAGCACGAGGAGCCGGCCCGACGCCATCGCCAGTGTCTCGTCGAGTGCTCGACGGTTCCGGAGTTGGGTCAGGGCGTCCTGGTACGCCTCGGTGTGGATCAGCTCGCGCGACATCGCAGCGTCGAGCGCGGCGCCGACGAGGGGTCGGAGGGCAGCCAGCGTCTCGACGGACTCCGCAGAGAACGGTCGACCCGGACGGCGGGTGAGCACGATCACGCCGGCGGCATGACCGGCCGCGACGGCGGGTGCGGCGAGCAGACTCCGGCGTGTCCCGATCATCGGGTCGTTGGCCACGATGCTGATCTCCCGGCCGGTCAGCACCGTTCGGGCGACGATGCTCGACGATGCGTGCGCGACGTCGATCCGGTCGAGCCCGATCGACGTCGCCAGTTCGAACCCGTCGCGCGTCACCCGGACGTAGCCGGCGGTTTCGGCGTCGGTGAGGGCGAGTGCCCGCTCGGCGGCGAGGCGCTCGACGTCGGCGACCGTCTGTGCCGTGGCGAAGCTGCGGCCGGCCTCGAGCAGATCGCCGGCGCGTCGGCCGGACGAGCGTGAGCGTCGACGGCGCGTCGCCAGATACCAGCCGGCGGCACCGGCCAGGGCGGCGACACCGAGCATCTGCCACAGCGCGGGCCCGTCGTCGTGACGGTCGCCACGACCGTACGGCACGTCGATCGCGCCACCGGGCGGTTCGGCGGCTCCCGGTGCCTGCGGAGCGAACACGCCGCGGTCGACGTAGGCGGCGATCGCTGCAGCGGTCGCCTCGAGGGATGGTCCGGGACGACGCTGCAGGGGCGCGCGCCCGGCGTGGTGGAGCAGGTGATCGATCGCGTGGAGGTACGTGTCCTCGCCGAGCGAGATCGTCTGCCCGTCGTCGAGGCGCATACGGTCGGTGCGCGGCAGCGGCTCGAGCGCGATGTAGACCGGTTCGCTGAACGAGACGTCGGCGCGTGCCAGGTCCTCGAGCAGGTCGGGTGTGGCGACGACCGGCGGTCGATCGGCGGCGTCGACGTGGGAGACACCGGTGGTCACGATCGTGGCCGCCGCGAGCAGGAAGGCGGAACGGCGGGAAACCATCAGTTGGTCATCGGCACCACCGACGACCCCCTTGAACCGTCGAACGGCCCGGAACGGCCTACGCGAGCGTTATCACGTGTGCGCCGGCCGACTCGTAGGCGGCGGCGACGATCTCGAGGTGCTCTGCGTGTCGCGCGAGCCCGATCACCGACCTGCCGGAACCCGTGCAGTTCACCACGGCGCCGGCGCTGCGGCCGATTTCGATCAGGCGACGCTCGGTGGGTGACACGTCGGTGATCCGGAGCCGAACCGCGAGGGTGCGGTGCATCGCGTCGGCGAGCAGCTTCACGTCGGAGCTCAGGATGCCGCGTCGGGCGCGGCCGGCCTGCACCCGCAGTTCGCCCATGGCGGCGACGACGTCGGGGTCGCCGCCCTCGAAGCGACGTCGGAGTGATCGTTGCGACGTGCGAGGCGCGGCATCGATCGATGCTCCGATGGCAGTGGTGTCGTCGGCCGACCACGCGACGAATGGTGCGAGTTCGTCGGGCAGAGCGAGCGGCTCCACCACGTCGGGCCCGAACGTCATCGACAACGGCCGGGCGTGCGCCTGCACGAGCACGTCGCCGGGAGCGGCGTCGGCGCCGAGGCCGTGCAGCACGGCGAGCGCCGTTGCCGCGAGGTCGTCGGCCGGCCACGAGCGCCGCCCGTCGAACGCGGCGAGGCTTCGCAGGGTCGCGATCACCAGCGCTGCAGTGCGTCCGAGTCCGACCCCCGGTGGGATGTTCGTCGACAGCGACAGCTCGACGGGCGGCAACTCGGCGCCACGCTCGGCGTAGGTGGCGACCGTCGCCTCGACGATCGCGACCAGCTCGGGATCGCTCGATCGGTGGGTGAACTCGCCGCCCGCCTCACGCAACGCCGCCATCGCGGTGAGATCGGTGAGCGGCATGGCCACGAGCGCACCGCCGTACCGGTCGGACGGGTTGCCGGCGAGCGGGGCGCAGGCGGCGCACGAACTGACGGTCGACCGTCCGGTGGTCATCGCCCCATGCCTACCACGCGATGGGTGGCCCGGATCGTGTCACCCGTTGAGCGCGATGTACTGCTGGAGCAGGGCGTTGCTCGTCGCCGCCGCGGCGGCGAGCGTCGACTCGATGTCGGCGCCGTTGTAGATCGCAGCGAGTGCTGCCGCCGTCTCGTCGCGCACCTGGCGATGCGGTCCGATCTGTGGGCCGGCGTGCGCGAGGTCGTTCGGGCTGTTCGCCAGCTGGGTGTACGCGACGCGGAACCGGGGATCGTTCGCGTAGGTGGTGGCGAGCGGCTCGAGCTCGATTGCCTGGTCGACGATCGGGAGATAGCCGGTCCGGACCGCCCACTCCGACTGCACCTCGGGGCTGATCAGGTACGTGAGGAAGTCCCAGGCCGCGGCGACGACCTCGGGATCGTCACCGGCGACGACGTAGTTCGCCGCCCCGCCCACGATCGCCGTCTGTTCGGCCGACGGGCCGGGCAGACCGCCGACGCCGACGTCGTCGGGCGTCAGACCCTCGACCAACCCGGAGCCGAGCACGTTGATCACGGTGCCCAGACCGGCCGAGGTGCCGATCGTCATCGCGGCCGGATCGGCGGCGTCGGCCATCTTGAGGAAGTTGTCGGAGCCGCCGGCGTTGTCGCCCACGTTGACCGCGAGCCCGTCGGCGACCATGTCGCGCAGGAAGGTCACGATCTCGACGCCGGTCGCCTGGTCGAACAGCACCTCGGTCGGGAGCGCCTCGCGGCCGTTGCCGTTGTCGACGAACAGCTCGCCGGCGTTGGCGAACCACTGCTCGATGAACCAGCCGCCGCCCGAGTCGATGTTGGTGTCGAGCGCGATGCCGTAACTCGCGGCGCCCGAGTCGACGATCTGTTGCGACATCGCACGCAACTCGTCGAACGTCGTCGGCGGCTGATCGGGATCGAGACCGGCCGCTTCGAAGATCAGCTCGTTGTAGTAGAGGATCGGATTGGAGACGTTGAACGGCATGCCCCACTGGACGCCGGCCGTCGAATACGCCTGGATCGCCGACGGCTGGATGACGGCGGTGTCGAACCCTGCGTCGCGGACGCATGCCTCGACCGGGACGATCGTCTCGGAATCGATCGCCTGTTGGAAGCCGTATTCGGGGAACATCACCAGATCGGGTCGACCGCTCGCACCCGACTGGTAGTACTTGTCGATCACCTCGAGATAGCCGCCTTGGTTCTGCAGTTCGACGACGACGCGATCCTGACTCGCGTTGTACTGCTCGGTGACGAACTGGAGTGCCTCTTCGTTGTCGGCGGTCATCCCGTGCCAGTAGGTGATCTCGACCGGTCCGTCGGCACCGTCGAGCGCGTCGGTCGGGCACGCCGGGTACTCGTCGAGCGACACCTCGGTCGGTGTGGTGTCGGGGGTGCTGGCCGTCGTCTCGTCGCCCCCGTCGGTCTCGTCGCCCGAATCGGTCGGGGAGGTTCCGTCGGTCTCGTCGCCGGCGTCGTCGGGCGTCGAGTCGGGTGTGGACGCGTCGGCGTCGTCGGTCGCGACCGCATCGTTGTCGGCGTCGGTGTCGGCCGGGTCGTCCTGACCGGCGGTGATCGCCGATTCGCCGCTCCCGCACGCGGCGACGAGGAGCGATGCGGCGACGACGAGGGCGGGGAGTGCGGCGCGCCTCATCCCTTCACCGCACCCGAGGTCAGACCGCGCACGAGCGATCGCTGGAAGATCAGCAACGCAGCGAAGATGGGTACCGCGGCGATGACGGTGCCCGCCATCAACGCGTTCGGTTCGTCGAGACTGCTGCGTCGCAACAGCGTGAGACCGCTCTGGACGGTGTTCATGGATTCCTCCGTGGTGATGAGGTTGGGCCACAGGTACTGGTTCCAGCTCGACAAGAAGCTGAACAGGGCGAGTGCGCCGACGGTCGGGACGATCACCGGCAGCGCGACGTAGCGCAGGAACGCGAGGTGACCGGCGCCGTCGATGCGCGCCGCGTCGCGGAGTTCGCCCGGGACCGCCAACAAGGCCTGCCGCACGAGGAACGTCCCGAATGCCGTGGCCAGGAACGGGAGGGCCAGGCCCTGGTAGGTGTTCAACCAGCCGAGGGTGTCGACCGTGCGACGGTTGACGACCAACGTCGCCTCGATCGGGACGAGCAAGGTCGCGAGGAACAGCGCGAACAACACGTGGCGGCCGGGGAAGTCGAGCATCGCGAACGCGTACCCCGACAGGAGCGAGGTCACGACCTGGGCGATGGTGACGACGGCGGCGACGACGAACGAGTTGAACAGGTAGCGCCCGAGATGCCCGTCGCTCCAGGCGGTCATCAACGGCTCGAGGGTGAACGAATCGGGCACCAGCGGATTGACGAGGACCTTGTCGCCGGGCTTGAACGCCGCGACGAGGGTCGTGTAGATCGGGAACAGCGTCACGAACGCGACGAACGCGAGCAATCCGTAGCGACCGACGAGGCGGAATCCGGTGGGTCGGCGTTCAGCGGCCATGGCCGCTCCCTCCCGATCGATCAGTCGCCATAGTGGACCCTTCGTCCGAGCGACCACAGCTGCAGGAACGACAGACCGAGGAGCACGACGAACAACAGGACGGCCGTGGTGGCCTGGAGTCCGAGATCGGTCGCCATGATCGAGTTCCGGCCGTACGTGAGATACGTGATCGTCGTCGTCGAATCGTCCGGACGAGGACCGCCCTCGGTCAGGAGATCGATCTCGCCGTACGCCTGGAACGCACGCGACGTCAACACGATCAGGACGAACAACAGCGACGGTCCGAGCAGGGGGAGCGTGATCGCCCAGAATCGCCGGCTGCCACCGGCGCCGTCGAGTGCCGCCGCCTCGTACACGTCGTCGGGGATGCCCTGCAGTCCGGCCGTGATGATGATGAAGGTGAAGCCCAGATTCGCCCACACGCTCGACAGGCCGACCGACCACAACGCCGTGTCGGGATCGTTCAGGAGTCCGGGTTGCTTCACGACCGGGAACGCGTCGGCGATCCAGCCCACGTTCGACAGCACACCGACGCTCGGTTGGAGCAGGAAGAGCCACATCAGACTGGCCACGGCGACCGAGGTCGCGACCGTCGAGGAAAAGATCGCGCGGAAGACACTGACGCCCGCGAGGTGCTTGTGGGCCAGCACCGCGAGACCGATCCCGAGCGCGAGACCGAGCGGCACGGTGATCAACGCGAATTTCGCGGTCACCCACAGGGCGTGTTGGAACTCGGTCGACCGGAACGTGTCGGTGTACTGATCCCACCCACCTTCGACGCAGCGGGTGCCGCTCGCGTTGCATCGTTCGGTGCCGAGGAACACCGATTTCACGATCGGATAGACGATGAACGCACCGAGGATGATCGCCGACGGTGCGAGCAGACCCAGAGCGACCGGGAGCTGCCGCCAACGGCGGCGGTCGAATGCCCGGCTCTCCATGGCCCAGCAGCGTAGGGCCGGGTCGACCGCCCCGACCAGTGACGTGGGGAACACTGGATGAACGACAGGTGAACGCCGGGACCATCGGGGTCGACCGGCGGGAATCGGACGCCGTATCGTGATGTCCGATTCCCGCCTGTCCGCGCCGATCGGGCGGGCGAGGATGGACCCATGTTCGACGGCACCGTGCTCGACCCCGACCGCTGCTATCTCGCCTCACAGAGCCGGGACGCACGCTTCGACGGCTGGTTCTACGTCGCCGTCCGCACGACCGGGATCTATTGCCGCCCGAGTTGCCCGGCGATCACCCCGAAGCGCAGCAATGTCGAGTTCCACCGGACGGCCGCCGCGGCGCAACAGCTCGGGTTCCGAGCCTGCAAGCGTTGCCGTCCCGACGCCGCGCCGGGTTCGCCCGAGTGGAACGTGCGTGGCGATGTCGTCGCACGGGCGATGCGTCTGATCGGCGATGGCGTGGTCGACCGCGACGGCGTCGCCGGGCTCGCCTCACGCCTCGGGTACAGCGAACGACATCTCAATCGGCTCCTGACCTCGGAGTTGGGCGCCGGTCCGTTGTCGTTGGCCAGGGCGCAGCGGGCGCAGACCGCTCGCACCTTGATCGAGACGACCGATCTGTCGATGACCGATGTGGCATTCGCCGCCGGATTCGGGAGCGTTCGTCAGTTCAACGACACCGTCCGTGAGGTGTACGCCGCGGCACCGTCCGAACTCCGGCGACGATCGGGGCCGGCCGTCGACACCGCCGGCGGCGTGACGGTGCGGCTCCCGGCCCGCCGACCGTTCGCGGGCGCGACGCTGCTCGCATTCGTCGGCGGTCACGCCGTCCCCGGCGTCGAGTCGTGGGACGGCGAGCGATACGCCCGATCGCTCGATCTGCCGAACGGACACGGCACGGTCGACATCACCCTCGACGATGCCGGCGACATCCGGGCGGCGTTCCGTCTCACCGACTGGCGCGATCTCGCCCCGGCGGTCGGACGCGTCCGACGACTCCTCGATCTCGACGCCGACCCGGTCGCGATCGACGAGGTACTCGGTGCCGACCCGGTCGTCGGTCCGCAGGTGGCTCGCACACCGGGTCTGCGGGTTCCGGGTGGGGTCGATCCGTACGAGGTCTTGGCGCGCACGATCGTCGGTCAGCAGGTTTCGGTCGCCGGGGCGCGCACCGTGACCGGTCGGATCGTCGCAGCGACGGGCGAACCGCTCACGATCGAGCATCCGGTCCTCACCCACGTCTTCCCGACGATGGAACGACTCGCATCGGCCGACGCCGACACGATCCCGATCCCTGCCTCACGCCGCAGGACGCTCCAGTCGGTGGCAGCAGCCGTCGTCGCCGGCGATCTCACCATCGATCATGGCGACGATCGGCGCGAGGTGGTCGCCGAGCTGTGTCGCTACCGGGGCATCGGTTCGTGGACCGCCGAGACGGTCGCGATGCGCGGTCTCGGTGACCCCGATGTCTTCCTCGCCGACGATCTCGTCGTCCGCCGCGCGCTCGCCGCCAACGGTCTCGACGCCGGCGCCGCCGACCGATGGCGACCGTGGCGCACCTATGCCATGCACCACCTGTGGTCGACCGTGTGGACACCTCCCGGCACGACCCCTTCCGATTCCACTCGTTCGAACACCGTCAGGAGCCGTTGATGAAGTACGTGACCACCATGCCGTCCCCCGTCGGGACGCTCTCGATCGTCGCCGACGACGATGCACTCGTGGCGATCCGATGGGAGACCGAGTCGGGCGATCGCACGGTCGACGACATCGCCGAGTGCGATCCGACGGCACACCCGGTGCTCGCCGCCGCCGTCGAACAACTCACCGAGTACTTCGCCGGGACCCGGACCGAGTTCGACCTGCCGCTGTCGGCCGACGGCACGGCATTCCAACGCCAGGCGTGGGACGAACTCGGCCGAATCCCGTTCGGTGAGACGATCACCTACGGCGAACAGGCCGTGCGGCTGGGCGATCGCAACAAGATGCGGGCCGTCGGTGCCGCCAACGGCAAGAACCCGATCCCGATCGTCGTGCCGTGCCACCGGGTCGTCGGGGCCGACGGCAAGCTGACCGGCTTCGCCGGCGGCATCGAGAACAAGGCCTGGCTCCTCGATCACGAGTTCCGCATCCGCGCCGGCGGGACGGGTCAGGTGCCGTAGCTGACCCGGGACAAGTCGCGCGACCGGCCACCAGGTTCCCCGGGTCAGGTGATCGACGGGAACGCCTCGTTCCTCGGCGTCACCTCCGACACCTGACCCGATGATGCGAGGGTCCGTCTCAGGGGCGCCAGCGGCGGAGGGTGGCGTTCAGGAAGGTGCCGGTGGGGTCGATCGCGTCGCGGCGCGACCACCACTCGTGCCAGCGCGGGTGGGCGGCGGCGAGATCGTCGGCGGTGTACGAGTGCAACTTGCCCCAGTGGGGACGGCCGTCGTACCGGCGGAAGATCCGTTCGCAGGCCGCGAAGTAGGGGCCGTCGTCGAACTCGATCAGCCGGTGGACCGAGATCGTCGCGGTGTCACGCTCGTACGCCGGTGACAGCCACACGTCGTCCGGAGCGACCGTCCGGTACTCGACCGGCATGCGGACGTCGGTGAACTCGGTCGTGAGGAGATCGCGGATCTCGTCGAGACAGTCGAGCGACCGGTCGTACGGGACCGCGAACTCCATCTCGGTGTGGATCCGCGGTCGATGATTCGGTAGCACCTCGTAGTTCCAACCGACCCGTGCTCCTTCGTCGGCCAGCGGATACACCGCGGGTTCGTCGGTCTCGTCGATCACCTTGACGAACGCCCGGTCGGAGCGCGGGTACCAGAAGAACTCGGCGTGTCGGTGTTCGTGCACCAGCCGATCGATCTCCGGTCGCAGTTCGTCGTACGTCGTGGCGAATGCCGATTCGGCGAGACGGAACGCCGGTACGACCGACAGCTCGAGTTCGATCACGACGCCGAACGCTCCGAGACCGAGCCGTGCAGCCCGCCAGAGCTCGGGGTGTTCGGCGTGCGAACAGTGCACGATCCGGCCGGTCGCGTCGACGAGGGTGAGTCCGGCGACACGCGTCGAGAGACTCCCGAGCGATCGTCCCGTGCCGTGGGTGCCCGTGGCGACGGCACCGGCGATGGTCTGACGATCGATGTCGCCCTGATTCGGGAGCGCCACCCCGGCGTCGTGGAGTGGGCGGCCGAGCGAGGCGATCGTCGCGCCGCCGCGCATCGTGGCGATCATCCGATCGGTGTCGACCGAGACGACGCCGCTCAGGGCCGACACGTCGACGATGACGTCGTCGGTCGGGACGAGCGGGAAGTGGGAATGACCCGACCCGGCGACGCGTACACAGCGGCCGTGTTCGGTGGCGGCCGCCACGATCGCAGCGAGATCGTCGATGCTGCGGACGAACCGGACCTCGGCGTGCTCGCTCCGAGCACGACCCGACCAGTTCGACCACCCCGTCACGTCCGGAGCGTACCGAACGGCGGGGGAGCGGGGCGGGGTCAGCGGCTGCGGTCGCGCTGCGACTGCTCGCGACGCGTCCGTGCCTCTTCCTGCTTCTGGCGCTTGAGTTCCTTGCGCTTCGCCTTGATCGCTTCGCGCTCGGCGTCGTCGACCTGCGGCTTGCGGACCATCGGCGAGATCGGCTTGTCCTCGGCCGGCGGCAGCTTGACGAGATCGTCGTGCTTCAGGAGATCGCGGATGATCGACGACGCCGGCGCCTCACCGGCGACGGTCGACGCGAGCATCAGGCGGGAGATGCCGATCCCGTGCCGCTCGACGATGCCCGGCAGCACCTCGCGCAACTGATCCGACGACGGGTAGTCGGCGTGCTCGCCGAGCTGCTCGATGCAGTCGGCCAGACACGCGTCGGTGACCACCAACGCGATGCTCTCCATCGTGCCGTCCATCCGGCCGTGGCCGACGGCCTCACGCACGGAGGCGGCATCGGCTTCGCCCTTGGCGAGTTCGTCGAGCGCGGAACGGTGTTCGTCACCGAGCGCCTCGATCGCGGCGTTCAGTTCGTCGTCGGTCGTGTTCGCGAACGCGCGGTCGACGAGGCCGAGGGCTTGGAGGCGATTCTTGACCTGATTCACCCGCTCGACGCTATCGGCGAGGGTGACTCGACCGGCCCGCGCACGGGCGCCCGGTCGACGTGGGACGTTCGTCGGTGGCGCGGTCGCGAGGTCCGGGTTACGATCCTTCGTTGCAGGCATCTCATTTCCCGAGGGGAGCAACATGGCCACGGTCGTGCTCGACAACGTCAACAAGGTCTACGACAACGGCTACCACGCCATCCACGACCTGAATCTCGACATCCACGACCGCGAGTTCCTCGTGCTGGTCGGGCCGTCGGGTTGTGGCAAGTCGACCGCCTTGCGGATGATCGCCGGACTCGAGTCGATCACCGGCGGTGAGATGAAGATCGGTGAGAAGGTCGTCAACG
>JAGQSS010000999.1 GCA_020439405.1 Ilumatobacter sp. | reverse complement strand
AGATCCTCGATCTCTATCTTTCCGCGCTCGGAATGGGCTGACCGCAGCCTCCGCCACGAACAGCGCGATAGTCATTGACCGCCGACCTCTCCATTGTCGTTCCGACCTTCAACGAAAGCGCCAACATAGAGGCGCTGATCGAACGCGTCTCAATCGCCCTTGAAGGCCTCTCTTGGGAAATGATCGTCGTCGACGACGACAGTCCCGACGGCACCGCCGACGTCGCAAAGGCGATTGCACGCCACGACGGTCGCGTCCGCTGCATCCGCCGCGTCAACCGCCGCGGCCTATCCGGCGCTTGCGTCGAAGGCATCCTGTCGTCCTCCGCACCGTTTGTCGCCGTCATGGACGCCGATCTGCAGCATGACGAAACGCTCTTGCTGCCGATGTATCGCTCGGTGCGCTCTGGCGCCGCCGACATCGCCGTCGGCAGCCGATATTCGACCGGAAACGCCGTCGCAACCGGATTTTCCAGTCTCCGCGCACGCATCAGCCGGTGCGGCACGGCTCTTGCCAAG
>JAGQSS010000998.1 GCA_020439405.1 Ilumatobacter sp. | reverse complement strand
TCGTTCACCCCCCGGTCCCGATCGTTGGCGGTGGCGATCACGCTGAAGCCCCGCCGGGCCTGCACCTCGTCGTCGAGCTCGGGGATCGGCAGCGACTTCTCGGACAGGATCGTGATCAGCGCGTCCTGCACGTCGGAGGGGATGCGGGTCAGCTCCTCGATGCGGGCGATGCGACCCTCGGCCATGGCCCGCATCACCGGGCTGGGGACCATCGCGTCGCGGCTCGGCCCCTCGGCGAGGAGGCGGGCGTAGTTCCAGCCGTAGCGGATGGCTTCCTCCCCGGTGCCCGAGGTCCCCTGCACGAGCAGCGTCGAGGTGCCCGAGACCGCCGCCGCGAGGTGCTCGCTCACCCACGACTTCGCGGTCCCGGGGACGCCGTAGAGGAGGAGCGCGCGATCGGTGGCGAGGGTGGCGACGGCGATCTCGATCAGGCGCGGGTTGCCGATGTACTTCGGGGTGACGACGAAGCCGCCCGGGAGCTCGCCGCCGAGGAGGTAGGTGCGGACGGCCCAGGGCGAG
>JAGQSS010000997.1 GCA_020439405.1 Ilumatobacter sp. | reverse complement strand
TCCCGTACCGATCACCGCGACGCGCTCACCGGTGAAGTCCGGTGGCTCGTGCGGCCAGCGGCCGGTGAGATAGACCTCACCGCCGAACCTGTCGAGCCCCTCGACGTCGGGATCCTTGGGCATCGACAGGCAGCCGGTCGCCATCACCAGGTGCCGGCAGGTCACCTCGTCACCGCGGTCGGTGTGCACCCGCCACGTCGACGTCGCGTCGTCCCAGGCGGCGCTGGTGACCCGGGTGTTGAACCGGATGTCGCGGCGCAGCCCGAACTTGTCGGCGACGTGTTCGAGGTAACGAAGGATCTCCGGTTGGGTGGCGTACTTCTCCGACCACTGCCAGTCGCTGCGCCAGTCCGGGTCGAAGCTGAACATGTAGTCGACACTCGGGATGTCCACCCGCGCACCCGGATACCGGTTCCAGTACCACGTGCCGCCGACGTCCGCGCCGGCCTCGAAGGCGCACGCCGTCAGCCCGAGCTCCCGCAGCCGGTGCAACATCCCGAGCCCGGCGAAACCGGCCCC
>JAGQSS010000996.1 GCA_020439405.1 Ilumatobacter sp. | reverse complement strand
CGCCCGACGTGCTGCCCTCGGACGTCACCGGCACGAAAGTGTTCGACAACAAGTCGGCCGACTTCGTGCTCAAGACCGGCCCGGTGTTTTGCCAGCTGCTGTTGGCCGACGAGCTGAATCGGGCGCCGGCGCGGACGCAGTCGGCGTTGCTGGAGGCGATGCAAGAGCGTCAAGTCACCATCGAGGGCGAGACGCTCCCGCTGCCCGCGCCCTACATCGTGCTCGCCACGCAGAACCCCGTCGAGCAGGAAGGAGTCTACCGACTTCCCGAAGCCCAGCTCGACCGTTTTCTCTTTCGCATCAAGGTCGGTTATCCCAGCCGCGAGTCCGAGATCCGACTGCTGGCGCTGCAACGCGAGCAACAAGCGACCATCGAGCCGCTCTGGTCGCCCGAGCAGATCTTGCGCTTCCAGCATCAAGTCAGTCAGGTTTACGGCGTCGCCGAATTGCAGGAGTACGTGGTCGATCTCGCCCGCGCCAGCCGCGAGCACCCGTACGTCCTGCTCGGCGCCAGCCCGCG
>JAGQSS010000995.1 GCA_020439405.1 Ilumatobacter sp. | reverse complement strand
ACCAGGGCGATGCCGAACACGATGAAGATGCCGAGGTACCAGACCAACAGCGAGCCCTGGTGGGCGACGAGGAAGTCGACCGACTCGGCCGGGCTCAGATCGCCCGTCGTGTAGTCGGACAGACCCGTGGCGAACATGACGATGCCGAACACGAAGGTAAGTGCGGCGACGACGGCGGCGGCGCCACCGATGCGGCGGGTGCGGTCGTCGGAGGAGGTGGTCGGAACGGGCTGACGGGTGTTGATGCTCATGGTGCGGTGCTTTCTGTGTGGGTGTGGGTGTGGTTGGTGGTGCTGGTCGGTTGATGTCAGACCAGAACCGACCGGGGTTGCTCGGATCACCGGGCGGTGGAGGGGTCGGTTCTGGTCTGACATCAACCGACCGGTCAGGGGGTCGAGTGGGCGATGTGGAGGGGTCGGTTCTGGTCTGACATCAACCGACCGGTCAGGGGGTCGAGTGGGCGATGTGGAGGAGGCGGCCGATGAGGTCGAAGGCGGGTTGGTGCATGACGAACACGTCG
>JAGQSS010000994.1 GCA_020439405.1 Ilumatobacter sp. | reverse complement strand
CATCTCGACCGCGGCCTCGAGATCGACTCCAATTGCTGCTGGGCCTGGAACCGCTCGGGCTATCTTCACTGCTACACCGGCGATCCCGATGCCGGCATCGCCGACTTCGAGCGCTCGCTCCGCCTCAGCCCCCTCGACCCGCTGCGCCACCTGAGCTTCGTCGGCATGGGCCTCGCCGGCTTCGTCGCCGCCGACTACCCGTCCGCCCTCGGGTGGATCGACCGCGCCCTCGCCGACCGGCCGGGCATCCTCTGGGTCAACCGCCTGGTCGCCGCCTGTGCCGCCCTCGCCGGCGACATGGAGCGCGCCGCCCGCGCCGTCGCCATCGTCCAGGGCTACGCGCCCGGCATCCGCGCCGACGACATCGTCCGGGCCATCCCGCACCAGGTCGAGGCGACCCGCGAGCGCTACCGCCGGGCCCTCGTCCTCGCCGGCTTTCGCCCCTGACGCACGGCTGGACAGGCCACGACCGACCCCTTATATCCGCGCCTGCGCCCAGGTAGCTCAGTTGGTAGAGCAA
>JAGQSS010000993.1 GCA_020439405.1 Ilumatobacter sp. | reverse complement strand
ACCGCTCGGTTGGACCGTGCTGTTCCTGGGGATCGCGGCATGGATCGTCGCCGCCACCTGGGGGTGGACCGAGCTCGCGATGGTCGCGGTCGGTTGCCTGGTCCTCTTCGTGCTCTGCCTGCTGCTCGCCATCGGTCGCACGAAACTGGCCATCACCACCGAGGTCGACCCGGCCCGGGTCACGGTGGGCGACCCCGCCACCGGGCGCATCGCGGTCACCAACCTCAGCGTCCGCAGCCTGCTCCCCCTGCTCATCGAGTTGCCCGTCGGGCGCACTGCGGCCCGCTTCATCCTGCCGCCGCTGGCGGCCGGCAAGGTCCACGAGGAACTCTTCGTCGTCCCCACCCAACGCCGCGGTGTCATCGAGGTCGGCCCCGCCACGACGGTCCACGGTGATCCACTCGGGCTGGTGCGCCGCACCGTCGAGTGGACCGACCGCACCGAGCTCTTCGTCCACCCGCTGACCACGCCACTCGAGCCGCTGGGCGCCGGCCTCCTGCGTGACCTCGAAGGTCAGACC
>JAGQSS010000992.1 GCA_020439405.1 Ilumatobacter sp. | reverse complement strand
CGTCATCGCCGCCAATGCGTTCGGCTTCTCGACCAACTGGATCACCGAGTGGTACGCCTTCGACGCCGATGTCGCCCGGGAGCTGGGGCTCGGTGCCGGGGAGCGCATCGCCGGCTTCATCCATATCGGCACTGCCACCGAGGCCCCGGTCGAGCGGGAGCGGCCGGATCTGGCCGCGATCACGATGCGCTGGTGAGGCGACGCGCGCCGGCGGGGCCAGCCAGTGCACGACGAGAGGAGGACACCGCTTGTTCTACCAACCCCGCCTCGGCGATCACGGGCTCGCACTCGACCCCTTCAAGGCGCTGATCGTGCCGCGACCGATCGGCTGGATCGGCACGGTCGACAGGGCAGGGGTCGTCAATCTGGCGCCCTACAGCTTCTTCAATGCGGTCAGCGACCAGCCGCCTCACGTGATGTTCTCCTCCGATGGCGCCAAGGACAGCCTCAGGAATGCCGAGGAGACGGGCGAGTTCGTGTGCTCGCTCGCCACGTTCGCGCTGCGCGAGGAGATGAACGCC
>JAGQSS010000991.1 GCA_020439405.1 Ilumatobacter sp. | reverse complement strand
CGACGTGCCGGGTCCGACCGGCGACATCGACCCGGAGACCGCAACCGAGCTGGCCGACCTGGAGGCGGCGATGGCCGACACCCGAGCCCGCCTCGCCGAGGTGCCCGCCGAGGTCGTCGTGACGAATCACGTCATGGGCCTCTACGAGTTGGCGGCCATCCACCTGTCGTCGACACCGCCCGACTTCCACGCCGCCTCGCTCGCGATCGACTCGGTCGGGTTCCTGGTCGACGGGCTGGGCGAGCGGCTCGGCGACGAGCATGCGACGATGCGCGACGCGCTGGCCAACATCCGGATGGCGTTCGTGTCGCTCAAGTCGCAGCACGACTGAACCCGGCCGAGGCCTGCTCGCGACGCTCACACACCGAAGCGACCATGCGGCGCGGCGCGTACGTGTCCGTCGTGAACGACGACGTCCTCGGCGCGCAGCAGGGCCGCCTGCTCGCGCTCGTGGCCGGGCACCAACCGCCCCGCTGCGTTGACGACCCGCCACCACGGCAGCTCGACGTCGCTGGTGGCGA
>JAGQSS010000990.1 GCA_020439405.1 Ilumatobacter sp. | reverse complement strand
CGGGCCGATCGTGTTGATCAGCACCCGGCGCTCGGTCTCGTCGCGGCCGAGGGGGTGCAGCAGCATCCCCACGCCGAAGTCGAACCCCTCGAGGAAGAAGTAGCCCGTCCAGAGCACCCCGAGGAGGAGGAACCAGAAGGTCGACAGCTCCATCGTCTGCTCCTCTCAGTAGGCGAAGGCCAGCAGCGCGGCCTCGCGGTCGTCCGATGGGCCCTCGCCCGAGCCGCCGCCGCGCCCGCCGGCATCGCCGTCGGGCGGTCCGCCGGCGGGGTCGTGGGGCATGACCGCCTCGGGCCCGGCCATCACGTAGCGCTTCAGCAGCTTCAGCTCGACCACCATCAGCGCCCCGTAGATCAGCGTGAAGCCCACGAGGGTGGTGATGGCCATGGGCGCGCTCACCGCGGCCGACACCGCGTCGCGCGTCAGGAGTCGCACCTCGGGCAGCCCGTCGGGGTTGGGCGCGACGACCCACGGCTGGCGACCCATCTCGGTGAAGATCCACCCGGCGGCGTTGGCCAGGA
>JAGQSS010000098.1 GCA_020439405.1 Ilumatobacter sp. | reverse complement strand
TGCCCAAGGCCGGCGTGAACGCGTCGCTGTTCGCGGTGGGCGACTTCGACGGCGACGGACGGAAGGACGTGATCTTCGACCGACCGGTACGTCTACCTCCGCAAGGGCGGCGAGAACACCGAACTCTGGCGGACCGACGGCACGGCTGCCGGCACCGAACTGATCGACGACGTGTACCCGGGTTGGTATCCGTCGTTCCCGTCGGCCCTGACCGTCGCCCACGACACGCTCTACTTCTCGGCCGAGCACCCGCTCCACGGGGCCGAGACGTTCGTCGCCGACATCGCACCGCACGTCCCGGACGCCCCGACGGGCACCACCGCCCTCGCCGGCGATGCCACTGCGGACGTGTCGTGGACCGCGCCGGCACACGACGGCGGCGCCGACATCTCGTCGTACACCGCGACGGCGACACCCGGTGGCCGGACGTGCACCACCGCCGGGACGTCGTGCACCGTCACTGGTCTCACGAACGGCACGGCCTACACGTTCCGGGTGACAGCGACCAACCGGGCCGGGACATCGGCACCGTCGGCGGCGTCGACACCGGTGACACCGGCCGCCGCGGTCGGCCCGACGGCGATCGTGCCGATCGAGCCGGCCCGCTACGCGGACACCCGACCGGAGGACACCTTCGACGACACGTTCCGCGATCTCGGGGTCGTGCCGGCCGGAACGTCGCTCCAGGTCCAGATCACCGGGCGCGGTGACGTACCCGACGGCGCCACCGGTGTCGTCGCCAATCTGACGGCCGTCGCTCCGGCCGCCGCGGGTCACGCCACGCTGTACGCCTGTGGCGACGTGCCGACGGCGTCGCACCTCAACTACGCCCCGGGCCAGGTGGTCGCCAACTCGACCGTGGTTCCGCTCGGCGAGGACGGAGAACTCTGCATCTACACCCACGCGGCCAGTCACTACGTGCTCGACATCAACGGGTTCGTGCCCGGCCCGATCCCGCTGACGACGATGGAGCCCGCTCGGTACGCGGACTCGCGCGACGAGCCGACGTTCGACGACACGCACCGGGCGACCGGTCCCGTGCAGGGTGGCACGCAGTGGGAGATCCAGATCGCCGGGCGCGGCAACGTGCCCGCCGATGCCACGGCGGCGGTGGTCAACCTCACGATGATCGCTCCCGACGGTGCCGGTCACGCCACGATCCACCCGTGTGGCGAGCTGCCGACCGCCTCGCACGTCAACGACTCCCCCGGCCAGGTCGTGCCGAACGGCGCGATCACCCGGCTGTCACCCACGGGCTCGATCTGCGTCTACACCCACGCCACGAGTCACCTGGCGCTCGACGTGGCGGGCTTCGTACGGGGCGGGACGTCGATCACGACCCAGACCCCCGCTCGGTACGCCGACTCCCGGCCGGAGCCGACCTTCGACGATGCGTCACGCGACCTCGGCGTACTCGCCGGAGGGACCTCGGTGGAGATCCCGATCGCCGGTCGCGGCTCGGTCCCGGCCGACGCCACGGCGGCGATCGTCAACCTCGCGGTCATCGCGCCGTCGGCACCGGGCCACGCCACGATCTATCCCTGCGGTGACGTCCCGAACGCGAGCAACATCAACTATCTGCCGGGCCAGGTCCTGGCGAACAACGCCGTCGTGAAGCTGTCGCCGACCGGCACGTTGTGCCTGCGGACGCACGCTGCGACGCACTTCCTGCTCGATGTCGCCGGGTACCTGGAATGAGGCGTTCACGCTCGGTTCACGCATCACCTCGATGATGTGACCAGCCGATCGTCGTCACTCGCGGGAACCTGGGACGACGATCGGGGGTGCGCTCGGGTGCCCAGGTGTCGGCGGACGCCTCGGGCACCCGAGTCGCACTCCTCCCCCGCCTGGGCGGACGGTTCAGGCGGCGCCGATGGTGGTGCGGTGCAACAGCCGGTCGTAGCCGTCATAGCCACCGGTGGCGCGGTGGAGCACCGACCGGTTGTCCCACATCGTCAACATGTTCGGCTCCCAACGGTGCCGATACACGAACTCGTCACGGGTCTGCCACGCGTACATCTCGAACAGGAGGTCGCGTTCCTCGTCGCCGCTCATCCCGTCGATGCCGATGATGTAGCCGATGCATCCGAACAGGCCCGGACGCCCGGTCTCCGGATGCGCCCGGATGATCGGGTGGAGCTGGGTCGCCATCGCCGACTCGTCGGGTCGGATCGACATGCTGCGATCGGTCTGCTGATCGTCGTCGCCGTACATCCCGCTCGGCGCGTAACCGTTGCGTGCCGAGTGGATCGCCTGCTTGCCCTCGAGCCGTTGCCGGAGGTCGTCGGGCATCGCGTCGAGGGCGGCGTGCTGGTCGGCGTACAGGGTGTCGCCGCCGTGGGGTGGGATGGTGATGCCGTAGAGGCAGGTACCGGCGGGCGGACGTTCCTGAAAGCTCCAGTCGCTGTGCCAGTTCTCGGCGAACAGCGGTGCCGTCTCGTCGGCCCGGCGACGGATCGCGATCACGTGTTGGCGCCCGTCGATCGGCGAGATGAACGGGTCGTCACCGAACGGGCCGAACGCGAGCGTGAACCGTTCGAGGTCGTCGTCGGTCAGCGCCTGGTCGGGGAACGAGATGACGTGGTGCTCGAGCCAGGCCGCCCGGATCTCGGCGACGGTCGCGTCGTCGAGCGGACGGGTCAGATCGACCCCTCGCACGAGCGCACCACACACCTGACCCGACGGTTCGATCTCGATCCCCATGTCCGCGCACCGTACCTGCGATCGTCAGGACGATCCGAGCCGTGACGTCGCATACGCGGCGACCATCGTCTCGAGTTCGGCCAGTGCTGCGTCGCGTCCAGGTGACGACGGTGGGTGGACGACGAGCGTGTGCCGCACGGTCTCGACGATCAACTCGATCACCACGCGCGTCTCGGCGGTGGTGCCGAGCCCGAGCCGGCCGAGCCGGTCGACGAAGGTGTCGACCAGTGTGGTTCGCACGACGTGGCCGGGCGAGTCGTCACCGTCGGGTCGGAGATCCTGTGCCAGCCGGTAGTACCCGGCGTGTCCGCACTGCAGGTCGGCGGCGCACCGCACGAGTCCCCTCACAGTCGCTGCGAGGTCGTCGTCTCCGTCGAGCAGTACCCCGAACGAGGCGGACGCGTCGGCGAGGTAGCGCTGTGCAAGGGCGTCGGCGATCGCTCGCTTGTCGCCGAAGAAGCGATAGAGCGCGCCGACCGACACGCCGGCGCGTTCGGCGATCGCCGTCGTGGTGGCCGCCGCCAGACCGTGGCGGGCGAACTCGACGTCGGCGGCGGCGAGGAGCCGGTCGAGGGTCTCCCTCGACCGGCTCTGCTGCGGGGTCGACTTCAGCTCGATGTCACCAGGATCGCACCATTCGGCTGACGGATGCACGTGACCCGGTCGTTCGCCGTCCCCCACGCACCGGCGAGGCACTGGCCGAGAACCGCGTGTCCTGCGGCGTTGGGGTGCCAGCTCTCCTGGCAGCGTTGGAAGTACGACTCACAGTCGGCGAACAGTCGGTTGATGTCGTTCTTGTCGTAGCCGGAGATGCTGGTGATGTACGCGCCCGACGAGTTCGTCACGCGCACCGGTGTGGCGAGGGTGCCGGTCGGACTGTTCGACCGTTCGCAGAGTCGAGCACCGTCGAACGCCTGTTGGACGTTCAGGTACGCCAGGTCGTCGCCCGGGAACTGGGCTGCCATGCGTCCGTAGACGTCACTCACGATCGTGCCGAGGTTGGCCGAGAAACGATGGGCCGGAGCGAGCGACGCACGGTGGGCCGGGCAGCCACCCGCATACCGTTCGGCACCGAGCGCACGGAACTTGTCGCGAGTGTCGCTGCGGCGATCCTCGGTGTGGAACGCGGTGTCGAAATCGGGCGGTAACGGATTGGTGTAGTCCTGCAGCACGACACGGTGCTGCCCGTCGGCATCGATCTCGTCGAGCGCGGTCAGGATCTGTGCGAGGGCGGCAGCGGTCTCGTCCGTGGCCGCCGCGAGCTGGGCCGACGTCGCGAGGTCGTTGTCGGTGCAGGGATCTTCGCTCGGCACGGGTTCGCCCTCCCACCAACTCGCCAGCGGCACCCAGAACTCCCACCAACCGATCCACGCGTCGGAGATGAACCGTCCGGCGCACCCGGCCGCCGCCGAGCCGAACGTGAACGACGAGTTGTTCGAACCGAGTCCGATCAGGACGAGGTCGATGTCGTGTGTCTGCGCAACGGCGCGGAGCTGATCGATCTGGGCGGCGACGTCCCGTCCGCTCGCCCGCGCCGACGACGCAGTCGCCATGTCGTGGGGTTGGCCGCCGGAGCATGCGAGGTTGAATCGTGCGTCGATGCCCGCGAGGTTCGCGACCTCGATCGACGCGTTGGCGGAGCGGTGGCAGAAGAATGCGTTGCTGTTGGCGGCCGAGAAGCCGGGGTCGCCCTGCGGCACACCGGCGGCATTCGGCACCGCCTGGTACGCGCCGGCGCCCTCACCGCTGATGAAGCTGTCGCCCATCGCGACGGCCGCGGTCGGCAGGGCCGCCGACGACGTCGCCGGCGCCCCGGCGACGACACCGGTGAGGCCGGCGAGGGCCAGTGCCCCCAGCACCGACACCGGACGACGGAACGACCGAGTGGACGATCGAGTGGATCGAGTCATGTTCTTCCCCCCAGAAGAAATGTGAATGATCCTTCATGTTCGCGTCCGTCCGGTGGCGCGTCAAGCACGCAGCGTGACAGCGGCCGGCGCGGCCGCCAGGAGGCAGCCTCAGTGGGCGAGACCGGGAGCGGCGATCAGTGGGCGAGGCCGGGGGCGCAGAGGCCCTCGAGTTCTTGCACGATGATGCGGTCGCGGTTGTCCCAGGTGACCTCGTTGGCCGGATCGGGCCGGAGGTTGAACACGCGGAACTCCATCTCGGTCGTGTCGACCGACAGAATGCGACCGATCAACGGTTCGCCGAGATCGAGGATCACCTTGATCGTCTCGAGCGCCTGGATCGAGCCGACGATGCCGGGCAGCACACCGAGGACGCCGGCTTCGGCGCAGCTCGGGGCGAGTTCGGCCGGGGGCGGCTCGGGCACCATGTCGCGGTAGGTCGGACCCTGCTTCGGGTGGAAGACGCTGACCATGCCCTCGAAGCGGAAGATCGAACCGTGGACCACGGGGATGCCGAGCTTCACCGACGCGTCGTTCAGGAGGTAGCGGCTGGGGAAGTTGTCGGCGCCGTCGACGATCACGTCGTAGCCCTCGATGATGTCCATGATGTTCGTCGCGTCGAGCCGGGTGTCGTACGTGACGACGTTGACGTCGGGGTTGAGCATCGTGAGCGTCGTCTTGGCCGAATCGACCTTGCGGTGGCCGATCCGGTCGACGTTGTGGAGGATCTGGCGCTGCAGGTTCGACGCGTCGACGTCGTCCATGTCGACGATGCCGATCGTGCCGACGCCGGCCGCCGCGAGATACAGGGCAGCGGGCGAACCGAGGCCACCGGCACCGAGCATCAGGACCTTCGCGTCGAGCAGCTTCGCCTGACCCTCGACACCGACCTCGGGCAGCAGCAGGTGCCGCTTGTAGCGGTTCATCTGCTCGGGGTTCAGCGAGACGGGCGCCTTCCACGGGCGGCCCTCGTCCTTCCAGCGGCCGAACCCGCCGTCCATCGACTCGACGGTCGTGTAGCCGAGCTCGTTCATCGTCTTGGCGGCGAAGGCCGAACGGACGCCACCGGCGCAGTAGACGACCACGGGCGTCGACTTGTCGGGGATCCGGTTCTCGATCTGTGCCTCGAGGTGGCCACGGGGGATGTGGATGGCACCGGCGAGGGCGCCCTCCTGGTATTCGTCGGGTTCGCGGACGTCGAGCACGGTGTACCCGTCGGCGATGTGCTGCGCGGCGGTGTCGGTGGAGATCTCGGTGATCTCGGACTTCGCGGCCGTCAGCAGGTCTCGAAACGTTGCCATAGGCCTAAAAACCTACCAACCTGGTCAGGTATTCCGCACGAGTGCGGGAAGGATGTCGGCGATCTGGCCGATCAGCAGGTGGTCGGCGTGGCGGTCCATCTCGGTCGGCTGTCCGTTGACGATGATCACCGCGGCGCCGGCACGCTTGGCGGTCGGCACGCAGTTCGCCGCCGGGTACACGCTCAGCGTCGACCCGATCGCGAGCATGACGTCGCACTCGCCGCTCACGCGCAGCGCCCGGTCGATGACCTCGGGCACCAGCGACTGGCCGAAGCTGATCGTGTCCGACTTGAGGATGCCGCCGCACACGAGGCACGGCGGGTCGGCCTCGCCGGCACGCACCCGGTCGAGCGTCTCGCGCATCAGGCGCCGATCGCCGCAGTTCCAGCACCGCGTGAAGCGGACGGTGCCGTGGACCTCGATCACGTTCTCCGGATCGTGGCCGGCGGCCTGGTGGAGACCATCGACGTTCTGGGTGACGACCGCCAACAGCTGGCCACGGCGCTCGAGTTCGTACACGCACCGGTGTCCGAGGTTCGGCTCGGCGGTCCAGATCGGCGCGTCGAGGCGGTTGAGCCAGGCGGCGCGTCGGACCTCGGGATCGTCGAGATAGTGGCTGATGTGCGACGCCTTCTCGGCGGCGGGGTTCTTCGTCCAGATCCCCTTCGGTCCGCGGAAGTCGGGGATGCCCGAGTCGGTGGAGATCCCGGCGCCGGTGAGCACGACGATCCGCTCGGCGTCGGCGATGGCCCGTGCGGCGTCCTCGATCATCGAACCAGTGTGGCGCAGCCGGGCAGCGGGTTCGAATCGCGCGCCGATCGGCGTCGAATCACCGCAACCCTTTCCGGAACGGCGACCTCACGACCTTCCGGTCGGTACCGACTTCCCTCCGGTCGTCTCGAACCTGGAGGACAGCGTTGGAACACGTTGCCACTGCCCACGAACTCACCCACGCCACGATCCGGCCCTGGCGCGACCCCGTCGTCGACGGACGCGGCCACGATCCGAGATCGGTCTATGCGGAGCGATATTGGCTCAGTGTGATCGGCCCGACGGCGACGCTGATCATGAGGCGCTTCGCCGACGAGTTCGACCACGCCCCCGACGGGTTCGTGATCGACCTCGCCCACACGGCGACGACGATGGGGCTCTCGTACACGAAGGGTCAGCACTCGCCGTTCGGCAAGGCGCTGCACCGGTGCGTCATGTTCGGCCTCGCGCAACCGACGCCGGACGGGTTCACCGTCCGCCGCATCCTGCCCAACGTCGCGCAGCGACACCTCAGTCGCCTGCCCGACGATGTGCAGCAGTCGCACTACGACTGGGCACGCCGCACCATCAGGCTCGACCGTCGCCAGATCGAGCAACAGCTGATCCGCCTCGGCGTCACGCCGGGCGCAGCAGCGCGAGCCAGCGAGGCCGCGGCCCTGGCGTTGTGACGGGCGATGCCCGCCGGGTCAGGCCGGCTCGAAGCCGCAGGCGAAGTCGACGAGGATGCGCGTGCCGAAGCCCGTCGCGCCCTTCGACTTCCATCCGCTGTCACCGTCGGCGTTCATCGGGCCGGCGATGTCGAGGTGCGCCCACGGCACGTCGCCGACGAACTCCGACAGGAAGATCGCCGCCGTCGTCGCACCGGCGTACGGGCCGCCGATGTTGCGCATGTCGGCGACCACCGAGTCGAGCAGGTTCCGGTATCGGTCGCGTGCGAGCGGCATCTGCCACAGCGGCTCGTCGGTCGATTCCGACGACGCCAACAACGCATCGACGACCGGCTGCGACGAACCGATCACGGCGGCGTATTCGGTGCCGAGCGCCGCCATCGCAGCGCCGGTCAGGGTGGCGATGTCGACGATCACATCGGGCTTCGTCTCGGCCGCGAGCGACAGGCCGTCGGCGAGGATCAGGCGGCCCTCGGCGTCGGTGTTCTGGACCTCGACCGTCTTGCCGTTGCGGATGGTGAGCACGTCGCCGAGCTTGAGTGCCGAACCCGACGGCATGTTGTCGGTGCACATCAGCCAGGCGGTGACCTCGTTGCGGCAGCCGAGATCGCGCAGCGCCGTCATCGTCGCGAGCACCGCAGCCGCACCCGACATGTCCATTTTCATCAGGGCGTGCATCGGGTTGCTCGGCTTGATGCTGATGCCGCCCGAGTCGTACATGACACCCTTGCCGACGAGCGCGACCCTCGCCTTCGGGCGGCGGGGCTTGTAGGTGAGTTTCACCATGCGCGGCGGTTCGGTCGAGCCGGCGTTCACGCCGAGGATGCCACCGCACCCGAGCACCGCGAGCTGGTCCTTGTCGAACACCTCGACGTCGAGGCCGTACTCGGCCGCGAGCTCGACCGCCTGGGCGGCGATGTCGCGGGCGTTCAGGAGGTTCGGCGGGGTGTTGGCGAGCTCACGCGCGAGCCGCGCGGCACGCGCCGTCGTGGTGCCGGCGGCGACACCGTCGGCGGCGCCCTTGGCCTGCTTGCCGGGAACGACGAGGGTGACGTCGGCGAGCGAGTTCGCGATCGAGGTGTCGTTCTTCGATCCGACGAAGCGATAGCTCGCGAGCAGGATCCCCTCCGTGACCGCCTGGGCGGCGGCGGCCGGCGTCACACCGTCGGTGGCGACCATCGGCAGCGACGTGGCGAGCGACGTCCGCTTGCCGCACGAACGGGTCAGGGCTGCTGCCGCGTCGCGCAATTGCTTGACATCGAGGCCTTCACCCGCGCCGACAGCCACGAGCGTGGCTCCCTTCGCCGACGGTACGGTCAGCGTCTGGCCGGCCGCCCCGGTGAACCCGTTCGACTCCAACGCGGAACGCGACAGGCCCAGCTGGCGCGGGACCGCGCCGGACGACCGGACGGGGACGCCGATGACCTCGGCGGACGACGGGACGGAGCTCGCAACCGCTACTGCGGCGTGGTTCGACATCCCGACATGATGCCGGATTCGTAGCGCCGCGGCCACACAGGGTCTTGACAAGCCCGCAACACCCGACTGCTAGTGTCGTTCGAACGCTTTGCACCGCCGCCTCGCCTCGACGTTCCCGCTCGAGACGGTGAGCCGGCAGGCAGCGTGGACACCGGGGCCCACCACACCAGCCCCGCACACACACCTACATGGGAGGACAGATGACCCGAACGGTCACGACCAAGCGCTGGAAGTTCGCAGCCGGACTCGCGGCGGTCGCGCTGATCGCCGGAGCCTGCGGCGGCGACGACGATGACGCCGACGACGGCGGCGACGACGTCGCCACCGACGACACGACGGCCGACGAGCCGAGCGACGATGCTGGCGACGAGCCCGCCACCGACGACACCGTCGAGGTGACCCAGGGCGGCAGCACCCTCGCCGCCGTCCAAGAGCGCGGCACCCTCGTCTGTGGTGGCAACAACGGACTGGCCGGCTTCGGCTCGATCGACGCCGCCACCGGCGAAGCCTCCGGCTTCGACATCGACTTCTGCCGGGCGCTCGCCGCGGCAGTGCTCGGTGACGCCACCGCCATCGAGATCAAGCCGCTCGAGGCCGCCGAACGATTCCCGACCCTGCAGTCGGGCGAGATCGACGTCCTCATCCGCAACACGACCCGCACCGCGAGCCGTGACGGCGCCGAGCAGGCGACGTTCCTGCACACGACGTTCTACGACGGTCAGGGCTTCATGGTTCCCGCCGACACCGGTTTCACGAGCCTCGAAGACCTCGCTGGCGCAACCGTCTGCGTGCAGACGGGCACCACGACGCTGACCAACCTCAACGCCGTGTCGACCGACCGTGGCCTCAACATGACGGCGCTCGAGTTCGAGTCGAACGACCAGCTCAACCCGGCATTCCAGGCCGGCCAGTGCGAGGCGTGGACGTCCGACGCGTCGCAGCTCGCCTCGTTCGCCGCCGGCATGGAGATGGAGACGACGATCCTCCCCGAGATCATCTCGAAGGAGCCCCTGGGCCCGGCAGTCGCCGACGGCGACAGCCAGTGGGCGCAGATCGTCGACTGGGCCACCATGGCCACCATCCAGGCGTGGGAGTACGGCATCGACTCGACGAACGTCGACGACTTCCTCACCAGCGAGGACTCGAACATCCTGACCTTCCTCGGCCAGCCCGTCACCGACGACGACGGCAACGAGGCCGTGAAGGACCTCGGTCTCGGCCTGCCCAACGACTTCGCCTACCAGGTGATCAAGCAGGTCGGGAACTACCAGGAGATCTTCGAGGCCAACCTGAGCCCGATCGGACTCACGCTCGAAGGCAGCCCGAACGACCTGTGGACCAACGGTGGTCTGCAGTACGTGCCGCCGTTCCGCTGATCGGCAACTGACGTGACGATGGCCCTCCGGGGCCACCGTCATCTTCTCGGAGGGCCCGGCCGGACGACCGGCCGGGCCCTCTTCGAATCGGGACGACCACTGGGGAAACGAGGACGACCATCGTGATGCTCGCGATCGACGCCACCGACATGGTGATGAGCCTGCTCTGGCTCTTGGGAGCCGGAGTCGCCGCCACGCTCGGCTACGTCATCTACCGACTGGGACACCAGATCTGGGCGATGATCCGCCAGCGCCGCTACGACAAGGCGAACGGACAACTCGCGCCACCGTGGCGCGACACGAAGGTGATCGCCGTCGTGCTGCAGATCGCGTTCGCGATCGTCGTCGTCGCCGCCGGGTGGTACCTGTGGAGCAACTTCACGACCCGCACCGAACGCATCGGTCTCGAACTCAACTTCGACTTCCTCGACCAACCGGCCGGCATCACGATCGCCGACAACCCGCTGTCGCCGGCCGACACCGTGTCGGAAGCACTCGTCGCCGGGTTCATGAACACCATCCGGGCGATCATCGTCGGCATCCCGCTCTCGGTCGTGCTCGGCACCCTGATCGGCGTCGCCCGTCTCTCGACGAACTGGCTGCTCAGCAAGCTGGCCACCGCGTACGTCGAGTTCTTCCGCAACATCCCACCGCTCGTCGTGATCATCTTCGTGTGGATGGGCGTGTACCTGACCTCGTTCCCCCGTGCCACCGAGTCGTGGCGACCGCTCGGCGGTTGGTTCGTGTTCAACAACGGTCGGTTCGGCTTCCCGTCGGTCGCCGGCCTCGACAACTTCGTCACTTTCCGCTGGATCGTGCTGCTGGCCATCGTCGCCGCCGTGGTGGTCGGTGTCTGGCGCACCAATGTCCATGTCAAGACCGGCGCCGCCCACCATCGCATCCTGTGGGCGCTCGGCACCTTCCTCGTGATCACCGGCATCGCGTACGTGGTGCTCGGCGGGCCGGCCGAGTTCTCCAAGCCCTTCCTCAGCGAGAACGGACGCGAGTTCACCGGCGGCATCTGGATGCAGATGCCGTACGCCGCACTCGTCTCGGGCCTCGTGCTCTAC
>JAGQSS010000989.1 GCA_020439405.1 Ilumatobacter sp. | reverse complement strand
GGTGCCGTTTCGCTCGGCAGCCTCGATGACCAGCTCGCCCGGTTTGGCGACGACCTCGACCCCGTTGATGGTGACGGCAACACCTGGCGTAGCTTCGACTGCATCGCTCATCGCGAGGCCTCCCCAGCGTGTGCTTTGGCGCCGATGGCGACCGGAACCGAGTTGGGCGAAACGGCGTCGTCGGGCAGCAGCTTGGCCTCGAACTCTTCACGGAACAGAGTGAGAGCCGAATGGACCGGGGCAAAGGCCGACGGGCCGACGAAGCAGATGGTCGTCATCTTGTACGGGAAGGGCTGCGCCTCGAGGCCCAGCTTCGAGCTGGACGCGTGCGGGAAGTCGCCGGGACAGATGCTCTCACCGACCTCGAGCAACAGGTCGAGGTCGCGGCGGGTGCCGTGGCCCCGCACGATTCGCGTGAGGATCTTCTCCAGCCAGGTGCCGCCCTCGCGGCACGGAACACACTTGCCGCATGACTCGTGGGCGTAGAAGCGTGTCAGCGACAAAGCGGCTGTGGGGATGTCA
>JAGQSS010000988.1 GCA_020439405.1 Ilumatobacter sp. | reverse complement strand
TCCGATCCGCTTCGCTCTTCTCGCGAGAGGTCGAAACGGTCCAGATTCATCACCTTGGTCCAGGCTGCGACGAAGTCCCCGACAAACTTCTCCTGCGAATCACCGCTGGCGTAGACTTCCGCGATGGCTCGAAGCTGCGAGTTTGAACCGAACACGAGATCGACGCTCGTTGCCGTCCATTTCACTTTGCCGGTTTTGCGATCGCGTCCTTCGTAGAAGTGTTCGCACATCGGCGATTTCTTCCACTCGTTACTCATGTCGAGCAGGTTGACGAAGAAGTCGTTCGTGAGAGTCTCCGGACGGTCGGTAAACACCCCCAGTTCTGCAAGCGGACCGCTCCCCGAGTTGGTCTTCAGCACCCGCATCCCTCCGATCAAAACGGTCATCTCCGGTGCCGTCAGTGTCAGTAATTGAGCGCGATCCACCAGCAGTTCCTCGGCCGGACGATCGATTTCCCTCGCGAGGTAGTTTCGGAATCCGTCCGACTTCGGTTCGAGGACAGCAAAGGAAGCAACGTCCGTCA
>JAGQSS010000987.1 GCA_020439405.1 Ilumatobacter sp. | reverse complement strand
AGCTCGGCGCGCACCCGCAGCAGGGCGCGCACGCCGCGCAGCGGGTCGTCGCCGGGCAGCAGGTCGACGTGGCTGCGGATGGCGGTGGTGCCGTTGCGCAGCATGGCCAGGGCCTGGGTGCGGGCGCGGTCGGCGATCGAGTCCTCGGTCATCGCGTCGGCGTAGGCCAGCCACGACTCGATCGCCCGCCCGAGGTCGCCCTGCGGCGGGGCGATCAGATCCCACGAGCGCGCCTTGTCGAGGTGGGCGTGCGGCTCGGCCGGCGCGGGCAGCAGCACGTAGCCGGTGAGGTCGGTGTCGTCGTCGGCGATCGGGTCGCCGGTCGCGAGCCGCACCCCGGTGATCAGCGGGCCGTCGATCTCGACGTCGACCCGGCTCCCGTCCGCGAGGAGGGCGTTCCGCAGCGCCCGGACGGGGCGGGGGAGCGTGCTCACGGGTCGGGGCTCCTCAGTGCTGTGGGGAGGGCCGCGACGTCATCGGGTCGGCCGAGGGAATGTTGATGGGCTCAACACCAGTGACGATA
>JAGQSS010000986.1 GCA_020439405.1 Ilumatobacter sp. | reverse complement strand
AGGCGATCCGCCCCGGCGTGGTCGGCATGTCCCACCACATGGGTCGCTGGTACCAGGACGGTCACCCGGGCAGCCGCTGGGTGATGGGCAAGGTCGACCTGACCCGCACCGACGACGGGGTGTGGAGCCTGCGCTACAAGGAGGGCATCAAGCCCTTCACCAGCGACGACCCCGACTCCGAGCGGATCTATTGGGACGACCCGGGCGTGCATCAGAACCTCACGTTCCCGGTCCAGCCCGACCCGATCTCGGGCATGCACTGCTGGCACCAGAAGGTGCGGATCGAGAAGGCACACCCGGAGGACCACTACGGCGACGTGTCGGTCGACGTGACCAAGTCACGCGAGGCCTACCAGCGGTGGCTGTCGATGACCCGGCCGGGCCCCGGCCCCGGCGGCCTGCGCCGGCCGGAGTTCATGATGCGCCACGTCACGCCGCGCCGGAAGGCCTACCTCTATGAGCCCGCCCGTTCGACGGAGGCCTGATCACCCGAGCAGGGAGCGAACGACGAGGGTGCCGAACAG
>JAGQSS010000985.1 GCA_020439405.1 Ilumatobacter sp. | reverse complement strand
GACGACATGGGCCTCGGCAAGACGGCCACCACGTTGGCCCACCTGCTCGAACGGCCGGGGCCGCACCTCGTGGTGTGCCCGCTCAGCGTCGTGCACAACTGGGAGGCCGAGGCGCACCGGTTCACGCCCGGCCGCACCGTGATCGTCCACCACGGCGCCGACCGTCACCAGGGCGAGCCTGCCCTGTTCGGACTGGGCGACGCCGACATCGTCATCACCACCTACGGCCTGCTGCCACGCGACCTCGACTCGTTGGCGGCGATCGACTGGACGACGGTCGTGCTCGACGAAGCCCAGATGGTGAAGAACCCGGCCACGAAGGCGGCCAAGGCGGTGCGCAAGCTGCGGGCCGCGCAGAAGCTCGCCCTCACCGGCACGCCGGTCGAGAACCGGTTGAGCGAACTGTGGGCGATCCTCGACGCGTGCAACCCCGGCCTGCTCGGCAGCCAGCAGCGCTTCCGTGAGGAGTTCGCGACCGCGATCGAACGCAACAACAGCGAGGAGGCCGCGGCGCGGCTGCGTCA
>JAGQSS010000984.1 GCA_020439405.1 Ilumatobacter sp. | reverse complement strand
CGCGGTCGTCCCACGGTGACGCGGCAACACGAGCCCGCCCGCCCGGCGGTGCAACAGGCTCACCGCGCGCTCCGCTCGGCGACGGTGCGGCCGATCGGCAGGCTCGCGACCCAGCCGGCGGCGTGACGGCCGTCGAGCGGGCGGAGCTGCACGCCGGCGCGGGTGGCTGTCTGTTCGAAGTCGGCGGCCGCGTCGTCGAGGTCGTCGACAGTTCGGCCGGTCACCGTGACCAGGCCGCAGTACGCGAGTTCGCCGTAGCCGGCGACGAGCTCGTGCTCGCGACGCTCGACCTCCTCACGCAGGCGACGCTCGCTCGCCCGAACTCGGAAGCCGTGCTTCGACTTCGTCGACTCAGCCGACTCGAGCGCCACCGACGCCTCGTCGACCGAACGCGCCGACTGCGACGGCGACACTGGCTCGAACACCACCGTCACTGTCCGCGTGCACTCGCCGCCGAGCAGCAGCATGTCCATCCACATCGCCGGCACCTCCGAACGCGGCCAACCCTCGACCCACCACGACCGA
>JAGQSS010000983.1 GCA_020439405.1 Ilumatobacter sp. | reverse complement strand
TGAGACCGTCTTCAACGACATTGTCGAAGACTTCTACGCATTTGCCGATGAACTGGCGACGGACCTTGAGGTCCAGCCGATCCCGATGTCGGCCCTCGCAGGCGTCAATATTACCAGCCGCTCCGACGAGACGTCCTGGTATGACGGTCCGAGCCTGATGGAATACCTCGAGAACGTGCCGGTCGGCGACCGCCGCCGCAGCGCGCCATTCCGGATGCCGGTGCAGTGGGTCAACCGTCCGAACCTCGATTTCCGCGGCTTCTCGGGCCAGATCGCCGCCGGCACGGTGAAACCCGGAGACCGCGTGAAGTCCATGCCGTCCGGCCGCCAGTCGACCATCGAGCGGATCGTCACGGCAACCGGTGACCTGAAGGAGGCCATCGCCGGCCAGTCCGTTACGCTGACGCTGGCAGACGAGATCGACGCCTCCCGCGGCGATGTGATCGTCACGGCCGACAATCCGACCGAGGTCTCTGACCAGTTCCAGGTCCGCATCCTGTGGATGAACGAAGCACCGCTCCTGCCA
>JAGQSS010000982.1 GCA_020439405.1 Ilumatobacter sp. | reverse complement strand
CGCGGTTCGAAGCCGCCGCCGCAGTTCGGGCACACGTTGGCGAGGTGCCGTTCCACGCACGCCGCGCAGAAGGTGCACTCGTAGCTGCAGATGCGCGCGTCGGCGGCGTCCGGCGGCAGGTCGCGGTCGCACCACTCGCAGTTCGGTCGCAGTTCCAGCACGGGCATCGTCCTCCGGGTCACACGTGGGCCGCGTACGGCGGCGCGGGGTGGTATTCCATCGCGCGCTGCACGCGGCGCGCGAAGGCCGGGCCGCGCCACTCGCCGAGCAGCCACAGCGCCATGTCGATGCCGGCCGACACGCCGGCGGCGGTGACGATGTTGCCGTCACGCACCCAGCGCACGTCGGCTAGAACCTCGGCCGCCTCGCCGCGTGCGCGCAGGCTCTCGACGAACGCCCAGTGGGTGGTCACGCGCCGGCCCTTCGCCGGTCCGGCGGCGGTCAGCAGCAGCGCGCCGGTGCAGACGCTGGTCACCCACTGGCAGTCGGCGGCCACGCGCGCGATCCAGTCGAGCAGCACGCCGTTG
>JAGQSS010000981.1 GCA_020439405.1 Ilumatobacter sp. | reverse complement strand
CATGGTGGGCGGACTGCTGCTCGGGCGGGTCTTCCCGGGAGTGCAGGAGATCCTGACCGCCGGTGACATCGACGGCACATCATTGCCGATCGCCATCGGATTGCTGGCCATGATGTACCCGGTGCTTGCGAAGGTGCGTTACGAGGAGATCGGACACATCACCGGCGACCGGCCGCTGCTGGGACTGTCCCTGCTGCTCAACTGGGTTGTCGGACCTGCGCTGATGTTCGTGCTGGCCTGGACGTTCCTGCCAGATCAGCCGGAGTTTCGCACCGGCCTCATCGTGGTGGGGCTCGCGCGCTGCATCGCGATGGTGCTGATCTGGAACGATCTGGCATGCGGGGACCGTGAGGCTGCGGCGCTGCTGGTGGCGATCAACAGTCTGTTCCAGATCGTGGCCTATGCCGCCCTCGGGGTGTTCTACCTGCAGATCCTCCCCGGCTGGCTGGGGTGGCAGACCGCGGACGCGCAGTTCTCGACCTGGTCCATCACCAAGAGCGTCCTCATCTTCCTCGGGATCCCGCTGG
>JAGQSS010000980.1 GCA_020439405.1 Ilumatobacter sp. | reverse complement strand
ACCCGGGCCAGCTGGGCCCGGTTGCCGTTCACCGGCACGCCGGTCATCGACGCGACGTCGAGCAGCACGCCCTTGGCCTTGGCCAGCGGCGCCATCTCCTCGGCGGCATCCGTCACCAACCGATCGACGTCGACGGCCTCGGCGTTCTCGGCGCCGCCGTCCCGCATCCGGTTGATCAGCAGCAGATCTTCGATGAGTCCGCGCAGGCGTACGGCGTTGCGCTCGATCACCGCCAACATCCGGGCCTGCTCCTCCGACAGGCTGCCGGCGTCGCCGTCCTCGAGCAGCTCCAGGTAGCCGTTGATCGAGGTGAGCGGCGTGCGCAGCTCGTGCGAGACGGTCGAGAGGAAGCCGTCCTTTTGGCGGTCCAGCTCCTCCAGGCGGTGCACGTGCTCGCTGCGGGCGCGGGCCACCTCGGCGGCCGCCACGGCGCGGCCGAGCTCGGCCGCGATGCCCTGCACGAAGCCGGCCTGCGCCGGCGTCCAGCACTGCGCGTGGTGGGTGCCGATGACCAGTACGCCGTACGG
>JAGQSS010000097.1:4692-11345 GCA_020439405.1 Ilumatobacter sp. | reverse complement strand
CACCGTGTCGGGTGTGACGTGTCGTGTAGGACGCGGTGCTGGGGGTTCCGGTTCCCGCTTGGAGGTGGACCGTAACAGAACCGTAATGATGTCGCCAGCATTTCGTGGGATTCTCAGCGGGCGTTCATCATTTCGTCATCGACGCGCCATCGGTCGGCGGCACCGTGACCCGGTGCATACCCCGGAATCGCCGCCGGCAACCCTCCCGACGGTCAGCTCACTCCCGTCCGGTACACTGCCGGCCATGTCGAACGTCGCCGTCGAACCCGAAGCTCCGCGCGCCCACGCCCGCATCGTGTACCTCGGGCCGGTCGCGCCGCACTGGGAGGTCTACGGCGACTGGGGTGAGCGCCAGGTCCTCGACGAGTTCCGCACCCGGGCGCTGGCGCGCCTCGTGCTGCTCCCGCGTGACGATCCGCAGTTCCGCCGCAACAAGGAACGGATCAACCGCGACGCCGAGCGCGAACTGATCTCGATCGAGTGGGAGCTCGGTCTCCCCGACGACGACGAGGCCTGACGGTCCCCGTGACGTCGACGGTGGGAACCACGTCGCTGCCCGACGATCCGACCGGTGGGGCTTCAGGCGACGTCCCGTCCGAGCCGACGCACCAGTACCTGAACCGCGAGCTGAGCTGGCTCGACTTCAACTCGCGTGTCCTCGATCTGGCCACCGAGCCGGGCATCCCGCTCCTCGAGCGGGCCAAGTTCTGCGCGATCTTCTCGAGCAACCTCGACGAGTTCTTCCAGGTGCGTGTCGCCGCGCTGCGCGACCAGGTCGCGGCCGGGATCGACGAGCCGTCCGCCGACGGGCGCACCCCGCTCCAACAGCTCACCGAGATCAGCGAGCGCGTGCCCCAGATGGTCGCCCGTCAGGAAGCCATCTTCCTCGACGAACTCGTACCGCAGCTGGCCGAGGCCGGCATCTCGATCCTCTCGATGGACGAGTGGACCAGCGCCGACCGGGTGTACCTCGAGGAGTACTTCGACGAACGGATCTACCCCGTGCTCACGCCGCTCGCGGTCGATCCGGGCCACCCGTTCCCGTACATCTCGAACCTGGCGATCTCGATCGCCGCGCACGTCGCCGACCCGGAGACCGCCGAGCGGCGGTTCGTCCGGCTCAAGGTGCCGACGGTGTTCCCACGGCTCATCAAGCTCGACGACGGTCGGTTCGTCCCGTCGGGCCACGTCGTCGCCGCATTCCTCCACAAGCTGTTCGTCGGCATGGTCGTCGAGGAATGGGCGCTGTTCCGGGTCACCCGCAACGCCGACCTCACCCTCGAGGAGGACGAGGCCGATGACCTGCTCGAGGCGGTCGAACTCGAGCTCCGCAAGCGTCGGTTCAACAAGGCGATCCGACTCGAGGTCGCCGACACGATCAGCGACGAGATGCTCGACCTGTTGACGCGCGAACTCGAGATCGACGCACGCAACGTCACGCGTCACCGCACGCTCATCGACCTCACGACACTGTTCGGTCTGCAGGGGCTCGACCGCCCCGACCTGAAGGACCGGGCGTGGCCGCCGCTCACCGCCGGCCGCCTCTTCGTCGCCGAAGAAGCCGATCGGTCCATCTTCTCGGTCATGCGCGATCGGGCGATCCTCGTGCATCATCCGTACGAGTCGTTCCAGTCGAGCGTCGAGGTGTTCCTCGAGCAGGCGGCCAGCGACCCGCGTGTGCAGTCGATCAAGATGACGCTGTACCGCGCCGGTGGCGACAGCCCGATCATCCGCAGCCTGATGAAGGCGGCCGAACTGGGCAAGCAGGTCGCCGTGCTCGTCGAGCTCAAGGCCCGCTTCGACGAAGCGAACAACGTGCAGTGGGCCAAGCAGCTCGAACGTGCGGGCGTCCACGTCGTCTACGGCATGGTCGGTCTCAAGACCCACTCCAAGGTCGTGCTGGTCGTCCGTGACGACGGCGACCAGTTGCGTCGCTACTGCCACATCGGCACGGGCAACTACAACTCGAAGACCGCCCGGCTCTACGAGGATCTCGGTCTCTTCACCTGCGACACGACGGTCGGTGCCGATGCCACCCAGCTGTTCAACCACCTGACCGGGTTCAGCAAGGGCGTCGAGTACCGCACCTTGCTCGTGGCGCCGCGCGACCTCAAGCGTCAGCTGCTCGACCTGATCGAGCACGAGGCGTCGTTCGGGGCCGAGGGCAGCATCACGCTCAAGTGCAACTCGATTGCCGACCCGGTCGTCGTCGATGCGTTGTACCGGGCCAGTGCTGCCGGTGTCCGCATCCGTGGTGTGGTCCGCGGCATCTGCACCCTGCGCGCCGGCGTGCCCGGCCTGAGCGAGAACATCTCGGTGCGCAGCATCCTCGGCCGCTATCTCGAACACAGCCGGATCTACTCGTTCGCCCACGGCGACGACGACGGCGGCCCCATCTACCTGATCGGGTCGGCCGACCTCATGCCGCGCAACCTCGACCGTCGTGTCGAGGTGCTGGTGCCGATCGAGCATCCCAAGCACCGGGAGTGGCTCGACAAGGTGCTCGAGTTCGACCTCCGCGACGACGTCGTCCGCTGGGAGCTCCAGCCCGACGACACGTGGACACGACGGGGACGACTCGACGCGTACGAGCCCGACGCCCAGGAACTGATGTACCGCTGGACCTCGGAGCGTCAGCTCCAGGTCCGTCGCTGATCGCCCACGCGGCACCTGCAACCGGCTCCATTCGGCCCGGATCGGCCACGCTCCGTTCATGTTCGTGTGCGCA
Source organism: Ilumatobacter sp. (assembly GCA_020439405.1). GTDB lineage: Bacteria > Actinomycetota > Acidimicrobiia > Acidimicrobiales > Ilumatobacteraceae > Ilumatobacter. The sequence goes on along the minus strand of JAGQSS010000097.1, from coordinate 8,617 downwards.
GCGGCACGAACACGCCCGTGATCCGAACGCCGGGTGAACGGCGTCTGAACAACCCCTGGTCGGGACGTCGCATCGATGTCCAACAGTTCGGTTCTCGTTCACCCAAGTGCTCCATCGGCGTTCACCTGGGCTTCGTAGCGTGCCGTTCCGGAGCTGCTCGGCTCCGCGACATCCCCAACACCCCAGATGGAGACATCAGCGTGAAACTTTCCCCCAAGCGGTTCGCCGCTACCGCCATCGTGGCGTCGCTCGCGCTCGCTGCGTGCGGTGACGACGATGACGAACCCGCCGCCGACGAGCCGACCGAGGAGCCGGCGGAGGCCACCGCCGAGGAACCGGCCGAGGAGCCCGCCGCCGACACGACGATGGCCGAGGAGCCCGCCGACGAGCCGGCCAGCGACACCACGATGGCCGGGGGCGACATGGACGGCATGGAGGAGATCGACTTCTCGGCCGTGTCCGGCACCTTGATCGGCGCCGGTGCGTCGTCGCAGGCCGCGGCGATGCAGGGCTGGCAGGCCGGCTTCCAGTCGCTCGCCACGAGCGCCACCGTCGAGTACGACCCGATCGGTTCGGGCGGCGGTCGTGAGACTTTCCTCTCGGGTGGTTCCGACTTCGCCGGCTCCGACGCCGCGCTGAAGGACGAGGAGTACGAGGCGTCGATCGACCGCTGCGCCGGCGACCAGGGTGCGATCAACCTGCCGCACTACATCTCGCCGATCGCCCTCCCGTACAACCTCCCCTCGATCGAGGGCTCGACCCTGAACCTGACGCCCGAGCTGATCGCCGGCATCTTCGCCAACCAGATCACGAACTGGAACGACCCGGCGATCGCCGCGGTCAACCCGGACCTCGAGCTCCCCGACCTGACGATCAACCCGGTCCACCGCTCGGACGACTCGGGCACCACCGAGAACTTCACCGACTACATGTCGCAGACCGCTCCCGACATCTGGACCTACGGCGAGATCGAGCCGTGGGACACCGATGGCCCGGGCGGCGGCGAAGGCGCCCCGCAGACCAGCGGCGTCGTCGCTGCGGTCAACGCCGGTGAGGGCTCGATCGGCTACGCCGACGCCAGCCAGATCGGCGACCTGCCCGCCGCCGCCGTCGGCGTCGCCGGTGAGTTCGTCGAGTTCTCGCCCGAGGCCGCCGGTCGCATCGTCGATGCGTCGGAGCGCACGGGTGGGCGGAGCGAGTACGACTTCGCCATCGAGGTCAACCGCAACCCCGAGTCGGCCGACACCTACCCGATCGCGCTGGTCTCGTACCACATCGTCTGCCTGCAGTACGACAACCAGGAGACGGTCGACCTCGTCAAGGCGTTCATGACCTACGTCGGCTCCGACGAGGGTCAGGCCGCTTCGGCCGCCTCGGCCGGTTCGGCGCCGATCTCGCCCGAGGTCCAGGCCCAGATCGCCGAGTCGATCGCCCAGATTTCGGTCGCCGGCTGATCGACGTCCGTCGACGTGATCACGACCGCGGCGGCCCCGACCTCGTCGGTGGCCGCCGCGGTCCTCACACGTTTGGGTTCGTACCCGTCCCGTCCGATTCGTCGAGTTCCGACTCGACCCTTCACGTCCCGGAGATCCGCAACGTGACGATCACCGATCCCACCGACACGACAGGCGCCACACCCCCCGGGGCGTCGTCCGAGAAGGTCAGCAAGATCGGCGACAAGGTGTTCGGCGGTCTGGCCAAGGGGGCGGGGATCATGATCCTCGTCACCCTGGCCGGGGTCGCCCTCTTCTTGCTCACCGAGGCCTGGCCGACCTTCACCAACGATCTCAGCGAACTCTCGGGCTCCGACACCTTCCTCGGCTACGTCGGCCCGCTGATCTTCGGCACGATCCTCGCCGCCACGCTGGCGCTGATCCTCGCGACACCGCTCGCGGTCGCGGTGGCGCTGTTCATCAGCCACTACGCCCCGAAGCGTCTCGCAACGACGCTCGCCTACTTCGTCGACCTGCTCGCGGCGATCCCGAGCGTGGTGTTCGGCATCTGGGGCATCTCGGTGCTCGCCCCGATCCTGTCCCGCAGCCTGTTCCCGTGGCTCGAGGACAACCTCGGGTTCCTCCCGTTCTTCGCCGGTCCGGCCTCGACGTCCGGTCGCACGATGCTGACCGCCGGCATGGTGCTCGCGGTGATGATCCTGCCGATCATCACGGCGATCTCGCGTGAAGTCTTCCTCCAGACGCCGCGGCTCCACGAGGAGGCCTCCCTGGCCCTCGGTGCCACGAAGTGGGAGATGATCAAGCAGGCGGTCCTCCCGTACGGGCGCTCCGGCATCATCTCGGGCGCCATGCTCGGCCTCGGTCGGGCGCTCGGTGAGACGATGGCGGTCGCCATCATCCTGTCGCCGTCCGACGGCTACTTCTGGGACATCATCAGCAACCAGAACTCCAACACGATCGCCGCCAACATCGCCCTCAAGTTCCCGGAGTCGTCGGGACTCGAGGTGAACCGGCTGATCGCGACCGGCCTCGTGCTGTTCGCGATCACGTTCCTCGTCAACGCAGTCGCCCGCAAGATCGCGAGTGCCGGATTCTCCGGAGCCGACGGATGACCTCCACCCTCACCCCCGCTCCCTCGTCCACCCGCAACAGCCTGACCTCGGGGCAGCTCACCCGGGTCCAGCTCGGGCTGATCGTCGTCGGGGCGATCCTCCTCGGTGCGCTCACCTGGGTGTTCTCCGGCAGCGTCAACTGGGCCCGCTGGATCGCGGCGTCGATCGTCGCCTACGTCGCGGCCACCTACGTGATCTCGCGCATCGTCGAGGGACGCCGCAAGGCGCTCGACCGTGTCGTCGTCGCCGTCGTGACGTGTGCGTTCCTGCTCGTCATGCTGCCGCTCGTCTCGGTGATCTGGACGGTGATCGAACGGGGGTCGGCCCGATTCGACTCGACGTTCTTCACCGGCACGATGCGCCTGACGCCCGAGGACATCGCGGCCCAGAACGAAGGTGCCGCCGTCGGTGGTGCCTACCACGCGATCGTCGGCACCCTCATCGTCACCGGCATCGCCACGGCGTTCTCGGTGCCGTTCGGCCTCTTCACGGCGATCTACCTCGTCGAGTACGGCAAGGGCAAGCTCGCACGCGGCATCACCTCGATGGTCGACGTCATGACCGGCATCCCCTCGATCGTCGCCGGCCTGTTCGCCTACGCCCTGTTCGAACTGGTCTTCGGTCCCGGCACGCGGACCGGCCTCGCCGGCGGTGTCGCCCTCACCGTCCTGATGACGCCGGTCGTCGTCCGCTCGGCCGAGGAAATGCTCCGCCTGGTCCCGAACGAACTCCGCGAAGCCTCGTATGCACTCGGGGTCCCGAAGTGGAAGACGATCGTGAAGGTCGTCCTCCCGACCGCGATCGCCGGTGTCCTCACCGGCATCACCCTGGCGATCGCCCGCGTGATCGGCGAGACAGCGCCGCTGCTCGTCACCGTCGGCCTCGCACAGGACACCAATTACAATCCGCTCGACGGGCGCATGACGACCCTGCCCGTCTACACCTACTACCAATACGTCCAGCCGGGCATCCCACCCGAAGCGGGTCAGAACCGGGCCTGGGCGGCAGCACTCGCGCTCGTGGTCATCGTCGCCGTGCTGTTCACGACGGCCCGCCTGCTCGCCAAGATCCTCAAGCCGAAGGGGCTGCGATGAGTCTCGACCGAACGTCCACCGAAAGGCAGCCGATGAGCGTGGAGCCCAACACGACCACCGACCGAGGAGCGACCTCGACCGCCTCGGGGTCGGCTGCGGTCGATCACCGCATCGAGGTCACCGACCTCAACATCTTCTACGGCGACTTCCGTGCCGTGGCCGACGTGTCGATGTCGATCGAACCCCGATCGATCACTGCCCTCATCGGCCCGTCCGGGTGCGGTAAGTCGACGTTCCTCCGGTCGCTCAACCGGATGCACGAGGT
>JAGQSS010000097.1:0-4593 GCA_020439405.1 Ilumatobacter sp. | reverse complement strand
TGCCGACCTGTGCTGCAACATCTGCAAAGCGGCGCGCCGGATCTACGGCCACGAGCTCGACCCGAAGCTGCGCGGCGCGATCCGCCGCATGAGCGACCAGGCGACCTCGGAGTACAAGGAAGTCATCGAGGCCTACGTCGCCAACGACCCCGTCCGCGCCGCCGCACTCCGCGACATGGACGACTACCTCGACGATCTGCACCGGCAGTTCATCGCCCAGATCTTCGAGAGCCACGCTGCCGGCACGGTCGACCTCCAGGTGGCCGTTCAGCTCGCCGTCGTCGCCCGGTTCTACGAGCGACTCGGTGATCACGCCGTGAACATCAGCCATCGGGTGCTCTACATCACGACCGGGTGGCTCCCCGAACACGACGCCGCGGCGCGCCAGTCGCCGGCGCCCGACGGCGAAGGCTGATCGGTGGACCTGCTCCTCGTACTCCTCGGAGCGGGTCTGGCATTCCCCGTCGGCTGGTGGGCGGCGCGTCGTCGCGGTGACGATGCCCCGGCCGGACCCGTCGAGCGTGCGCCCGAACCGGCGCGTGCGCCCGTCGACCGATTCGAACTCGTCGAACAGCACCGTGTCGGTGCGGTCGTCAGCGACGACCGCGGTCGCGTCCTGTGGCGGAACCCGGCGGCGGCGGCGATGTCCGGTACGCACGTCGGCGTCCTCGTCGACGAGTCGGTCGAGCGGCACATCGCAGCGGCCCTGGCCGACGGGCAGTCGCGCGAGGTCCTCGAGATGTACGGCCCACCCAAGGTCGTGCTCGTGGTCGACGCCCACCGCCTGGCGAGCGGCGGCGTGGTCGTCTTCATCGACGACGTCTCGGAGCGGCGCCGGATCGAGCAGGTCCGGACCGACTTCGTGGCCAACATCTCCCACGAACTGAAGACCCCCGTCGGTGCACTGGCGGTGTTGGCCGAGACGCTCGAGGACGAGACCGATCCCGAGACGATCCGTCGCGTCGTCGACCGGATGCAAGGTGAGGCCGCCCGTGCGGCGCGCACCATCGACGATCTGCTCGAACTGTCCCGGATCGAACTCGGCGGTGAGCGCAGCATCGAACCGATCCGACTCCCCGACGTCATCTCGGAGGCGATGGGTCGCGTCGCCGAACTCGCCGCCCAACGCGAGGTCGGCGTGTCGAACCTCATGGCTGCCGACCGGTTCGCCGACATCGTGGTCCAGGGCGACCGACGTCAGCTGATCTCGGCCCTCGGCAATCTCGTCGAGAACGGCGTCAAGTACAGCGAGCCCGGCGGCCTCGTGCAGGTGCGTGCGCGGTACTACGACGGCATCGTCGAGATCAGCGTCACCGACGAGGGGATCGGCATCCCCCAGCGCGACCTCGACCGCATCTTCGAACGGTTCTACCGAGTCGACAAGGCGCGCAGCCGTGAGACCGGCGGGACCGGGCTCGGCCTGTCGATCGTGCGGCACGTCGCGCAGAATCAAGGCGGCGACGTCGCCGTGACGTCGGTCGAGGGCGAGGGCAGCACGTTCACGCTCCGCCTGCCGGCGCGATGCGGCTCGACCGCCGACGATTTCGGCGGCAACATCGACACCACCCTCGAACCGTCATCCGACATCGATCCCGCCGCCGGGTATCTCACCGGCGATGACCCACAGCAAGGAATCGCATGACCAATCCCACGATCCTCGTCGTCGAGGACGAAGCCAGCTTCGTCGACGCCCTCCAGATCGGCCTGACCCGCGAGGGGTTCCACGTCGAGGTTGCCACCGACGGGATCGAGGCGATCACCCGCTTCGAACAGGTCGGCCCCGATCTGGTCCTGCTCGACGTGATGCTGCCGCGCGCCTCCGGGATCGACGTGTGCCGTCAGCTGCGCCAGACGTCGTCGGTCCCGATCATCATGGTCACGGCCAAGTCGAGCGAGATCGACACGGTCGTCGGGCTCGAGGTCGGCGCCGACGACTACGTCACCAAGCCGTACCGGATCCGCGAACTGGTCGCCCGCATCCGGGCGCAGCTGCGCCGCAATGCGATGGAGAGCGGAACCGGTGAGATCGATCGCCCGGACGCGACCGAGGCGGCGATCCGCGTCGGTGAGGTCGCACTCGACCCCGACGAGCACCGCGTCACCGTCGACGGTGCCGAGGTCAACCTGCCGCTCAAGGAGTTCGAGGTGTTGCACCTCCTGCTGGCCAACGCCGGACGTGTGCTGACCCGTGAGACGCTGATCGACCGTGTGTGGGGTACCGACTACGTCGGTGACACCAAGACGCTCGACGTCCACATCAAGCGGCTGCGCTCGAAGATCGAACCCGACCCGGGCGCCCCGACGCGCATCGTCACGATTCGCGGCTTGGGCTACAAGTACGAGCGCACCTGAGTCGTCGAACGTCCGGTCGACGAGACCGCGAGCGCGCCCGCCCGGTCGGAAGTTCTCGCAGGCCACCGCCTTCATCGCTCGCTCTGGGCGTCGGGGAAGCACCGGCCCGCGGGACCGTCGGCCTACGCTGCCGAGGCATGAGCCCGGGTATCCAACCCTCCGGAGAGCGGCCGGCCGGCTGAGCCATGACGTGGCCGGTGGTGCTCGCTGTCGTGCTCCTCGGAGCGGCGGCCGGGTGGATGCTCCGCGCCCGACTCGGTGACACCCCACCTGAGCGTCCGTCGGTCGCGGCGTTGTCGCCGGCATTCGCCACCGCGGATCCTCCTCCCGCCGCCGCCGTCATCGACGCCCTCCGTCTCGGCGTTGCGATGTCGGGAAAGGACGGCGCGGGGGAGTTCCGGAACACCGCGGCGCAGACGATGACCGCGGCGCCGGATCACGTTGCCCTCGACGATGCGATCGAACGACACCTCGCTCGCGGACTCGCCGGGCTGCGGAGCAACGAGGTCGTCGAACTCGACACGTCGCCGAAGTCGGTGTACGTCGTGCACTCGACACCGTTGACCGGTGGTGGATCCGTCGTCTTCGTCGACGACATCTCGGAACGGCGTCGCATCGATGCGGTACGGACCGATTTCGTCGCGAACGTCAGCCACGAGTTGAAGACCCCGATCGGAGCGATCTCGGTCCTCGCCGAGACCCTGCAGGACGAGCGCGACCTCGCGACGGTGCAGCGCCTCGCTGGTCGGTTGCTCGCAGAAGCGGAACGAGCGGCCAGCACCATCGACGACCTGATGGAGCTCTCGCGGATCGAGATGGGTGGTGATCGCGAGACCGGCACCGTCTCGATCGCCGCGCTCATCCACGAGGCGCTCCGGCGAGTCGGAGAAGTCGCGGAACAGCGCGGCGTGTCGGTGTCGGTGTCAGGGGACGATCGACTCGATGTCTCCGGAGACCATCGCCAACTCGTGTCGGCGGTCGGCAACCTGGTCGAGAACGCCGTCAAATACAGCCACGAAGGGGGAACGGTCGAGATCGAGTTCGTCGGCGACGCCGAGTCGGTGATCATTTCGGTCGCCGACCACGGCATCGGTATCCCCGCCACCGACGTCGGCCGGGTCTTCGAACGCTTCTATCGCGTCGATCCCGCACGGAGCCGTGCGACGGGCGGGACCGGACTCGGTCTGGCGATCGTCCGCCACGTGGCGACGCAGCATGACGGCCGCGTCGTCGTCGACTCGGTCGAAGGTGTGGGCAGCACGTTTTCCTTGTGGCTCCCGAGGACGGGGCGGCGCCGTGACGAGCTCGGGTGAGCCGCCTCGGGTCGCTGAACGCCGGCCTCCTCGGTGACGGCACGACGCCGACCTACCATCGGCGTCGTGGCCGGCTTCAAGGCGAACTCGAGGTTCCAACAGCTCGCCTTCACCCACGCGGCGATGATGGGCGGCGAGGCGGCGATGGTCGTCGCCCTCGCCGACTCGTTCTTCTTCGACGTCGACCCGAGCGGGGCACGTGGACGGGTCCTCGCGTTCCTCCTCGTCAGCTTCGCCCCGTTCCTGCTCGTCGCGCCTGCCATCGGGCCGGCGATCGACCGGGTCCGCGGCGGGCGCCGCCTCATCATCCAGGCGGTCGCGATCTGCAGGATCGTCGTGCAGGTGCTGATGGTGCGGTTCGCCGACGACCTCGCGCTGTTCCCGATCGTGTTCCTGGCGCTCGTGCTGCAGAAGACGTACGCGGTGTCGAAGTCGGCACTCGTGCCGGCCGTCGTCCGCAGCGACGCCGAGCTCGTCGAGGCCAACTCGAAGCTCGGCGTCATCGCCGGGATCGCCGGGACCGTGGCGGTCGTTCCCGCCGGCGTCCTGCAGCTGACGATCGGCTCGTCAGCGACCCTGATCTACGGCGCCGCCCTGTTCGGGCTGGCACTGATGTTCGCCCTCGGCCTGCCCGACGAGTTGCGGATCGATACGACCCACCCGTCGGCCGCCACCGAGCTCGAACCGACCGTCGGACTGCAACTGGGCTGGGTCGCCATGTTGCTCCTGCGCGCAGCGGCCGGGTTCATGCTGTTCCACCTCGCGTTCTGGTTCCGGGGCGAACCGAACGAGAAGCAGCTCCTCGCCCTCGCGGTGGGTTGTTCGTCGATCGGCACCCTGGTCGGGAACTCGGTGGCCCCGCGACTCCGCCGCGTCCTGCACGAGGAGCGCATGCTGGGTGTCGCCCTGGTCGGCCCGGCCATCGCCG
>JAGQSS010000979.1 GCA_020439405.1 Ilumatobacter sp. | reverse complement strand
CCATCTTCACCGATGTGAGAGACGACATGCGCATCGCGCGCGAGGAAATCTTCGGACCCGTCATGTCGGTGCTGGCCTTCTCGGAGGAAGACGAGGCGATCGCGCGCGCCAACGACACCGAGTTCGGCCTGTCGGCGGGCGTCTTCACCCGCGACCTGCCGCGCGCCCACCGCGTCGTGCGCGAGCTTGAGGCCGGCACATGCTGGATCAACAACTACAATCTGTCGCCGGCCGAAATGCCCTTCGGCGGCTACAAGCAGTCCGGCATCGGCCGTGAGAACGCGCTTGCCGCCCTCGGGCATTATTCGCAGCTCAAATCGGTCTATGTCGAGACGGGCGACGTCGACAGCCCCTACTGACCGCGCTCAGAAGGTCTGGTTGTAGGGGCCGACCTCTGGATTGCGCCGCAACACCGCGTCGACCGCTTCGAACATGGCGCGGCGGCGCTCGGGCGACACGGGGCTTTCGATGACGACGACGAGTTCCGGCTTGTTCGACGACGCCCGGACCAGGCCCCAGGTGCCGTC
>JAGQSS010000978.1 GCA_020439405.1 Ilumatobacter sp. | reverse complement strand
CGAGACCGATCGCAACGACCCGCGCACGGTGCTGCCGGTCGACAAGGGCGGTCTGGGGCTGGACGGTCAGTGGGCGGACGACGTCCACCACGGTCTGCACGTGGCGCTCACCGGCGAGCGCCAGGGCTATTACGAGGACTTCGGCCAGCCCGGTGCGCTGGCCACGGTGCTGCGCGCGCCGTACCTGCACGCCGACACCTGGTCCACCTTCCGGGGTCGCCGGCACGGCCGGCCGGTCCCGGACGGGGTCGAGGGCTGGCGCTTCGTGGTCTGCACCCAGAACCACGACCAGGTCGGCAATCGTCGCGAAGGCGACCGGCATTCGGCGACGTTGTCGCCGCGGCGGCTGCGCTGTGCGGCCACCCTGCTGCTCACCAGTCCCTACACCCCGATGCTGTTCATGGGGGAGGAGTGGGGGGCCAGTACGCCGTGGCAGTACTTCACCGACCATCTCGACGGCGCGCTCGCCGAGGCGGTGCGCGACGGCCGTCGCGCGGAGTTCGGTCGGCATGGCTGGGGCGCTGCCG
>JAGQSS010000977.1 GCA_020439405.1 Ilumatobacter sp. | reverse complement strand
GCACCCGGCGCATCAGGGAGTGGCGCACCATGCTGACCAGCGGGCCGATGGTGGCAGCCTCGTCACGGCACGGAATGCACACCGAGATGGTGCGGCCTGCCTTGGCCTGCACCAGCAGGTCCATCACACAGTCCTCTACCTCGAACGTCCGCACACTGTTCACCACGACCTCCCTTCGCCAGCGGCGTGCCCGTAGCATCCACCGCCATGTTCCTGTACGGCGTCCTCAACGCCAGCCCCGATTCGTTGAACACCGACTCCATCGTGCGCACGCCTGCGGACGCATTGGCCCGGGCGGAACACCTGCTGGCCGACGGCGCCGACGGCTTCGACCTCGGCGGCCAGGGCAGCACCGACGTGGCCGAGGTGGTGCCGTGGCAGGCCGAGTGGGAGCGCCTGGAAAACCTGGTGCCGGCGCTGGCTGCGCTGGGCCGCCCCCTCAGCGTGGACACATGGCGCCCCGAGGTGCTGCGCCGGGCACTGCAGGCCGGTGCCACCGTGATCAACGCCGCGGACGGCATGCAGGCC
>JAGQSS010000976.1 GCA_020439405.1 Ilumatobacter sp. | reverse complement strand
CCCAGCCCTGCTGCAACTCGACGCCATATTTCGCATAGCCGCGAATGAGCGCTTCCGGCAGCGCCGAACCGCCGCACATGCCGCGCTTGAGGTAGTTGAGCTTCTTGCCGGTCTTTTCGAGATAATGAAGCAGGTTGAGCCACACCGTCGGAACGCCCGACGAGAACGTCACCTTCTCCGCTTCGAACATTTCATAGAGCCCCTCTCCGTCGAGACGCGGCCCCGGAAACACCTGCTTGGCGCCGACGAGCATCGCCGAATATGGCGCATTCCACGCGTTGACGTGGAACATCGGCACGACCGGCAACAGCACGTCGCCTTCGCTAAGGCCCATGGCCGTCGGAAGGCAGGCGGCGAAACTCTGGATGACGACGGAGCGATGCGAGTAGACGACGCCTTTCGGCTCGCCCGTCGTGCCCGAGGTGTAGCACATCGCGACCGCCGTATTCTCATCGAATTCGGGCCAGTCAAAATTCTCGCGGCCGCGCTCGACGATCTCATCATAGATGTCGAGTTCGCCCGGGAAGG
>JAGQSS010000975.1 GCA_020439405.1 Ilumatobacter sp. | reverse complement strand
CATGTGCGCCATCGCGTCGAAGCCGCCGGCGTCGTACCCGCTGGCCACGATGACCAGCTCGGGCACGAACCGTTCCAGGGCCGGCACCACGACCCGCTCGAACGTGGCGACGTACGCGCCGTGGCCGCAACCAGGCATCAGCGGCACGTTGACGTTGGCGCCGAACCCGTCGCCGTCGCCGCGCTCCGCGAGCCCGCCCGTGTCGGTCGGGAACCTTCCGTCCTGGTGGACCGAGACGGTGAGCACGGTCGGGTCGTCGTAGAACGCCCACTGGGTGCCGTTGCCGTGGTGCACGTCCCAGTCGACGATCGCGATCCGCTCGACGCCGAACACCTCGCGCGCGTGCATCGCGGCGAGGACTGCGTTGGAGAAGATGCAGAAACCGAGCCCACGGTCGCGCTCCGCGTGGTGACCCGCCGGGCGCAGGAGGGCATACGCATCGTCGACGTCACCGCGCAGCACCGCCTCGGTCGCGACGAGCGCTCCGCCGGCGGCGAGGCGGGCGATGTCGAACGTGCCGGCACCCACG
>JAGQSS010000974.1 GCA_020439405.1 Ilumatobacter sp. | reverse complement strand
CGGGTAACGGAGCACGCGGAGCAGTGACCGGGTGCTGCCGTCCATCATCTGCGACAACGGCATCGACAGCCGATCGGTGATCTCGTCGGGCGTGTTGGCCTCGACCCACTCCAACAGGGTGTTGGCGAGGCTCATCGCGATCTGCCGGTACTGCAGGGCTGCGTCGCTCACCTCCGCGGGGTACACCGACCAGTCGTAGACGTGGAAGAACTCCTTGAGGTCGCGCACGGCCGACCCCTTCGCGGTCTCACTCTTGTCGGGTGGGAAGTACCCCACCTGGCCGGCGGCGTCCATCAGGTACTGCTCGACCGCGGGTGAGTCGAACAGCGCGGCCCACTCGCGGTAGATCTGCTCGACGAGCGACCAGGGGAGCGGATGGTTGACGAGGACGGCGAACCCGGTCTCGCGCAGGCTGCGGGTGAAGGTCTCGGGGGCGTCCGGTGCGGTGTAGTCGACGACGGCGACGTGCATGTGGGCACGCTACTGCGGTCGCTGTCGAAGGGGCCGGGGCCCGTAGTGTCGCGACCCA
>JAGQSS010000973.1 GCA_020439405.1 Ilumatobacter sp. | reverse complement strand
AAGAAGGCGGCCGCGAAGCGCCCCGACCAGTCGGCCGATCGTGCCGCCAAGCCGAAGCGCGCCGCGGCGCCGAAGGAGCAGCCGACGGACGAGCCCGCGTCGGCCCCCGCCGAGGCCGAGACGCCCGAGGCCCCTGCCGACGAACCCACCGCCGCGGAGACCCCGCAGGCCGCCGAGCCGACGGAAACCACCGAGACCTCCGAGACCACGGAGACCGTCGCCGAGGAGACCGACGACGCGACTCCCGAGCCGACGGCGACAACCGCCGAGGAGACCGTCGCCGAGGAGACCGTCGACACGACTCCCGAGCCGACGGACTCCACCGAGGAGCCGGCCGAGGGCTGAGCGTCCGGTTGGGTCCGCCCGACCGTCCACCAATACGATCGGCGCCCATGAGCGACGTCGTCACTTTCGAGGCCCGTGAGCGGGTCGGCATCATCACCCTCAACCGTCCCGAGGCACGCAACGCCATCAACGGCGACGTGGCCAGCGGCCTGGAAGCCGCCATCGACCGGCTCGAGGGCGACGA
>JAGQSS010000972.1 GCA_020439405.1 Ilumatobacter sp. | reverse complement strand
AGCGAGTCGTTGCCGTCGTCGCCGAAGATGCTGTCGTTCTCGCCGCCGCCGTCGATCGTGTCGTCGTCGGCACCACCGAAGATCGTGTCGGCACCGGAGTCGCCGAGGAGGCTGTCCTCGCCGTTACCGCCATAGATGCGGTCGTCCTCGGTGCCGCCGTCGATCGTGTCGTCGCCGTCGTCGCCATAGAGGAGGTCGCGGCCGGCGTCGCCGAGGATCTCGTCGTCGTCCGCACCGCCGGCGATGGTGTCGTTGTCGTCACCGCCGTCGATGAAGTCGTCCTCGGAGCCGCCCAGGATCGAGTCGGTGCCGCCCTCGCCCAGGATCGAGTCCTGGCCCTGGCCGCCATCGACCACGTCCTTGCCGTCGCCGGCCTCGATCGTGTCGTTGGAGCCGTCGCCGAGGATCGAGTCCTCGCCGGCCTCACCCAGGATCGAGTCCGCCTGGTTGCCGCCGGAGATGGTGTCGTTCAGATCGCCGCCGAGGATGGTGTCTTCCTGGTCGCCGCCGAACAGCATGTCGTTGCCGTCG
>JAGQSS010000971.1 GCA_020439405.1 Ilumatobacter sp. | reverse complement strand
GGCCACGCTGCTCGCGCTCGACGCGCTCGCCCCTGCCCGCATCCACCTCATCGCCGGCGGCTACGACAAGGGGCTGGATCTGTCTTCGATCGCCGCCCGGGCGTGCGATCTCGCAGGTCTGTACACGATCGGCACGACCGGCCCGAGCCTTGCGGACCTCGCAGCGGGCCGGATTCGGGGCGTCGCGAGCGATGCCGCGGCCCACGTCGAGCACTGCGGCACGCTCGAACACGCCATGGCCTGCATCGCCGCCCGTGTCCGTCCCGGCGACGCCGTCTTGCTCTCGCCCGGCTGCGCGTCGTGGGACCAGTTCGAGAACTACGAGCAGCGGGGTCGCGCCTTCGCCCGCCTCGCGGCATCGGTGCCGCTCGCCCAGCACGATGTCTCGGCGAAGGAGACGATCTATGCGCCATGAGGCCTGGCCAGGCGTGCGCCGATCGGCGCGGGCTTGCTGCTTTGCGAGCATCGTCGCAATGGTGGCGTCCGCCGCCTGCCCGACCGTCGCTCTCGCCTGGCCGCCGCTTGGCCTGTG
>JAGQSS010000970.1 GCA_020439405.1 Ilumatobacter sp. | reverse complement strand
CGTGGGTTCGGACATCGAGCACATGCGCGACCAGTGCCGGTGGTTCGGCGGCATGGTCGGCAACCACGTCGCCGACATCGTGATGCGCTACGGCGACCAGGCCGACGGCATCCCGCAGGCGCTCACCGACTACATCAAGGGCCGGGAGGGCTACGACTACAACCAGCACGGCCAGGCGGGCAACACGCACGCCCAGTTCGTGCCCGACGAGATCGTCGACCGGTTCTGCATCCTCGGCGAACCCGCCGAGCACCTGCGCCGGCTCGACGAGCTGAAGGGCCTCGGCGTCGACCAGTTCTCGATCTACCTCCAGCACGACGCGAAGGACGAGACGCTCGTCGCGTACGGCGAGAAGATCCTCCCGCACGTCAACACCCAGTCGCTGGCCAAGCAGTAACAGGACCCCGTCACCGTGTTGCGTCGCGCCGTCCGTCGTACCGCCCTGTTCGCGGTCGCGCTGTTCCTCGTCGGCTGCGCGTGGGAGCTCTACAAGGCGATCGGCCCGGAGGAGGGCGGCTCGCTGCTCGGCATCC
>JAGQSS010000096.1 GCA_020439405.1 Ilumatobacter sp. | reverse complement strand
CCGATGTAGTTGTGGCTCAGCTGCGACGCCTCTTCGAGCGACAGCTCGAGCACCTTCTTGGCGCGGGGCGTGAACGGGATGTGACCCGACGGTGACGAGCCGCCCTGGCCGATGATCTCCTCGACCTGGTTCCGGACCGCCTCGAGCGAGATCGAGAGCGATTCGAGTGCCTTGGCGGCAACGCCCTCTCCTTCATGGATGAGACCCAGGAGGATGTGCTCGGTGCCGATATAGCTGTGGTTCAGCAACCGCGCTTCTTCCTGGGCGAGGACGACGACCCGGCGGGCCCGGTCGGTGAAGCGTTCGAACATGTGTCGCCTTTCGTGGGGATGGCGAATACGTGAACCCACTCTACCGGGCCGTCGGGATTCGGGTGTCCTCCGCGGGCAGCAGCAAACGACGGCCAAGGTTTCCGGGTTCACACCTTCTCGCCTAGCCTCATGGCTGTGTCCGGTGCCGTCGTGACTTCACCGTTGCTGCAGATCGCAGGGATGGACGACGATCGTTCGCGCATCGAGGCCGCCATGCGGGCCGCCGTCGTCACCTCCGACGACTACCTCACCGAGATCGCGTCCCACCTGATCGTCGCCGGCGGCAAGCGGCTCCGGCCCGTGTTGGCGGTCGTCGCCGGCCGTGTCGGTGGCGAATCCGCGACCGACGACGTGGTGCAGGGCGGGGTGGCGTGCGAACTCGTCCACCTCGGTTCGCTCTACCACGACGACGTGATGGACGAGGCCGAGGTCCGACGCAGTGTCGAGACGGTCAACGCCCGCTGGGGCAACCTGCAGGCGATCCTCGCCGGCGACTTCCTGCTGTCCCGGGCGTCCGAGATCGCGGCGTCGCTCGGCACCGAGGTCGCCGGATTGCTCGCCCGCACGATCGGCTGGCTGTGCGAGGGGCAGATCGAAGAACTGCGGCACACCTACGACGTCGGCCGTGTCGAGGACAGCTACCTCCGCTCGATCCACGGCAAGACCGCCTCGCTGTACGGCACGGCGGCGCGCATCGGCGGCATCGTCGCCGGGCTCGACCGCGACCGCATCGACGCGCTCACCGACTACGGCAACGCCTACGGCATGGTCTTCCAGATCGCCGACGACGTGCTCGACCTGACCGCCACGGCGGAGCAGCTCGGCAAGCCCGCCGGCCACGACATGGAAGAGGGCGTCTACACCCTCCCCGTGATCCGCACGATCGAGGCCGGCGGTTCGGCCGCCGACGAGTTGCTCGACCTGCTCGGCCGGCCGCTCGACGCCGCCGAGCGCGACAAGGCGTTGTCGATCGTCCGGAGCGGCGACGGCATCGCGAGTGCGCTCGAGACGGCACAGCGGTTCGTCGACGAAGCCGCCGCGGCGTGCGACCGTCTCGGCGACGCCGACATCGTCCCGGCGTTGCGCGCCGCACCGTCGGCCCTCCTCGCGCCCCTCGCCTGAGATCGCGGGGTCCCGCCCCGTTGGGTAGGTTGCTCCGGCGTGCACGTGATCATCGTCGGAGCCGGTGAAGTCGGCTGGTATCTCGCACAGCGACTCGGGGCCGAGAACCACGACGTCGTCGTGATCGAACAGGACGAGGTGATCGCCCGCGCGCTCGGCGACGAACTCGACGTGCAGACCGTGGTCGGCAGCGGCACCCACCCGTCGACGTTGCGGGCGGCACGCGTCGAGCGCGCCGACCTGGTCGCCGGGGTGACCCAGGACGACGAGGTCAACATGATCTGCTCGGCGCTGTCGAAGCAGATGGGAGCGAAGCGCACGGTCGTCCGGCTCCAGACCGACGAACTGCGTGGTCCCGAGGGTGCCGAGCTCCGCAAGCTCGTCGACGCCGATCTCATCATCGATCCCGACGCCGACACCGCCGAGGAGATCCTGCGACTCGTCAGCGTGTCCGGTGCCGACGAGGTCTACCCGATGGCGGGTGGCAGCCTCGTCGTGCTCGGCGCCGTCGTCGGCCCCGAATCGCGGTTCGTCGGGCGGACGCTCGCCGAGGTCGGCAGCAGCGAGGGCGCCGAGTGGACATTCCTGTTCGGTTCGGTGACGCGCGGCAACGACACGATCATCCCGCGAGGCGACCTCCAGGTCGCCGCCGGCGACCACGTGCGCGTGTTGTGCACGGCCAGCCGCCAGCGCGAGGTGTTGCAGACCCTCGACGCGATGGGGAAGCGGGTCCGGCGCGTGATGGTGCTCGGTGGCGGCTCGGTCGGCAGCCGGGTGGCCGAGCACCTCTCGCACAGCGCCGACGTCGTCCTCGTCGAGCGCGACAGTGAGCGGGCGATGGATCTCGCCGAACGGTTGCGCCGGGTCACGGTCGTGCACGGCGACATCACCGACACGAACCTGCTCACCGAGGAGTCGGTCGCGACCACCGACGTCGTGATCGCCGCGACCGGCGAGGACACCGCGAACGTGCTCGCCTGCGCCTTTGCGGTCGCCGAGAACCCCGACGCGTTCACCGTCGCCGTCCTCCACCGTCTGGCCCTGCTGCCCCTCGTCCGCCAGTTCGGTATCGATGCCGCGCTCAGCCCCCGTACCGCGTCGGCCAACGCGGTGCTGCAGGAGATGCGCGGTGGGACGGCGTCGGTCGCCACGTTCCTCGACTCCGACGTCGAGGTCGACGAGTTCGTGATCGAACCGGGCAGCCCCGGCGACGGCGCGGTGGTGAGCGATCTGCACCTCCCGCGGTCGGTGCTCCTCGGCGCGATCGTCCGCCCCGACGGCTCGAACGAGATCGTCCGCGGCCACACCCGACTTCGTGCCGGCGACAGCATCGTCCTGTTCGCCCGGCCGTCCGCGCTCAACGACGTCCGCAAGGTCTTCGGTTCGTGACGCCCCACCGCGCGCCGGGCGGTCGGAGCCACCGATGACCGAACGCATGATGGGGTCGCTCGCCGGCGACCTCGGCGAGAAGCTCGGCCGCTCCTACGAGACGCTGATCGGCCACATCACCGGCCTGACGATCGCCGTCGCCGGGCTCGGCATCGTGGCGTCGGCGTTCGTCGATCTGCTCCGCGGCGGCCCCGACGTGATCGCACTCACGATCATCGGTCTCGTCGCCACGCTCGCCGGCTTCGTCCTGTGGCGGTTCACCACCCTGCCCCGACAGATCCGCATCCTCGACGTCTTCATCACCGTGACGATGGCGTGGTCGGTGCTCGCCGTCGTCGGGGCGTTGCCGTACGTGATCACCGGCTGGATCCCGGCATTCGACGACGCGCTGTTCGAGTCGATCTCCGGCTTCACCACCACCGGTGCCACCGTGCTCCGCCCGATCGAGGGCACCGGGCCCGGCGTGCTGTTCTGGCGGTCGGTCACCCAGTGGATGGGCGGCATGGGCGTCATCGTGCTCGTGGTCGCGGTGCTCCCGACGGTCGGGTCGGGTGGGATGAGCCTGCTGGAGGCCGAGGCGCCCGGGCCGACGGGGGAGCGGCTGACGCCGCGCGTCCGGCATACCGCGCGCCGGCTCTGGGCCGTGTACGTCGGGTTCACCGTCGTCCTCGCGCTCGCCTACATCGTCGCCGGGATGTCGTTGTACGACGGCGTCGCCCACAGCTTCACCACCGTCTCCACCGGTGGGTTCTCGCCCTACAACTCGTCGCTCGGTCACTTCGACTCGGCCGCGATCGAGTGGATCTGCATCGTGGCGATGTTCATCGCCGGTTCGAGCTTCACGCTGCTCTATCGGATGATCCGGGGCCGCCCCGGGCCGATGTTGCGGTCGAAGGAGTTCCAGCTCTACACCGCGGTCGTGCTCGGTGCCGCCGCGGTGCTGTTCGCCGTGAACGACGCCGCCGGCTCGATCGCCGACCGGATCCGCGGCGCGTTGTTCACCACCCTGACCATCGTGTCGACGACCGGGTACGCCACCGACGACTTCGGCGCCTGGTCGCAGGCAGCCCAGGCCGTCATCATCATCCTGCTGCCGATCGGGGCGATGGCCGGCTCGACGGCCGGTGGCGTCAAGATGATCCGGATCCTCGCGATCGCGAGCTACACCCACCGCGAGGCGCTTCGACAGCTGCACCCACGGTTGGTCCGGCCGGTCCGGGTCGGCGGCGGCATCGTGCCCGACGCCGTCGCGAACAAGATCGTCGGCTTCCTCGTGCTCGCGCTGGCGACGTTCGGCGGTGGGGCACTGCTGATCGCGCTGACCGGACCCGATCTCATCACCTCGTTCTCGGCCGCCGCGACCGCGTTCGGCAACGTCGGCCCCGGCCTCGGCGACGTCGGCCCGACGAACGACTTCCTCGAACTGCCGCGGTTCGCCCGCTGGGTCACCATGGGGCAGATGCTGCTCGGTCGGCTCGAGATCTACCCGGTGATCCTGGCGCTTTCGGTCGTCACGTTGCGCCGTCGCCACACGAAGCTGCGCCTCGAGTCGTGACGCCTCGTCCCGCGCCGTCAGGCGTCGGGCACGAACACGCCGGCGGCACGGGCCGAGCGGTAGATCAGCTCGGGGACGCCGCCGCGACCGGCGCGCAGGTGCTGGAGCCCGACCCGGAGTGCGCCCTCGGCGAACGACGGACGCGATCCCAACGCGTGGTGGAGCCGACGGGAGAACGACGGCTGGCCGAGCGCACGCTCGGTGAGGCGACCGAACTTGTAGTAAGCGCCGTACCGGTCGTCGACCAGCTTCGGGTACTGCTGCAACACGGCGGCGCTCTCGGCATCGAGCGCTTCGCCCACGACGTCGCCGGCCATGATGCCCGTCTCGAGCGCGGTGTCGATCCCGAGTCCGGTCAGCGGGTTGGCGGCGGCGCCGGCATCGCCGATGATCACGTAGGTCGGGCCGGCGAGCGGGCCGACCGACGATCCGAGCGGGATCCGGCCCCCCGCCGGTGTCGTCGCCGGTTCGGGGTCGAGCTGCCACCGTGACGCGTGCTGCTCGACGACCCGATCGAGGAGGTGTGCGGGGTTGATCACCGCGAACGAGGCCGAGGTCGACATGAGCATCACGCCGACGCCGACCGTGTCGGCGCCGGTCGGGTACATCCAGCCGTACCCGGCGATCGGCGTCCCGGCCCGATCGGTGACACCGACGACGATCTCGGCCTCGGCGGCCAGGTGCAACGGCGACCGGTAGTCGGCCGCATGGGCGACCGCGATCGGCCAGTCGGGCTGGCGGTACGTGCCGAGCAGCCGGCCGAAGTTGCTGTTGCCGCCGTCGGCGACGATGGTGAACGTCGCCCTGACCTCGGCGGTGGCACCGTCGGGGCTGCGGACGCAGGCCCCACGGACGAAGCCGCGGTCGACGATCGGCTCGACGGCGTCGTACCCGTCGAGCAGGGTGACGTCGAGGACCTCGGCGAGGGCGCGCAGGTGGGCGACGAACGAGGCGCGGGTCCCGACGCAGCCGCCTTCGGGCGCCACTCTCACCCGCGGCCAGGCGCTCGACGTCGACGGACCGACGGCACCACCCGGATGCGCCGGGTCGGCGACCGACGTCGTCAGCCGGACACGGTCGATCGGATGGAAGAACTCGAGCAGATCGATGCCGAGCCGTCGCGCCGCCGCGACGGCGCGTGGCGTGAACAACATCGTCGTGTCGTCGAGGCCGTCGAGACGATCGACGACCGTCACGTCGCGTCCGCGACGCGCGAGTTCGGTGGCGGCCGCGAGGCCGGCGGGACCGCCGCCGACGATCAGGACGTCGACGTCGGTGGCGGCGGGAGCGGTCACGCGGTGTCCGTCACGCCGCGCGGATCACTCGGACGGAGGCGAGCCGGGGATCGGCTCGGTGCCGATCGGCATGATGCCCTCGACGCGCTGGTCGAGATCGGCGAGCGCACCGCCCGCCTCGAGGTCGGCGAAGACCGGGGCCTCCTCGGAGCACCACGTCTCGTATTCCTCGGCGTACTCGCCGGTGGGGTCGGCGCCGCCGAGCGTGTAGCGCTCGTGGCAGACGACCGACAGGATCTCCTCGTCGGTGAGGCTGCCGCCCCAGCCCGGCATCGGGCCCATGGCGCCGGTGATGTGGGCGCCGCCCTCGCGGTCGGGGTTGCCGTAGATCTGGACGCCGGCGATGTTGTACTGCTCGGTGCCGAAGTAGACGTAGCGGATCTGGTCTTCGATGTGCGGGAAGGTCAGCAGGACCTCGCCGCCGACGAAGCCGTAGCCGGCGCCCTCGTTGCCGCCGGGGTGGCACGACTGGCAGTTGGCGAACAC
The DNA here is from genome assembly GCA_020439405.1 of Ilumatobacter sp. Classification (GTDB taxonomy): domain Bacteria; phylum Actinomycetota; class Acidimicrobiia; order Acidimicrobiales; family Ilumatobacteraceae; genus Ilumatobacter. The sequence goes on along the minus strand of JAGQSS010000096.1, from coordinate 5,308 downwards.
CTCGGCGCCGATGCCGAGCGGGCCGGCGACCTCTTCGGGCTGCTCGGTGAGCGCCCGGGCGTAGAGGAAGGCCCAGACCGGCAGGACGCCGAGCGCGGCCATCGCCCAGAACGGGACGCGGCGACGCTTCTTGTAGGCGGCCACCACCGGGGTGTCGGGCTTGGGCGGCGGCGGCGGCGTCGCCGGGGCGGGAGCTGCGGCGCGACCGGCGGGAGCCGCCGGCGCGGCGCTGGCCGCAGGAGCGGCGCTGGCGGCGGGTGCCGGCTTGTTCTCGGTGGCGTCGCCACCGCTCCCGGCGTCGTCGCCGCCGAGGCCGAGCGCGGCGCGACGGTCGCGGCTTCGCTTCAGCAGGTGCTCGGGGATTTCGGTCACGCTCGTCCTCTCACGGTGTTCAGGATGGCTCGGCTTCGATTCGGGTGCGCGGGCGAGACGGCGGCGCACCGGTCAGATCGGGCACAACGATAGACGCCAGCGCCGCACAAACCGAATTCCCCGGCGAGTTCGCCGCCGGTTCGTCGCCGGCACGTCGTCGGCACGTCGTCGGCTCCATCGTCGGCTCGGTGTGCGGCACGGAGTGGGCACGCGGGCTCGGTGGTGCATCCGCGAACGCGGGTCGCTCCGAATGCACTTATGCACATGCGTGTCGGAACGGCACACTGGTCTGCACACTGTCCGGCCGACAACCGGACGACACAACCGGACGACAGGTGAACGGTCGCCGCCGAACGGTCCCCGACAGTTCGGTGACGAGGCAGCCGGGAATGCCGCGCGGCGGACTCGGCCGACTACAGTGCGGACCACGGGTTCGTGCAACCGTTCACGAACGCGGCACGCCACGTGTCGCACCGCACAACCGATCGACACGAACCGACCGTTCGACACGAAACGACCGAGACCGAAAGGCACGACGACGAGATGATCGCCATCAACTGGTGGAATCCCCTGGAGGGCTATGCCATCCCGTTCGTCAACGTGGCCTTCATCGTCTCGTTCATCGCAGCGACCGTGTTGACCCTGATCGCGATCCCCTACGGCAAGCGTCGGCCCAAGGGCACCCCGTTCTCGTGGGGCGAGGCGATGCTCGGCTCGGTGTACGCCTTCGGCGTGATGTTCCTCGCGTTCGGTATCGTCCCCCACCAGTGGATCGACCACGCCGACAAGGAGCTCGGCTGGGACCGCGCCAATATCATCTACGGCCCGTTCGACATCCTGAAGCCCGACTCGCTCGGCGGCTGGAACCCGATCACGCTGCAGTACGAGGCCGTGCGCGACATCATCGTCGTGCTCATCCACGTCTACTTCTTCGGACTGCTCATCTTCATCTGGACCTGGTGGCAGAAGCGTGGCGACAACGTCACCAAGGAACTGCCGACCAGCTCGTACGGCCGACCGCTCGTCAAGAAGGCCTGACCCGTTCGCACCATGAACCGTTCCCGCACCTCGATGCGCCGCCCCGACCCGACGACCACCGTCGTCGCCGCGGCCCGCGCCCACGAAGGGGGCTGCTGAGATGGCCACGACCGACGCCAATCCGCCGCTGATGCCGTACACCGACGAGTACACCCTCGTCGAGGTCGACGCCGACTATCTCGGCCGCGCGGTGAAGCCGAAGCAGTTCATCCACATCGACCAGTCGGAGTGCATCGCCTGCGAGGGCTGCGTCGACATCTGTCCGTGGAAGTGCATCCACATGGTCAACACGTCGGCGGTCGTCGAGGCCGACGGGACCGAACAGCCGGGCGTCGATCCGTCCGACGCGTTCATGTTCATCATCGACGACGACATCTGTACGCGGTGCGCCCTGTGCGTCGACCGCTGTCCCACCGGGGTGATCATCCTCGGTAAGGCCGGCCAGCCCACGGCTGCCGGCGACTCCCATGCCCGCACCAACAACCATGGCTACGGCTATGGCATGAGGCTCTGAGAGCGACCCCGAGAACGACATGGCCAAGATCATCGACGACACCCCGAAGCCGACCGCGAAGGAACGACTCCAATCGACGGTTGACAGTGTGCAGGGCGGACAGGTCTGGAGCAGCATCTTCCGACCCGGTTCGATCTTCCGCAAGGGCTACTCCGACAGCCCGCGTAACCGCAGCTACGTGATCATGAACTCGGTGCTGTACCACTTGCACCCGGTCAAGGTGAAGCGGCACGCGGTCAAGGTGAGCTACACGCTCTGCCTCGGCGGACTCAGCTTCTTCCTGTTCATCCTGTTGACGGTCACCGGCATCTTCCTGATGTTCTTCTACCGGCCCGAGTCGACCTCGGCCTGGAACGACATCTCGAACCTGCAGACCTCGGTCACGTTCGGTCTGTTGGTCAGAAACATGCACCGATGGGGCGCGCACCTGATGGTCATCTCGGTGTTCCTCCACATGGCCCGCGTCTTCTACCACGGCGCGTACAAGCCGCCGCGTGAGTTCAACTGGGTCATCGGCGTCATGCTCCTCAAGCTGACCCTGCTGCTCTCGTTCACGGGCTACCTGCTGCCGTGGGACCAGCTCGCCGTGTGGGCCGTCGCCGTGGGTACCAACATGATGGGGTACACCCCGGTCTTCGGTCGAGACGTCAGATTCGTGTTGCTGGGCGGTGCCGAGATCGGCTCCGAGACCCTGCTCCGATGGTACGTGTTGCACGTGTTGTTCCTCCCGTTCGTCACCGTCATCTTCATGGCCATCCACTTCTGGAGAGTCCGAAAAGACGGCGGAATCTCGGGGCCGCTCTGATCCGGGAGGTGTGCTGATCCATGACTGAGATCCCCGAACACTTGCTCAAGCGGGCGCAGGCCGCCCGTGAGAAGGCAGCTGCCGCCGAGCCGGCGGCCGAATCCGCCGCGTCCGAACCGGCGGCCGAGTCGCCGAGCGACTCCCGCATCCCCGCGCACCTCCTCGAGCGCAGCAAGGCCGCCAAGGCCAAGGCGTCCGGTGGCGAAGCCGAGTCGGGTGGCGGCGCCGTCGCCGTCCAGGACAAGGTCGCGTCGGTCGTGCAGGCCACCCCGACCGGTGGCGGCGTGCCCGTCGGTGCCGGCCCCGGTGGTCACACCCAGCGACTGCTGACCGTCGTCAAGTCCGGCTCGATCCAGGACGTCAAGGCGCAGCCGGTCGACAAGGTCCACACCTGGCCGCACCTGCTCGCCGCCGAGTTCGTCGCCGCCCTGGCGTGCCTCACCTTCACCTTCTTGTTCTCGATCTGGGTCAACGCCCCGTTGCTCCAGGCGCAGAACCCCAACCAGACGCCCAACCCGTCGAAGGCGCCGTGGTACTTCCTCGGCCTGCAGGAACTCCTCACGATGTTCCACCCGATGGTCGCCGGCGTCACCATCCCCGGTGTGGGCCTGATCATCCTGATCTTCGCCCCGTACATCGACCGGAACCCGTCCAACAAGCCCGAAGACCGCAAGTTCGCGATCTCGCTGATGACCGTCCACCTGATGTTCTGGGCGGTCCTCGTGATGATCGGTTCGTTCTTCCGTGGTCCGGGCTTCAACTTCGTCTTCCCGTGGGAAGACGGCCTGTTCTTCGAACTGTGAGCAGCGGGAAGGAGACCTCATGAGCACCACCGCAGCCATCATCATCGGCGTCGTCGCCGTCGTCGTCCTCGCCGCCCTGGCCTTCGTCACCCTCGCGCGTCGCAGCGACGTGCGCGGTGCCGGCGCGCTCAGCGCCGAGACGGTCCGGCGCGACACGACGGCGCGCAAAGAGCGCGCCGCCGTCGAGGGCGAGGCCGCCGCGGCCCGCACCGCCGCGCAGGCCGAGGCCGAAGGCGTCGAGGCACGCTCCGGCACGGCGATCGTGCCGGTCAGCGACGACACGGGGCTCACCCCGTGGACGCCGCCCGACCCCGAGACCGTCGGCGTCAGCCGCCGCCAGTTCTTCAACCGCGCCACGATCGGCCTGATGGGTGCCAGCTTCGGTGCGTTCTCGGCCGCCGCGTTCGTCGCCTACCTCTGGCCGACCGCCACCGGCGGCTTCGGCGGCAAGGTCAACGTCGGCAAGTTGACCGACGTCAAGGCCGGCATCCGTGCCGGCGACGGCTTCTTCTACGCCCCCGAGGCACGCGCCTGGATCACCGACTACCCGGCCGAAGCGGTGCCGAAGGCCGTCGGCGTCTACCAGGACCCGCTGCTCGCCAACATGGAGCAGGGCATCATCATCTCGTACCAGAAGTGCCCGCACCTCGGCTGCCGCGTGCCCCAGTGCACCTCGAGCCAGTGGTTCGAGTGCGGCTGCCACGGTTCGCAGTACAACCGTGTCGGCGAGAAGAAGGGTGGCCCCGCGCCCCGCGGCATGGACCACTTCGCTGCCGAGATCACCGGCGCCGGCGACGTCATCGTCGACACCGGCACGGTCTGGCAGGGTCGCCCGATCGGGACGAACACCACCGGCCAGGAGGCTGAGGGTCCGCACTGCGTGGGAGCTTCTGAACACTGATGATTGCCCTGACCACCACGTCGATCGCGTGGCTCATCTTCGCCGTCATCCTCGGCGGCTGGGTCGTCTACGCGTTCCTCAACATCCGGCAGTCGCGCGACGAACTCGGTTCCGAGATCGAGCTCGCCGCGAACCGCAAGCCGTACTACGACGACGCGACGCTCGAAGGCCCGCGCCTCGACCGTGTGCTCGGCATCGCGGTCGTGCTGCTCGTGATCATCTCGATCGCCCTGCCGCTCTACTGGATCCTCGAGCCGTCGCGCCAGGCCGGTGCCCAGGCCGAGAAGGAAGAGAAGTTCATCGACTGGGGTGCCGACCTGTTCGCCCCGACCGCCGAGGGCGGCTTCAACTGCTCCGGCTGCCACGGTGGCATGGCGGCGACCGGCGGTGTCGCCGAGTACAACCTCACCGACACCACGACCGGCGAGGTCCGTACCGTCAACTGGAAGGCGCCGGCGCTCGACACCGTGCTGTACCGCTTCGACGAGGACGAGGTGAAGTTCATCCTCGTCTACGGCCGCCCGTTCAGCCCGATGTCCCCGTGGGGCGTCGACGGCGGCGGTCCGATGAACGACCAGCAGATCGACACCCTGATCGCCTACCTGCGCAGCATCCAGGTCGAACGCGAAGACTGCGGTGAGGGCGAGGACGACCCGCAGACGTGTGCGTCCGGTCATCTGCCGGCCGACATGCAGGCCGACATCGAACAGATCGCCATGGCCTCGGTCGAGGACGGCACCTACGGCTCGTACGGTGAGGCGCTGTTCAACCTCGAGATGGCGAGCGGCGCCTACAGCTGCGCCCGCTGCCACACGCCCGGCTGGAGCTGGGGCGAGCCCGGCGTGTCCGGTCAGGGTGGCTTCGGCTGGAACCTC
>JAGQSS010000969.1 GCA_020439405.1 Ilumatobacter sp. | reverse complement strand
GCCGCCCTGGACCAGGGTGTCGTCGCCCTCGCCCCCGTAAACGAAGTCGTCGTTGCCGCCGCCATTGAGGGAGTCCGCGCCGCCCTCGCCGAAGACGTTGTCGTTGTCGTTCCCGGCGTTCACGGTGTCATCGCCCTCGCCGGCATAGATCCAGTCGTTGCCGGCAGCCGTCGTGATGTCGTCGTTCCCGGCGCCGCCGAGGATCACATCGTTGCCGCCCTGGCCGAGGATCGTGTCGTTGCCGTCGCCGCCGACCACGCAGTCGTCGCCGTTCCCCGCGCTGATGTTGTCCGGCCCGTCCGTTCCGAGGATGAGGTTCGGCTGTCCGTTCCCGGCGGCGGCGTAGCGGATGTCCATGATGTCGATCGTTGCGCCGGGGATGACGGCGAGGCACTCGGCGGGCACGAAGTCACGCGTCTCCGTGAGCTGGGCGTAGCGACCGAGGGCCGAGGGCGCGACGGTGTTGCTCGCGCTCAGCGCGGGGCCTCCCGCGAAGAGCAGGGCGACGAGCAGTGACCCGAGACCGCCAAGCAGG
>JAGQSS010000968.1 GCA_020439405.1 Ilumatobacter sp. | reverse complement strand
CCGTGGTCGCCCAGGAGTCCACCGCGCCCGCACGCGGTCTACACAGCCTGGCCTTCGGCGTCGGCCTCAAGGCGATGACGGTGATGGCCGCGGGTGCGCTCACCATCGCCGGCTGTACCGGCACGGAGAAGAACGAATCCGAAGCGGGTGGCTCCGACTACGGCGGCCCCGACGAGATCAGCGACACCCTGGACACCTTCGACACCAATACGACCTCCGACACCGAGACCACGACCGACACCACCGAGACCACGACCGACACCACCACCGACACCACCGACACCACCGACGCCACCACCGGCCCGGTGAACATGTGCGGCTGGGATGCCATGAACGGCTGGTACGACTGTGGCTTCGAGGGCGAGGATCCCGAGGGCACCAACCCGATCGGCTGCCCGGACGGCCTCGTCGACGGTGACCCCTGCGAGAACACCGGCATCACCGACATCGGTTGTTGCGACGCCAACGGCGACAACTGGTACTGCGCCCAGGGCGACGTCGTGTTCTACAACGTCTGCGGCTGAGCTCGACGGCC
>JAGQSS010000967.1 GCA_020439405.1 Ilumatobacter sp. | reverse complement strand
ATAGTGCACTTTCGGTATGCCGGCCGCCCGGGGTCGGTATGCCGGGTGCTCTCCGTGGTCAGTCGGCTGCCGCCGCCGCTCTGGCCGCGGCCGGCAGGGCGGTGGTGATGACGTCCAAGGCCTCATCGTCGTGCGCACCCGAGACGAACCAGGCCTCGAAGGCACTCGGCGGCAGGTGCACACCGGCGTCGAGCATGGCGTGGAAGAACCGGCCGAAGGCGGCGGTGTCCTGGGCGCGAGCATCGTCATAGGTGCGCACGGGGTCCTCGCGGAAGAAGATCGAGAACATCGAGCCGGCCCACTGCACCGTGTGCGGCACACCCTCGGCGGTGAGGGCGGCCGAGGCGGCATCCGCGATCACGGTCGCCGTGGCCTCGAGGCGGGGGTAGAGATCTTCGGTGCAGCCCCGCAGGGTGGCCAACCCGGCCGCCGCGGCCACCGGGTTTCCCGAGAGCGTTCCGGCTTGGTAGACCGGTCCTTCCGGTGCCAGGTGGGCCATGATGTCGGCCCGTCCACCGAACGCGGCTGCGGGAAA
>JAGQSS010000966.1 GCA_020439405.1 Ilumatobacter sp. | reverse complement strand
CAAGGTCTTCGGCGACCAGCCGAAGGGCAGAGCTCTTCAACTTGCCAAGGCTGGAGTCGGAAAAGACGATATCCAGGCAGCCACCGATCACGTTGTTGGTCTGAACGACGTCAACTTCGGCGTGAAGACGGGCGAGATATTCGTGGTGATGGGCCTTTCTGGTTCTGGCAAGTCAACTGCCATCAGGATGGTCAACAAGCTTCATACAGTGACCGATGGTGAAGTCTTCGTCGACGGGATCGACGTGCAGAAGCTGGAGGGGAAGGCGCTGCAAGAATTCCGGCGTCAAAAGATGGGCATGGTCTTCCAGCACTTTGCGCTGTTCCCTCATTGGAACGTCATCGACAACACGTCATACGGCCTTGCTGTACAGGGGGTAGACAGGACGAACCGTGATAAGGCGGCGATGCAAGCGCTGGAAGCCGTGGGGTTGGCCCCATTCGCCCTCTCGTATCCATCCGAGCTTTCCGGTGGTATGCAGCAGCGCGTCGGTCTGGCCCGGGCGCTCGCCGCCGACCCTGATATCTTGCTAATGG
>JAGQSS010000965.1 GCA_020439405.1 Ilumatobacter sp. | reverse complement strand
TTGGTTCGACGCCGACCTGCTCGATGCGCACCGCCAGGCGGGCGGCGACTGGCCGCAGTCCCGCGACCTGTGGCTGGCCAGCCCGCCGGTCAAAGCCCCGAACCTGGCGCTGCAAAACACCGGCGACCTGAAGTTCGAGGACCGGAGCGCGGCATGGGGCGTCGCCGCCGACCCGCAGGTCAGCACCGCCGCCGCCTTCGGCGACCTCGACGGCGACGGCGACCTCGACATCGTGGTCAACAATTTCGACGCGCCCGCCGCGATCTACGAGAATCGTAGTAGCGCGGCGAAAGGCGCGCTCAAGCTCCGGCTCCGCGGCTCGTATTCAAACCGCTACGGGTTGGGCGCGCGGATCACGGTGGAAGGCGGCGGAGCCAAGCAGGTCCGGTTCCTGTCCGCCGCCCGCGGCTTTCTCTCCTGCGACGAACCTTGCGCCGTTTTCGGGCTGGGCGAGGCGGACGCGGCGGAGCGGCTGACCATCGAATGGCCGAGCGGCCAGATCCAAGTTTTCACTGCGGTGCGCGGCGGCCGCGCCTA
>JAGQSS010000964.1 GCA_020439405.1 Ilumatobacter sp. | reverse complement strand
CGACCGGTGGTCGGGTCAAGGTACGCCACGGCGGTCCGTCGCTCAACTGAGGAGTTCGCTCTCACGCCACCGATCCTCACAGGACGACTCCGACCGGGCTACGGGGAGGACTCCCCACCCCGTCAGCAGGCCGGGCGAGAACAGCTCGAGTCAGGTCTCAGCGGCGTCATCGCGGTCGAGCAGCACCAGGTCCTCGGCGGTGACCAGACGAGTGGTCACCGCGTACTCGACCAGCCTGGCCCGACGGTTGGACGCCAGTTCGCCCGGCGATCCGTGCAGGCCCCGCACGCCGACCTTGGTCAGCTTCTGACACACGTTGTCGAGCTTGCGGTTGAAGCGGGTGACGGTCCAGCCCAGTCGGCGAGCTGCTTCCGACGACGACGGGACCGACGCGGAGCCGCGGCCGTTCTGCATCAGGAGGGGCTCGGCGAGTGCCACCACCAGTCGCCGTTGATCCACGGTGAAGGGGACCATCCCGATCGTGGTGTCGCCGTGACCGTCGACCTCGGGCATGGGGCCGACGAAGGGAGCCTGATC
>JAGQSS010000963.1 GCA_020439405.1 Ilumatobacter sp. | reverse complement strand
TCTACCTGGGGTCGCGGGGGCAGATGGGCGAGGGGGATGTGCGCCTCGCACCGCTGCTCGGGTTGTACATGGGATACCTGCACCTGGGGACGGTGCCCGTCGGGCTGTTCCTGGGCTTCCTGATCGGCGCGGTGGTCGGGGTGATCGCCATGGCCGTCGGTTCGGCGGGACGCAAGACCGCGTTGCCGTTCGGGCCGTTCTTGGCCGTGGGGACGGTGTTGGCGATCTTCTTCGGGCCGGAGATCGTGGATCTGATCTGGCGCGTGTAGCCAGGGTTCCCGGGTCAGGTGATCGACGGTAACGGCTCGTTCCTCGCCGTCACCTCCGACACCTGACCCGATGAAACGTCCGCCCGTGGTCATCGTGATCAGGTGTTGGCGTCTTGGACGCCGCCGAGGACGCCGTACATGGCTTGGACGAGGGAGACGGCGACGAAGCCGACCACCACGCCGACGAAGATGATCATGATCGGCTCGAAGGCGGTGGTAAACGTCTTGATCTTGTAGTCGAGCTCACGGTTGAAGTACTCAGCCGCTA
>JAGQSS010000962.1 GCA_020439405.1 Ilumatobacter sp. | reverse complement strand
ATCCGTGACGTGCTCGACGGCGTGGGCTTGGAGGCCCATCCGAAGACGTCCGGGTCGAAAGGTCTCCAGGTCTACGTCCCGCTCAACACCCCGGTCGACCACGAGACGTGCTCAGGATTCGCCCTCGCCGTGGCCCGGGTGATCGAGAAGGCGAACCCGAACAGGGTCGTGACCACGCAGACGAAAGCTGCCCGGGTCGACAAGGTCCTCATCGACTGGAGCCAGAACAGCCGCCACAAGACGACGATCGCGCCGTATTCGCTGCGCGCCCGACCGACACCGACGGTGTCCACGCCCGTCACCTGGGCCGAGGTCGAGGGTGCGTCGACAGGTGAGGCCCTGAGCTTCGAGGCGTCCGACGTGCTCGATCGGGTCGCCGAGGTGGGGGACCTGTTCGCCCGCACCCTCGACGTCGAGCAGGTGCTGCCCGGACGTTGAGACCCGGCCGACGATCCTCCACCTCTCACTGCCCGGCGATGGTGTAGACCGATCCGAGCCGACCTCGGCAGATCAGGTCGGTGCGAATGCCGGTATCCGG
>JAGQSS010000961.1 GCA_020439405.1 Ilumatobacter sp. | reverse complement strand
CGGTCTCGAGCTGCGCGACGAACATCGCCGCGAGCTCGACATCGCCGAGCGCTTCGTCCCCGGCCCGCCCGGCGCGCCCGACGTCCGCGTCGTCGTCTACCAGCCGAAGGTCCGCCGCGCCGCGCCCCTGCCCGTCCTGCTGCAGATCCACGGCGGCGCCTTCTGCCTGATGCATCCCGAGAGCTTCGCCGGCATGGAGGCCGACTGGGCCCGAAACCACCATTGCGTGGTCGTCAGCGTCGACTACCGCCTCGCCCCCGAGCATCCCTTCCCGGCCGGCCCCGAGGATTGCTATGCGGCGCTGCAATGGGTCGCTGCGAACGCCGACCAGCTCGGGGTCGACCTCGATCGACTCGTCGTCACGGGCGCCAGCGCCGGCGGTGCCCTCGCCGCGGCGCTCACGCTCATGGCCCGCGACCGCAGCGGTCCGCGGATCGCCTACCAGGCCCTCATGATCCCCGTCCTCGACGATCGCCTGCGCACGGCTTCCCACCATCAGGCCGAAGGGGCCCCGGGCTTCAACGCCGCCGGCAACGAG
>JAGQSS010000960.1 GCA_020439405.1 Ilumatobacter sp. | reverse complement strand
AGCCCGCGAGCACGCCCAGCAGGGCCTCGGCGACCGCGTCGGGGCGCTCCTCGTGGACGAAGAGCTTGGCGTCGGGGACGACGTGCAGGCGCGCGTCCGGGAAGGTCTCGACCATGGCCTGGGCCCAGTCGAGGGGGAAGAAGGGATCGCGCGCGCCCCAGACCAGCTGGACCGGCGCGCGCAGGCGGCGGTGGATCGCGCCGAGCTCGAGCACGTGGCGCTCGTCGAAGGACAGCAGCAGCTTCATCGCCGCGTCGAGGCGCGCGGGCTCGGTGTAGATCGGGCGCAGGAAGAACTCGTCGAACTCGCCGTCGATCAGGCTGCGGTCGACGAAGCAGTCGCCGAGCAGCAGCGGGTGGCAGCGCAGGCGTGGCTGGGCGACGGCCCAGGCGAACGCGGCGCGAAAGCCCGGCAGGCGGCGCGGGGCCAGGAACAGCTTGAAGCGAAAGCCCAGGCCCTGGGGCTGCTCGGTGTTGACCAGGCCCATGGCGCGCAGTCGATCGTCGCCGACCACGGCGTGGCGCGCGATCAACCCGCCG
>JAGQSS010000095.1 GCA_020439405.1 Ilumatobacter sp. | reverse complement strand
GGGAGCTCACCGACCACGGCGTCGGGGTCGACGTCGAGGCCATAACGATCGGAGATCTCGACGATGCGGTCACGCACGTCGGAGGGGCGGAGCTTGCCGTCCTCGCCGAGGGCGACGTTCTCCCACACGCGGAGGGGCTCGACGAGGCTGAAGTGCTGGTGCACCATGCCGATGCCGTGTTCGGCGGCGTCGAGCGGGTCACGGAGACGCACGCGGTCACCGTTGATCGTGACCGTGCCCGAGTCGGGGATGACCAGGCCGATCAGGATCTTCATGAGGGTCGACTTGCCGGCACCGTTCTCGCCCAACACACCGTGGACGCGACCGGGGTGCAGGACCAGGTCGACGTTGTCGCAGGCCTGCACGCTGCCGTAGCGCTTGCAGATCTGATCGAGTCGGACGGCGGCCCGGCCGGGTGCCGGGCCCGAAGGCCCGACACCCGTACCTGTGCCGCTGGAGGGCAGATCAGCCACCGAATGCCTCGGCGGCGATCTCGCCGAACGCAGCGTCGAGTTCGCCACTCGCCACCAGTGCGTAGGCCTCGTCCATCTCGGCCTGCTGTTCGGGGGTGGCGTCGCAGATGACGGCACCGGCGACGTCGGGCTCCTCACCCGGCGAGTAGACGATGATGTCGCCTTCCTGGGCGCTGCCGTCGAGGATCTGCGGGAAGATCTCACGCACGTAGTCGCCACCGTCGAAGCGGACGGCGATGTCCCAGGAGAGGTCACCCTCACGGGTGCAGACGTCGGAGGCGCCGGCGCTCAGCACGATCTGACCGCCCTCGTTGGCGAGCTGCACGATGGGCTCGTGGGCGCCGCCGAGGTACGGGTAGATCGCGTCGGCACCCTCGGCGACGGCGTTCTCGTAGGCAGCCGACGCGTTCTGGATGTTGTCGAAGTCGAACGGGAAGTCACCGGTCGGCACGTAGGTGAAGGTGAGCGACTCGTCGACGGCCGAGAGGCCGAGCTGGTAGGCGAGGTAGTGCTGGATCTCGAAGCCGAGGTCGCAGCAGCCGAGGAACGCCACGGAGTCGCCACCGCTGTCGCGCAATGCGATGCCGGTTGCGACGCCGGCGGTGTAGGCGATGCCCGCGCCGTTGTCCTGGCTCTGCAGGTAGAACTCGCTCTCGGGGAACCCGGCGCCGCAGTTGCAGTACCAGAAGATGTCGCTGTACTCCTCGGCGAGGTCGGGCATGGGCTCGGCGATCTCGCTGGCGCCGACGATCAGGATGTCGACCGGCTGCTGCGCAAGGTTGGCCAGTTCGGTGGCGGCGTCGGCGGCCTGGATGTTGTCGACGACGATGACCTCGCCCCAGCCGTTCTCGGCGGAGAAGGTCTCGGCGGCGTCGACGACGGCCTGGTAGTAGGCGCCGTCGTCACGGGGGCCCGCAGCGGCGATACCGATGCGCACCTCACCGTCACCGTTCGCGTCGAGATCGACCATCTCCCCGGCCATCTCGGCCTCGGTCGTCTCGGTCGGGGCTTCGGTGGTCTCGGTCTCGGCCTCGGCTTCGGTGGTCTCGGTGTCGGCTTCGGTCGTCTCGGTCTCGGGAGCGTCCGTGGTCTCGGTCTCCGCTTCGGCCTCCGTCGTGTCGGTGTCGCTCGACGAGTCGTCGTCGTCACCGCACGCGGCGGCGACCAACGACAGCGCCGTCAACGCCACGATGCTGCGCCGCCACATCCGTGCGGGATTCTTGGATTGGGTGTTCATCGCTGGTGGATTCCTCCTGGATTGAGCGGTCTGATGGTCAGACCACACGGTGATAGTAGGGGACCGGTGTTTCATGTTTGTTGCCGGACGATGTCGCTCGGTCGGCGAGGTGCCGATCTGCGTGCTCGAACATTTCGTTCAGCCGTTGATCTGCTCCCGGTAGCGCTTGACGAGCCACCGGTTGAAGTTGACGTGGCTCTCCTCCTGCCACGAATAGCGGCCGCGCGGTGCGAACCGCGAGCGGAGTCCACGCTGGACCTTCCTGGTGGCGTCTTGGTCCTGCTCGACGAACACCTGCACGCCGACATCGGTGAGCTTGAGCTTGTGCTCGAACATCGGGTCGTCGAGTGCCGACGGGTGGAAGATGTAGCCGATCTCGATGTCGATCGTCTCGGGTCCCTTCGGTCGCACCAGGAAGAAGAACGCCTGGTCGGGTGCCGTGCCGAGGCACAGTGTCGGCGGCACCAGAGCGAATGTGGAGCGGGTGCGCTCCTCGTCGGTCAGGTCGGGGAAGATCGGCATGATGGCGTGATGCGTCGCGTTGAAGCCGCCGTCCATGTGGGTGTAGCCGCCCTCACGGAAGATGACGTTGTTGTCGTCGTCCCACTCGACGGGGAACTCGCTCATGCTGCTCGGGCAGAAGTCCTGGACGTACTGGTGGAGTCGGTTGGCGTGATAGCCGTCGTTGAAGTTCTCGAACATCACCTTCCAGTTCCACGGCATGTCCTCCAGCGTGAAGGTGCCGGGGCACACGGCCTCGTCGAGGTGATAGTTGTCGAGGTACGGGGTGTACGAGGTGAGCGTCGGTGCGAGCGGCGCAGCGTCGACGTCCATGTTGACGAACACGAAGCCCTGCCAGAGTTCGACGGCCAGACGGGGGAGACCCCACTCCGACTTGTCGAATCCCTCGGTCCGCTCCATCGCCGGCGCACCGAGCAGGCGGCCGTCGAGGGCGTAGTTCCAGTGGTGGTACGGGCACTTGAACGTGGTGCCGTTGCCTTCGCCGTCGCAGACCTGCATCGCCCGGTGCTGGCAGACCGCCGACATGGCGTTGATCTCGCCCTGCTTGTCGCGCGCCACGATGATCGGCTCGTCGCAGATCGTGACCGTGAACCAGTCGCCGGGGTTCGGGATCCGTTCGACGCGGCCGACGCACAGCCACTCCTTGGCATAGATCGCCTCACGTTCGAACGCGAGGGCGTCGGCCGACGTGTACAGCTGCGGCGGCAGCGTGATCGCCGTCGCGACATCGGTCGTCGACCGCTGCAGCTCGTCGAGGAACGCAGCGTCGATGCCGGCGGGCAGTGCCGGTGCGGTGGTGTGTTCGATCGTCATGACTGACTCTCCGGTTGCTGGTTGGGGGGATCGGTGTGGCTCGCCGGCGATGCGACCGCTGCGGCGGCGTCGGCGAGCAGGAACTTTCGGATCTTGCCGACCGACGTGCGGGGCAGGTCGTCGACGATCTCGTAGTGGCGTGGTTGCTTGGCCTTGCCGAGTCGTTCGGTCGACCAGGCGTCGAGTCGGGCCGGCAAGCCGGCGCGGTCGGCGGTCTCGGTCGGCACGACGAACGCCACCGGGACCTCGTCGCGGATCGGGTCGGGGGCGCCGACCACCACGACCTCGTGGACCTCGGCATGGGCGCCGACGACCGCTTCGACCTCGACCACGGAGACATTCTCCCCCGAGACCTTGAGGACGTCGGCACGTCGACCGTCGAAGTGGTGTCGTCCGGCCTCGTCGACCCAGGCGCGATCGCCCGTGCGGAACCAGGCGCCTCGGAACGACGCCGCGGTGGTCACCGGGTCGTCGAGGTAGCCGGCGAACAGTTCGTAACCGGGTCGGCCCCCGACGACGATCTCGCCGACCGTGCCCGGCTGGCAGCGATCGCCGTGTTCGTCGTGGACTTCGAGCACGCAGCCGTCGGAGACGGTGCCCATCGAGTCGGGTCTCGGGTCGTCGGTCGTGTCGGTGAGGACCGCCGGGATCGTCTCGGTCATGCCGTACAGCTGGCGGGGTCGACATCCGATCCAGGCGCTGAAGGTGTCGAACTGGTCGTCGCCGAGATTCTGGGCGAACCAGCAATGACGGAGTCGGAGCTGGTCGCCGCTCGTCGGATCGAGGGGGCCACCGCGGGCGAGGATCATCCGGATCGGGCCGGCGAACAGGCTGGCGTGGGTCGCTCGATGGCGCGCTGCCTGCGGGATGAAGCCGCTCGCCGAGAACGTGTGGATCAACGCAACCGATGCGCCGACGGCGATCGCACTGGCGAACGAGTAGTACTGGGCGTTCGCGTGGAACAGGGGGAGGACGACGATCTGGCGGTCGTCGGCGCCGAGGCCGGCCGCCGAGGCCATCGTCGTGCCGGCGAAGGCGTAGTTCGCCTGGGTGATCTCGACACCCTTGGGGCGGCCGGTCGTGCCGCTGGTGAACATCACCGCCGCACGATCGGTGGCCGCGACCTCGGGCCACTCGTCGACCCCGTCGGCAGGCAGCCAGTCGAAGGAGGTGTCGGCCTCGTCGATCCGGATGACGGGACGGTCACCGGCAGCGGGGAGATAGGTGGCGGCCCGCTCGGTCGCGCACACACCGACCGCGGGGGAGGTCCGCTCGATGTGTTCGGCGAACTCGGGCGTGCGACCCATCGGATCGGACGGGACGATCCACCCGCCGAGGCGGAGCGTCGCGATCCAGAACGCGACGAAGGTCGGGGAGTTGGTGAGTGCGAGGTGGACCGACGATCCGGGTGCGACGCCGCGTTCGGCCAGTGCCGCGGCGGCGCGCGCCACGACCCGGTCGAACTCGTCGTACGTCCAGTCGGTCACCGCACCGGACGGCCCCTCGAACGTGAGGAACGGGGCGCCGCCTCGGTGCGCGACCGCGGACGACCACAGTTCCACGAACGTGTGGGTGGTCGCCGCGGTCATGATCAGCCGTTCGCTCCGTCGGTGCCGGCCCCGACCGGAGCGCCGTAGCCGCCGCCGCCGGGGAGGCGCAACGTGACGACGTCGTCGGGCTGCAGGGTGATGCGGGCCTGCGTGCGGACCGGCTCACCGTTCACCAGGAACGATCCGGTCTCGCCCGCCTCGCCGCCGAAGATGCCTTCGGGTGCGTGGGCCAGGCGGCTCGTGACGGCGTTGAGTTCCCATTCGCGCGTCGTGTCGACCGAGAACTCGATCGTCTGTCCGAGGCCACCCGTCTGGGCGCCGGCGCCGCCGGAGCCTTCGCGCAGCGCCTTGGTCGAGAAGCGGATCGGGGCCGACGCCTCGACGACCTCGATCGGCACGGCGGCGACGCCGGTGGGGTACGAGCAGGCGTTCAGGCCCGGCTTGGTCGCACGAGCGCCGACGCCGCCGGCGTAGGTGAACATCGCCGTGATGAACGGGCTGCCGTCGTCGTGGTTGCCGCTGACCTGCATCGTCCACACCGCACCGGAACCCTCGGCCATGGCGCCCTCGGGACGGACCTGGGCGAGCGCCTTGAGGAGGGCGTTCGGCAGGAACATGCCGACCACATGGCGGGCCGTGCCCGGCTGAGGTGGCTGTGCGTTGACGATCGAACCCTCGGGAGCGATCAGCTCGATCGGGGCGAGGCTGCCGTAGTTGTTCGGGATGTCGGGGCTGAGCACCGAACGGATCGCGAACGTCGTGTACGCGTGGGTGTAGTTCTTGACCACGTTGATGCCCCATCGGCTCGCCGGCGACGTGCCGGTGTAGTCGACGGTGATCGTGCCGGTGTCGGCGTCGACGATCAGCGCGCACTGGATCGTGATCTCGCTGCCGTCGGCGAGGTCGAGCAACGCCGACGCCTCGTAGCGGCCGCTCGTCAGCTCCTTGATGCCGGCCCGGGTCGCGGCCTCCGACCGGGTGACGATCTCGTCGGACAGGTCTTCGATGTCGTCGAGGTCGTGGCGGTCGCACAGGGTCGACAGCCGCTGGGCGCCCACTTCGCCCGAGGCGATCTGGGCGTGCAGGTCGCCGGCCATGTGATCGGGCTGGCGCACGTTCGAGAGGATGAACTTCCAGATGTCCTCGTTGCGCTCTCCACCCTTCATCAGCTTGACGATGGGGATCCAGAGTCCTTCTTCGAACACGTCGCGTCCGCCGGCACCGATGCCGTAGCCGCCGACGTCGGTGTGGTGGATCGTCGAGCCGAACAACGCGATCAGCCGACCGTCGCGCCACGCGGGTACGAGGACGGTCACGTCGAGCAGCTGGCCCGCCGTCTTGTACGGATCGTTGGTGATGAGGACGTCGCCCGGCTCGAGACTGTCGATCGGGTACTCCTCCAAGATGTTGGACACGGCCATCGCCAGGCTGTTGATGTGGCCCGGCGTGCCCGTGACGGCCTGGGCGACCATCCGGCCGCGGCGGTCGAACACGGCGTTGGCCAAGTCGCCCGCCTCGCGGACGATCGGGCTGAACGCGGAGCGCTGCAGGGCGCGGGCCTGCTCGTTGACGGTGGCGATCAGGCTCTGCCAGCAGATCTCCAGCTCGATCGGGTCGAACGTGCGGGTCATCGGGCGGCTCCGTTCTGCTCGGTGTTCGCGGTTCGGTTCTCCGGTCGAGTGGCGATCAGGCTGCCGTCGGCGGCGACCTCGACCTGCCAGCCGGGTCGGATCACGCTCGTCGTCTCGCGTTCCTCGACGATGGCGGGCCCGTCGAACCGGTCGCCGGCGCCGAGGTCGACACGCTTGTACACGGGAGTCTCGATCGGGTCCTGGGCACGTCCGAAGACGACCGGCCGGGTGCGGACGGGCCCGGCACCCGTGCCGGGGGCGACGGGGTCGGGGTCGATCGGCTGCGTCTCGCTGGCGGCCGACAGCCGCCACGTGACGACCTCGACCGGGACGTCGGGGATGGCGAGTCCGTAGATGCGGCGGTACTCCGACTCGAACGCATCGAGGACGTCACTCGCCTCGAGCGTCCACTCGTCGCCCTCGCCGACCCACACGGTGACCTCGTTGCCCTGACCGGCGTAGCGGGCGTCGACGCCGTAGCGGAAGCGGATCTTGCCGGGATCGGTACCGGCAGCCGCGAGCACGCGGCGGCCTTCCGTGCGGAGGTCGTCGAGCAGGGCGTCGCGCTCGGCCGGGTCGAGGTGGTCGATGCGGCGGGGCATCGAACGGGCCAGGTCGATCCGGACCGGCGACACCAGGGTGCCGAACGCCGACAGGACCGACGCGTTGACGGGGAACACGACGTGGTGCGACTCGAGCAGTTCGGCGACGCCGCAGGCGTGGACCGGACCGGCCCCGCCGAAGGCGAGCAGGCCGATGCCGCGCAGGTCGACGCCCATCTCGACGGCGTGCATGCGGGCGGCGGCCGCCATGTTCTGATTGACGATCTCGTGGATGCCGGCGGCGACCTGGACGTCGTCGAGGTCGAGCGACTCACCGACTCGGCCGGCGGCCGCGGCGGCGGCGGCCTGGTCGAGCGGCATGTCGCCGCCCAGGAACGAGTCGGGGTCGAGCATGCCGAGGACGACGTCGGCGTCGGTGACGGCGGGTTCGGTGCCGCCACGGCCGTACGAGGCGGGGCCGGGCTCGGAGCCGGCCGACTCGGGGCCGACCTTGAGCAGACCGAACTGGTCGACGCGGGCGAGCGAGCCGCCGCCGGCGCCGATCTCGACGAGATCGACCGACGGGACCGAGCAGGGGAAGCCCGAACCCTTCTTGAAGCGGTAGGCGCGGGCGACCTCGAACACATTGGTGAGTTCGGGCTCGCCCCCGTCGATGAGGCAGGCCTTGGCGGTGGTGCCGCCCATGTCGAAGCACATCAGGCGGTCGGCGTCGAGGCGGCGGGCGAACCAGCTGCCGGCGAGAGCGCCGGCGGCCGGGCCGCTCTCGACGAGCCGGATCGGGATGCGGGCCGCGTCGTCGGCCGAGACCACGCCGCCGTTCGACAGCATCATCAGCACCGACCCGCCGAAGCCCTCGCTCGACAGCCACTTCTGGAGCTCTTCGAGGTAGGGGCCGATGACCGGCATCGTCGCCGCGTTGCACGCCGTCGTGATCATGCGCGGGTACTCGCGGATCTGGGGCGACACGTCGGACGAGATGCAGACCGGTACGCCGAGCTCGCTCGCGAGATGCTCGGCGACGAGTCGTTCGTTCTCGCCGTTCACGTACGAGTTGAGGAAGCACAGTCCGACCGACTCGACGTCGGCGGCGCGCAACTGCTCGGTGAGCGTCGCGAGCGCCTCGGCCGTCGGGGCGTGGACGAGTTCGCCGGTGGCGGCGACCCGCTCGTCGAGCTCGAACGTCCGGTCGCGCGGGATCGGCGGCGCCGGGAACTCGATCTGGAGGTCGTACATATCGTACCGGTGCTCGTCGCGGATGAGGAGCGTGTCGCCGAACCCCTGCGTGGTGACGAGACCAGCGCGGCCGGTCTTGCCCTCGATCAGCGCGTTCGTGATGAGGGTCGTGGCGTGGACGATCGGTGCCGTCACATCGCCCGGCGCGATGTCGGCCCGCTCGAGGAGCGACCGGATGCCGGTGCGGACGCCGTCGAGCGGGTTCTGGGGCGTGGTGAGGGTCTTGTCGACCACGACGTTGCCGGACGCTGCGTCGAGCAGCACCACGTCGGTGAAGGTCCCTCCGATATCGACAGCGATGCGCCAGTCGGCGGTCATGCCGTCACCTCCTTGGAGTTGGTGTCGTTGTTCGCACTCGTCGGGTGCATGTCGGGGCGGGGCGGGGAGAACACGTCGAGGATCCAGCACTCGTCGAACTCGTCGTCGCCGACGAAGATCGAATCGCCGTGGTCGACGGAGCGAGGCGCGAGGTACACGTCGCCGGCGCGGAGCACGGTGCGGCGCTGGTCGTCGGGGTCGCCAATCCGGAAGTCGAGTGCGCCGCGCATGATGATGCCGAGCTGCTCGTGGTCGTCGTGGTGGTGGAGGAACGATCCCTCGGCGCCGCCCTTGATCCGCCAGAAGCACAGCTGCAGGTCGTCGCCGTTGATGATGCGGTGGCGGAATCCCTCGCGGTCGGTCGGGACGAACTCGGCGTCGTCGAAGAAGTGGCAGTACTGGTTCTCGGCGATCTGGTGCACCGTGCCGTTCGAGGTCGCGACCTTGTGCGAGGTCGACGCCAGGTGCGACCCGAACCGGGCCACTTCGGCGCCGATGTCGAGTGGACGAACGATGGCCTCGTGCTGTTCGTCGCCCCACTCGTCGGCGGGCACCAGCCACATCACCTCGAACTCGATGCCGTCGGGGTCGCGGGCGTAGAGGCTCTTGTTGGCGCCGTGGTCGGAGGCGCCGACGAGGGCACCGACCTCGGTGAGCTTCTGGCGGTACGCCTCGAGATCGGCGAGGGTCGGGACCTCCCACGCGACGTGGTAGAGCCCGACCTGCTGGCGGCCGGCGGTCGAGGGCTGGGCGCCGTCGCCGATCGTGAAGCATGCGAGATCGTGGTGATTCGTCGACGCCGGGGCCCGCATGAAGACGAACGCGCCGTCCGGGTGATCGATGACGGTCGAGAAGCCGAGCACGTCTTCGTAGAACTTCTGGTGGCGCCGTGCGTCTCGCACGTACAGCACGGCGTGATTCATTCCGGTGATCATCGGTTCCTTCGAGGGGTCGGCGCCTCCATTGGGCGCTCGGTCTGATGGTCAGACCATAACGCATGGTCGCGCCGCGCGCCAGCCGGATGGGGTCGGGCACCTTCTGGCCGACCAGGTTGCAGGACGCGTCAGGTCGAACGCCAGAAGGTGCCTGACCCCCTCCGGCTCCCGGGTTGCAGGACGCGTCAGGTCGAACGCCAGAAGGTGCCTGGCCCCGTCCGGGCCGTCAGCGGGCTCAGACGAGGCGGTCGATCATCGAGCGCTCGACGGCGGCGAGGTGCTCGGTGCCACGTGCCATCGCGGCGTCGGCGTCGCCGTCGGCGATCGCCTGGGCGAGGGCGGCGTGTTGCGCAGTCGCGTCGGCGACGATCGTGTCGACCGCGTCGCGGTTGTGGTCGCTCGACAACATCTCGCCGATCTCGTCGGAATGGAACAGGCGGGTCATCACCTTGCCGTGCACCTCGACGAGCAGCGGATTGCCGCACGCCCGGGCGATCACCGAATGGAAATGGTGATCGAGCGGACGGAACCGTTCGAGCTCCATGTCGGCGCGGAACTGGCCGGCGAGATCGCGGATCTCGGCACGCTGCTCGTCGGTCGCCCGTTCGGCGGCGAGCCCGATCATCGGCAACTCCAGCAGACGCCGCGTCTCGAACAACTGCCGGACGAACTCCTTGCGCCCGTCGACCTCGTCGAAGTTGACGTCGGGCAGGTGCTCGACGACGTACGACCGGTTGCCGCGCCGCTCGACCACGCCCATCGAGATGAGCCCTTGCATCGCTTCGCGCACCGACGTGCGGGCCACACCGAATTGCTCCGACAGGTCGCGCTCGGACGGCACCCGTGCACCGGGGGCGAGCGTGCCGTCGGTGATCCGCTGGAGGAGCTGCTCGCGGATCTGCGAACTCAGCGTCTCCCGGATGACCGGGGCGAAGCCGAAGCTGGTGTGCCCGGTGTGGTTGGTGTGCTCGGTGGTGCTCATGTGTTCGTGTGTCGATTCCCGCATCGTTGTCGGCCGCGCCGGTGGCGCGCCGTGGCAACGCACCGCCCACAGCATAGGCAGATCGTCTGGTTCCCGGTCGGATGGTCTGACCAACTGACCTGTGGGCTATGTTGTCCGCCATGTCATATCCGAACACCTTGATCTTCGTCGACTTCCCGTCGACCGACCCCGAAGCGACCGCCGAGTTCTACGAAGCCGTCTTCGGCTGGGAGGTCGAGGGTCGACCCGCCGGTGTGTTCCACCGCATCGTCCCCGGCCAGAACTTCCAACTCGACGACGGCTCGCAGGGCCCGACCGGCAACCTGCACATGGGCATCCACAACGCCACCAACGCCCGCCCGCACCCCGACCCGGCCGGCGTCGAGCCGCGTGGGCTCGCGACCGGTGGCCGCAGCGCCCGTGTCTGGATCCTCGTGTCCGACGACGACTCGATCGACCGCATCCTCGGCGAGGCCGTGAAGCGTGGAGCCACCGAGCTCTGGCGCGATCACTACTGGGCCGAGTTCAATGGCTTCAACGCCGCCTTCGAAGACCCGTGGGGCAACACCTTCGTGCTCTGGGTCAAGGGTGGCGACGACCCCCAGATCCCGGAAGGATGGACCAATGAGTGAGGCGCTCCACGACCTGCGGCCGAAGACGGCCCGCTGGACCCACGTCGCGCTCCGTGTCACCGACATGGACGCCACCGTCGACTGGTACACGACGTTCACGCCGCTCGAGGTCCTCGAGCGTCGTGAGGACGAGGACGGCTTCGGTGCGTGGCTCGGCCACCCCGATCCCGACAACCCGTTCATCCTGGTGCTCGCCCAGTTCCTGCCCGACAAGGACCCCTTCGCCGGCGCCACCACCGCCACGCTGACCCCGTTCAGTCACCTCGGCATCGAACTGCCGACAAAGGAAGACGTCGACGAGGTCGCGGCCAAGGGCGAGGCCGCCGGTTGTCTGGGCATGCCGGCTCGTCAGATGCCCGATCCGATCGGGTACATCTGCATGCTTAAGGACCCCGACGGCAACATGATCGAGTTCTCGTACGACCAGGGTGTCTACGAGACCGCTCGTGACAAGTGGAGCTGACTTCCTGAGCCTGCTCTGAGAACGCCACCGACACCGGGCGCCGTCGTGGGAACGCGACGGCGCCCGGTTAGGTTGGCTCGGACATGCGTGTCTGGATCGACCAAGACCTCTGCACCGGCGACGGTCTGTGCGTCGATCACTGCCACGACGTGTTCACCCTGCTCGAGGA
>JAGQSS010000959.1 GCA_020439405.1 Ilumatobacter sp. | reverse complement strand
CTCGCAGCAAACGAGCAGCTGAGCAAGCAGACGGTAGCGGCGATGGTGGACGGCAAGGTCTTCGACCTGCACACCGAGCTCCCCGAGACCTACGGCAAGCTCACGCCGATCGAAGCGCATCAAGACACCGCCCTCGCCATCATCCGGCACAGCAGCGCCCACGTCATGGCCGACGCGGTGCAGCGCCTCTTCCCGGGCACGAAGGTGGCCTTCGGCCCCGCCATCGAGAACGGCTTCTACTACGACTACAGCCGTCCCGACGGCTCGTTCAGCGACGACGACCTGCGCGCCATCGAGGCGAAGATGCAGGAGATCATCGACGGTGACACACCGTTCAGGCGCGAGAACGTCACCAAGGACGAGGCGCGTGAGATCCTCCGCGCGCTGGACGAGCCGTTCAAGCTCGAGCACCTGGAGCGCCTCGAGGGCCAGATCTCGGTCTACCGGCACGGGGACTGGGTGGACCTCTGCGAGGGCCCGCACGTGCCCAGCACGGGCTTCCTGAAGGCCTTCCAGCTCACGTCCGTAGCGGGCGCGTAC
>JAGQSS010000958.1 GCA_020439405.1 Ilumatobacter sp. | reverse complement strand
CCTGCTCCCTGGCATGGGAGCGGAGGCCGCCGACCGCTTCAGCCAACTGCTTGCCGCCAACCGGTAGACGTCAACCGGCTCAGTGACCCGAGACCCCTGCAGTTCCGGGGCCGACGAAATCGACCGGTAGATCACCCGGTAGACGCCACCCCGAACAAGCAGCAGGCCCCACTCCGAGAAGTGGGGCCTGACCAGCACTTTCACTTGGTGGCGGGGGCAGGATTTGAACCTGCGACCTTCGGGTTATGAGCGATTGCCGCCCTGCCCCGGCGTGCTCTCCCGTACCTTCCAGTACCTCTGAGGTGGGGTTTCGCGCATTCGACGTGACCAGTCCGTACCACTGCGGACCGGGAGACCCAACCCGCGGTGTAGAAGCGAGTGTAGAAGGAGCTTTCTGATCGGTCAGCCCCTGAGGGCGTTCGGGTGGCGGGAGGTGGGGGCTCGGGCCTTGTCGGTGGTGGTGCGGGCGTCGCTGCTGGCGTCCGGCGCGGATGCCGTTGGTGATGACGAGCACCTCGGCCAACTCGTGGGTGGCGACGA
>JAGQSS010000957.1 GCA_020439405.1 Ilumatobacter sp. | reverse complement strand
CCGGCATCGGCCAGCGCGGCCACGTCCGCCGGATCCGTGCCGGGGTCGAGCTTCACGCACGCCCGCGCGGTGGTGCGCAGGTACTCGGCCATGCCGCCGTCGTTGTTGCTCAACCCCGGGAAGAAGGCGTTGTCACATTGCATGTCCCGACCGGCACGGCAGGCCAGACACATGCCGCAACTGGGTTGCGGGTGCAGGATGACCGTGTCACCCACCACCACATTGGTGACCCCCTCGCCGACGGCGTGCACCCAGCCGGCGTTCTCGTGCCCGATCACGTAGGGCAGCTCGGGGTTCATGGCGGCCTGCCAGTCGCCGTTGATGATGTGCAGATCGGTGCGGCACACGCCGGCGCCGCCGATCTTGACGATCACATCCAGTGGGCCCTGCAAGCTCGGTTCGTCGATGTCGTCGATGGTGGGATCGGAGTGGTACGCATGCACGCGCACGGCTTTCATCTGGCAGCCTCCTCGGCTCGTCAGGGACCGGCCACGTCGCCGGTCCGGGGGTGATCATTCGGGTTTACCCGTCCAGGTCGGCGA
>JAGQSS010000956.1 GCA_020439405.1 Ilumatobacter sp. | reverse complement strand
GAGCACGACATTCGCGTCGGTCACGGTCGGGGCCTCGCCGCCGGCGTCGTAGCAGACCGGGCCCGGCGACGCCCCGGCGCTTTCCGGCCCCACTTTCAGCGCGCCGCCGGCGTCGATCGACACCAGCGAGCCGCCGCCGGCCCCCACCTCCGCGAGGTCGATGGCCTGGGTCTTGAGCAGATAGCCGGCACCGGTCAGCAGGCGCGAGCCCGCCAGAATGCCGCCGCCCACCTCGAAATCGTCGGCGCGGGCATAGCGGCCGTCCTCCACCATGCTGGCCTTGGCGGTGGTGCCGCCCATGTCGAAGGTGATGAGATCGCCGAGGCCGCCCGCCTCCGCCTGGAAGCGCGCGCCGACCACGCCGCCGGCCGGGCCGGACTCGATGATGTTCATCGGCAGCCGCTTCGCCGTCTCCGCCGGCGTCAGCCCGCCATTCGACTGCATCAGCAGCAGTTCCGCCGCAATGCCCGCGCTCGCCAGCCCCTGTTGCAGATTGGCCAGATAGGCCGCGACGATGGGTTTGACATAGGCGTTGATCGTGGTG
>JAGQSS010000955.1 GCA_020439405.1 Ilumatobacter sp. | reverse complement strand
GCCGGCACCCTGGCGGCCACCCTCGCCCTCCCCGCCGCCGCGCGCGCCGACACCGTCGATCCCGACGTCATCCCCGACGTCGCCGAGAAGGTCGTCGCCAGCGTCGTCAACGTGTCGACGACCCGCCAGGTCGACCTCGGCCCGTGGGCGTCGGACCCGTTCTTCAACGATCCCCGCTCGCCCTGGTACCTGTCGCCGGACCAGCGCAAGCAGCAGGCCGTCGGCTCCGGCGTGATCGTCACCGCCAAGGGCCGCATCCTCACCAACGCCCACGTCGTCGACGGCGCCGACGAGATCCACGTCACCCTCGCCGACGGCACCGAGCTCGACGCCCAGGTCCTGGGGGTCGACGCCCGCAGCGACCTCGCCGTGCTGCAGCTGCAGGGCAGCCTGCCCGCGCTGACGCCGCTGGCCTTCGGCGACTCGTCGAAGCTGCGGCTGGGCGAGATGGTGCTCGCGGTCGGCGACCCGTTCGGCGTCGGCCAGTCGGTGACGATGGGCATCGTCTCGGCCA
Source organism: Ilumatobacter sp. (assembly GCA_020439405.1). Lineage (GTDB taxonomy): Bacteria > Actinomycetota > Acidimicrobiia > Acidimicrobiales > Ilumatobacteraceae > Ilumatobacter. The sequence continues at coordinate 31 of JAGQSS010000955.1, read as the reverse complement.
AGGGCCGGGCCTCGGTCGGCATCGCCGAGTA
>JAGQSS010000954.1 GCA_020439405.1 Ilumatobacter sp. | reverse complement strand
AGAACTGGGTGCGCCTGCAGGATGAATACAATTGTTTTTTCGGTGTCGTGGACTACCACTCCATGACCATGCCGTATAAAGCGGATCAGCTGCGCACCAATACCTGGAAAATGGTATTCCAGCTGCTGGCCTGCGGGATACGGCCGGATCAGCTGTTCGTGCAAAGTCTGGTGCCGGAGCACGTCGAACTGTCGTGGATACTCAGTTGTGTGACTTCCTTTGGCGAACTGAGCCGCATGACCCAGTTCAAGGACAAGATGGATCAACTGAAGGAAAAGGATAAGGACGCCCTGGTCAGTTCCGGGCTGTTCCTGTACCCGATCCTACAGGCCGCTGACATTCTGATCTACCACGCCGATTATGTGCCGGTAGGCAAAGATCAGGAGCAACACCTGGAATTATCGCGCAATATCGCCCAGCGTTTCAATCACCAGTTTGGGAAGGAGTATTTCCGCTTGCCCGAGCCGCTGTTTACTGAAACACCTAAGATCCTTTCCCCCGCTGACCCTACCCGTAAGATGGGTAAAAGCTTCGGCGAAAAGCAT
>JAGQSS010000953.1 GCA_020439405.1 Ilumatobacter sp. | reverse complement strand
TCGCTCCGCACGTCGAACCCGTGCCGCCGGTAGTACGCCACGTTCTCGTCGGTCTCGGTCTCGAGGTAGCACGGCAGCCCCGCCTCGTCGGCGATCGCGAACACCTCACGCATGAGGGCTGCGCCGAGACCGCGCCGCTGCCAGTCGGGGTGGGTCGCCAACATGTTGAGGTACCAGTGCGGTTCGGGCGGGGTGTGCTCGGCGAGCGCGGTGCTCAGTGCGACGAACCGCTCGATCCGCCACGACGGGTGTTCGTACTCGACCATGCCGTCGTCGGGTCCGAGCTCGACGGTCGGCCGTCCGGGCGGCGACCAGCCGGCCATCGCGGCGACGTCGTCGGTGCACCACAGCGAGTCGGTGGCGTGCCAGCGCCGGGCGATGTTGCCGAACAGAGGGAGCCAGGCGTCGTCGTAGTCGGCGTCGTCGGGGATCAGCCACCGCATGACCGGGTCGTCGGCGAACGCGCGGCTGGCCGTACGGGCGACCTGCACGATGTCACCCGAGGTCGCTTTCCGGATCGAGACCACGAGATCACCGTACGCATC
>JAGQSS010000952.1 GCA_020439405.1 Ilumatobacter sp. | reverse complement strand
GATTGACTGGCGGGCGCCTGCGTCCGAGCCCTTCTTCGCTGCCACTCATGCCGCGCCGATGGGCCTGCTCAGTCGCCGCCGCTATCGATGGCGGGACAGCCGCATCCGTGATTACTGGGACGAGGTGTTCACTGCCGAAGCGCTCGAGAGCAACACTGCCCTGGACGACCAGTCGGCTTTCATCGCCAGCCTGGGCGCCGTCCGCTCTCCGAAGATGCGCGATGTGCTGAGCACGATCCAGGCCGATCAGGATGCCATCATCCGGGCCGATTCGAAAGGTGCCCTGATTGTCGAGGGCGGCCCCGGCACGGGCAAGACGATCGTCGCGCTGCATCGGGCGGCCTATCTGCTGTACTCCGATCCGCGTCTGGACGGCCATCGCGGAGGAGTCCTGGTGGTCGGGCCGCACCAGCCCTATCTCAACTACATCGCCGATGTGCTGCCGAGCCTCGGCGAGGAGGGTGTGGCAACCTGCACGCTGCGGGATCTGGTCCCCGAGGGTCGCGCGGCTGGGGTCGAGCGCGATCCGGACACAGCTGCGCTCAA
>JAGQSS010000951.1 GCA_020439405.1 Ilumatobacter sp. | reverse complement strand
CGGTTCCTGACCCGCTCCCCCGCCGAGGTCACCAACTCGCGGGCGTTGCGCCGGGTCACGACGGTGTCGCGGATGCGCGCGTGCTCACCACCACCGATCGCGACCGTGTCCGAGCCGAGGTGACCGACCGCGACGCGTGCGGCTTGGATGGCGGCGTTGAGCGTGTCGACGTGCTCGTTCGACGACGCTGTCACCGCCACCGTCTTGCCGTGCTGCGTGGCGTCCATCCAGCGTTCGGTGATCGCGGTGATCTGGCCCTGGATCGGTCCGGGGTGGATGCGGCCGTGGCTGCTGTAGGCGTTGATTGCTTCGATGTCGCCGTGTCGCAGTTGGAGGGACGCGGCGGCTTCCCACTGGTGGGTGAAGCGGTGGATGTGGGTGAGTGGGTGTGTGCGGCTGGTGGCGGCGAGTTCGGCGAACATCCCGCCGCGGCCGACGGCCTGCAACTGGAACGGGTCGCCGACCAACACCAGCCGCCACTGCTGCCGCTCGGCGAGCCGGGTGAGGTGCGCGAGATCACCGGTCGCGACCATCCCGGTCTCGTCA
>JAGQSS010000950.1 GCA_020439405.1 Ilumatobacter sp. | reverse complement strand
CGTCTTCATCAGCGTGCTGATGATGATGTTCTCGGTCATCACCGACATCTTCCGCGACGATCAACTCGGCGGCTTCGCCAAGGCGGCCTGGCTGCTCGCCCTCGTCCTGTTCACGCTGGTGACACTGCTGGTGTACGTGATCGCACGTGGCGACGGGATGATGCAGCGCAGCGCGAAGCAACAGGTCGAGGCCAAGGAATCGTTCGACGCCTACGTCCGCGACGTCGCCGGCGGCGGTGCGGCGAGCGAGCTCGAGAAGGCGGCTGCACTGCACGCGGCCGGCAAGCTCGACGACGCCGAGTACGCGGCGCTGAAGGCGAAGATCCTGGGCTGAACGAGGTCAGGCGGCGCGGCGGCGGGCGAACTGCCACGCCGCGGTGACGATCAGCGCGCCGACGAGTGAGCCGATGAAGCCGCTCGGACGCAGATCGATGCCGTCGCCGGCGAGCAACGAGAACAGCAACCCACCGACGAACGGGCCGGAGATGCCGGCGATCAACGCCATACCCCAGTCGGTGGTCCGACTGTTGGCACCGAGAAAGATCTG
>JAGQSS010000094.1 GCA_020439405.1 Ilumatobacter sp. | reverse complement strand
GGTAGCCGGGCTGCCAGATCCACGAGTCCATCATCCGTCGGACCGGCTCGCCCGACGTGTGCTCGATCGCGTCCCAGAGGTCGCTCGTCTCGGTGTTGTCGTACGAGTGGGTGGTGAGGTAGTGCCGGACACCGTCGCGGAACTCCTCCTCGCCGAGGTATTGCTCGAGCATCCGGAGCAGGGCACCGCCCTTCTGGTACGTCAGCACGTCGAACATGCCCTCGGCGTCGGACGGGCTACGCACCTCGAATTCGACCGGACGGGTCGACGACAGCGAGTCGGTCTCGAAGGCGACACTGCGTTCGAGCCCGAAGCTGGTCCAGCGCTCCCAGTGCGGGGCGTAGGCGTCGCAGGCGGCGACTTCCATGAACGTGGCGAACGCCTCGTTCAACCAGATGCCGTTCCACCAGCGCATCGTCACCAGATCGCCGAACCACATGTGGGCCAGCTCGTGGGCGACGACGTCGGCGACGAGCTGGCGCTCGTTCTGGGTCGACGTGGCGGGATCGACGAGCAGCAGGTTCTCGCGGAACGTGATGCACCCGAGGTTCTCCATCGCACCAGCGGCGAAGTCGGGGAGGGCGAGCAGGTCGACCTTGTCGCTCGGGTACGGGATGCCGTAGTAGTCCTGGAACCAACGGAGGCAGAACGTCGCCACGTCGAGGCCGAACCCGGTGAGGTGACCCTTGCCGGGCACGTGGACGACGCGAACGGGGATGCCGTCGGCGTCGTGCCAGTCGGTCGCCTCGAGCGGACCGACGACGAACGCGACGAGGTACGAGCTCATCACCATCGTGTCGGCGAACCGCAGGACGAGCTTGCCGTCGCGCTCGGTCCGCTCGATCTCGCTCCCGTTCGACACTGCCATCAGGTCGGGCTCGACGACCAGGGTGATCGCGAACACGGCCTTGAAGTCGGGCTCGTCCCAGCACGGGAAGGCCCGACGGCAGTCGGTCGACTGCATCTGGGTCGTCGCGATCACGTGCTCGTTCCCGTCGGCGTCGCGGTAGGTGCTCCGGTAGAACCCGCGCAGCTGATCGTTGATCGTGCCGGTGAAGACGATGTGCACGGCGTGCTCGCCCGCAGCCACACCGCCTTCGGGACGGACGACGAGGCGCTCGGTCGACTCGTCGAGTGCGAAGTCGGCGCCCGCATCGTCGACGGTCACCGAGGCGATGTCGAGCTCGATGGCATTGAGGACCAGCTCGTCAGTCGCCTCGTCGGTGGTCACGGCGATCGTCACCTCGCCGGTGAAGGTGGCGGCCGCGAGATCGGGCTCGAGGACGACGTCGTACCGACTCGGCCGGGTGTGGCGCGGCAGACGATGCGGATCGGCGGAGTGCGGTGTTTCGACGACGGTCACGCCGTCGAGCGTATCGCTGGTGCTGCCGGGCCCTTCCGCGAGAATGTCGCACGACCGGCGGGATCTGCTCGTGATCGCCGTCGTACCGCTAGCGTCGCGTCGGTGACCGGGCAACTCGCAGGCTTCGACGGTGACGACGCACGCTTCGACGTGGTCGGGATCGGCAACGCACTCGTCGACGTGATCTCGCACGCGCCCGACGCATTCCTCGACGAACACGGCCTCACCAAGGGGTGGATGGACCTCATCGACACCGACCGTGCCGTCATGCTCTACCAGGCGCTCGGTTCGGCCGTCGAGATGTCGGGAGGTTCGGCAGCGAACACGATGTGCGGCGTCGCGAGCTTCGGTGGCACGGCCGCCTATATCGGCAAGGTCTCCGACGACGACCTCGGTCGAGTGTTCGGCCACGATCTCCACGCCGTCGGTGTCAACTTCCGGGCCGGGAGCCACGACCCCGACACCCCGACCGGGCGCTGCATCATCGTCGTCACGCCCGACGCCGAGCGGACGATGAACACCTACTTGGGCGCCTCGAGCCTGCTCGGCACGAGCGACCTCGACGAGGCTGCGATCGCGGCGGGCAAGGTGCTCTACATGGAGGGTTACCTCTACGACCGCGACGACGCCAAGGCGGCGTTCCGGCACGCGTCGAACGTGGCGCACGAGGCCGGACGGCGGGTGTCGCTCACCCTGTCTGATTCGTTCTGCGTCGACCGTCACCGCGACGACTTCCGTGCGCTCGTGAGCGACCAGGTCGACCTGCTGTTCGGCAACGAGTCGGAGCTGATCGCCCTGTACGAGACGGAGACGTTCTTCGAGGCGGTCACCGAACTCCGCCACCACTGCGAGTTCGCCGCCATCACGGTGGGTGCCAAGGGTTCGATCATCGTGACCGGCGACGACCTGATCGAGGTGCCCGCCCGGTCGGTGCCGAAGGTCGTCGACACGACCGGCGCCGGCGACCTCTACGCCGCCGGGTTCCTGCACGGGCTCACCACCGGGCGGTCGCTCGAACGGTGCGGCGAACTCGGCTCGATCGCGGCGTCCGAGGTCATCTCCCACGTCGGGCCGCGGCCCCTCGTCGAGCTGCACACGCTGGCCTGACGCCGCCGCTCCCGGGGCTGACGCGCCGAAGGTTCGGACCTACGCTGGTGGGGTGACCGAATCTCCTCGTAGCACCGCCGAGCGTTGGCTCGCGGCCGAACCCGACGACGACATCCGCGACGAGCTCGCCGCCCTGATCGACGGGGGCGACGACGAGCTGACCGCCCGGTTCACCGGACGGCTCCAGTTCGGCACGGCCGGCCTCCGCGCAGCGGTCGGGGCGGGGCCGCAGCGGATGAACCGGCTCGTGGTCCGTCAGGCCGCCGCCGGACTCGGTGCCTACCTGCTCGACCAGGGCGGCGACGCCGCCGAGCGCGGCATCATCGTCGGCTACGACGCCCGCCGCAAGAGCGACGTGTTCGCGCTCGACTCGGCGCGGGTCTGGGCGAACATGGGCATCCGCGTGCGGTTGTTCGACCAGCAGGTGCCGACGCCCGTGCTCGCCTGGTCGATCACCCAGACCGACTCTGCCGCCGGTGTCGTCGTGACGGCGTCGCACAACCCGCCCGCCGACAACGGGTACAAGGTGTACCTCGGCGACGGCGCCCAGATCGTCCCGCCACACGACACCGGCATCGCCGCGTGCATCGACCGCTACGACCCGACCACGGTCGAACTGGCCGACGAGGACGATCCGATGATCGAGTTCGTCGGCGACGAACTCGTCGACGCGTACATCGCATCCGTGCCGGCGGTGCGGCGGCGCCCCGACGTCGAGGGCGTCACGGTCGCGTACACCGCGATGCACGGCGTCGGCGGCGAGACGATCCTGCGCTCGTTCGAGGCGGCCGGACTCCCGGCGCCGGCCGTGGTCGAGGCCCAGTTCGAACCCGACGGCACGTTCCCGACGGTGTCGTTCCCGAACCCAGAGGAACCGGGAGCGATGGACCTGCTGCTCGAGACCGCCGCGGCGGCCGACGCGCACGTGGCGATCGCCAACGACCCGGACGCCGATCGGCTCGGCGCAGCCATCCGGCAGCCCGACGGATCGTGGCGACGACTCGGCGGCGACGAGATCGGCTGGCTGTTCGCCGACTACATCCTGTCGACGACCGACGGCGACGACCGGCTGGTCGTCACGACCCTCGTGTCGTCGGCGTTGCTCGGCAAGATGGCCGACGCGCACGGTGTCGCGTCGGCCGAGACGTTCACCGGGTTCAAGTGGATCGCCCGTGCGGTGCACGATCACCCCGACCACCGGTTCGTGTTCGGCTACGAGCAGGCACTCGGGTACCTGGTGGCTGGTCAGCCGCTCGACAAGGACGGCATCACCGCCGCGGTGTTGTTCGCCGAGATGGCCGCCGTCGCGGCCTCGGAGGGCCGCACGATGCAGGACTGGCTCGACGACATCGCCGCCCGCTACGGGCGACACGTGCTCGCCGACGCGTCGGTGCGCATGCCCCCGGCCGAGGCGAAGGCGAAGGTGCTCGAACTGCGCACCAACCCGCCCGCCGACATCGCCGGGCGCACCGTGCGCGCCACCGAGGAGTACCCGGAGGCCGACCTGTTGCGCTTCGACCTCGACGGCGGCGTCCGGGTCCAGATCCGCCCCAGCGGCACCGAACCCAAGGTGAAGATCTACGGCGAAGCCGTCGACGAAGACCCCGCCCCCTTCGTCCAAGCCCTCGCCGCCCTCCTCGCGTAAGAGGTAGCCCAGCCAGATGGGGTCAGGCACCTTCTGGCGTTGCAGCTGGAGCAGGGCAGGACCTGGCCGGCCAGAAGGTGCCTGACCCCATCTGGTCAACGCAGGGCGTAGACGCGGAATCTGGTGTTCGACCAGAGTTCTTCGTAGCGGTCGGTGTGTTCGGCCATCATCTCGAGGTCCATCGGGGCGTTGACCTCGACGACGACGAGGGTCGGCGACCAATCGTCGGGGAGCGGTCGCCACTGGTCGACCTGGATCGCCCGTCGATCGGTCATCAGCGTCAGCGCCCGGGCCTTCGGGCCGGCGACCACGTCGTCGGGGTCGCTGTTGGCGATCACGACGTCGAACATTTCGATCGCCGACGGGTGGGTCGGCCCGTACTCGACGGCGCCAGCGGCGACCGTCCGCTCGGCGCTGTCGATCCGGAGATGGGCGTTCGCCAGGTTGCCACCCAGGATCGCGGCGCATACGAGGAACGCACCGGTCAGCCCGATCCACCGCCGCCGGAAGCCGAGCGCCGTCGCCAGCCCGACCAGTGCGAGCAGCAGCACGATCGGACCGACGGTGGTCATGTACCGGTTGATCGCCGACCGGAAGCTGCCGCCGATCGCGAACGCGACGAGTCCGTAGAACACGATGTGCAGGTCTCGCCGCCGGAACAGGGTGAGCGCCAGCGCCACGCCGACCAGCATCAGGATCAGCAGCGCGACCATCGCGGCGGTGCCCAGCCCGGCGCTGCCGAGCACGACGACGTCGCGGTCCCACGGACGCTTCAACCCGACGATGTCGGCGACGTGCCGGAAGTGACGCTCGGCGAACCGATACGTGTTGCGGATGCTGGTGCCGTCGTACTGCGGCACCAGCGTGCTCGGGAGCAGCCACTGCACTGCGTACACGGTCACGAGCGCGCTCAGGTGCGGCACGACGAGACGGAGCAGTCGGATGCGGTCGGCGAACCACTCCCGTACCGGCGGCGCTCCGGTCGTCAGCAGGCCGATCTGGGCACCGGCGATGGCCGCCGTCATCGCGAGTCCTTCACGCCGGACGGAGAACGCCGCCGCCGCGCCGACGCCGAGCAGCACGAGCGGCCACCATCGGCCAGCAGCGTCGGTCAGCACCTTCGACTCGACCGCATGGTCGATCGCCACCAACATCGCGAACGTGACGGCGAGGAACGGCCACTCCGACTGGATCAACTCGGTCCACGAGTAGAGCACCGGGGTGAGGGTGATCGCCGGGGTGCTCACGAACGCCACCGCCGTCCCGAGTCGACGCCGCACCAGGGCGAACCAGGCGCACGCGAAGATGCAGGCGCTCAGCACCGGCACGATCGTCAGGGCGTCGACGTCGGTGCCGACCACGGCGACGAACGGCGCCAGGATCAGCGGGAAGCCCCACGGGTACAGGGGCGGACTGAACGGTGCTCCGAGCGACTCGAGGACCGTGAACTCGTTGTCGGCGGTCACGGCGCCGGGGTTGCCGTCGACGAGGCTCTTCGCCTGTCGGATGTACAGCGCCCAGTCGTCGCCCCACCAGTGGCCCGGACGATGACTGGCGTACATCATCGCCGCCATCGCGCCGACCATCAGTGCCAGGCCGAGGCCGACGAGGACCGGGTGCTGCCGTCGCCACCACGGCGTCCGGATCGGACCCGGTGGTCCGATGTCGACGGGTGCAGGGACGTCGTCGGGCGCGAGGGGCGCGTCGGCGACGATCTGACCGTCCATGCGGGTCCGTCAGCCGCCGGTGCCGAACTGGCGGTCGCCCGCGTCACCGAGGCCAGGGACGATGTACGCGTGCTCGTTCAGGTGATCGTCGATCGCGGCGGTGAAGATCTCGAGGTCGTACCCGTCGTCGGCCAGGCGCTGGATGCCCTCGGGCGCGGCCAGCGCGCACACCACGGTGATGGGCGTCGGCGCGTCGCGGTCGAGGAGCAGTTGGATCGTGTACGCAAGTGAGCCGCCGGTGGCGAGCATCGGGTCGAGCACGATCACCGGTCGACCGGCCAGCGAATCGGGGAGCTTGTTGACGTAGGCGTGCGGCTCGAACGTCTCCTCGTTGCGGGCGACGCCGACGAAGCCGACGTCGGCGACCGGCATGAGTTCCTGGGCGGCGTGCACGAAGCCGAGGCCGGCGCGCAGGATCGGGACGAGCACCGGCTGCACCGCGAGCCGCTTGGCGGGCGCGGTGGTGAGCGGGGTCTCGACGTCGACGTCCTCCGTCGGGAGGTTCTCGGTCGCGGCTGCGATCAGCAGCGTGCCGATCCGCTCCAGATTGAGCCGGAACAAGGCGTCGGGCGTCTCCTTGTCGCGGATCCGACGCAGCGAATCGGCGACGAGCGGGTGATCGACGAGATGGACTTCGACGGGCATCAGACGGCTCCTCCAACGGGTTCGGACGCGTGTGGCATCAGTTGGCTCCGATCGTCGACTCGGCGCGCAGGAGCGCGTACCGGGGCTTGATGTAGCCGTTGATGATCTTGAGACGCTCCGGGAACGGGGCGAACGCCGACTTCATGGCGTTGATCGTCAGCCACTCGAAGTCGTACAGGTCCCAGCCGAATGCGTCGTGGAGCTGCTGCATTTCCTTGCTCATCGACGTGTCGCTCATGAGCCGGTTGTCGGTGTTGAGCGTGACCCGGAACCGCAGGCGGCGCAGCAGACCGATCGGGTGCTCGGCGATCGAGGCGCAGACGCCGGTGTTGACGTTCGAGGTCGGGCACAACTCGAGGCACACGCGTCGGTCGCGGACGAACGACGCCAACCGGCCGAGCTGTTCCTCGCCGGGCGGCCCGGTGATGTCGTCGACGATGCGCACGCCGTGGCCCAGCCGCGCCGCGTTGCAGTACTGCAGGGCCTCCCAGATCGACGGGAGGCCGAACGCCTCGCCGGCATGGATGGTCGAGTGGAAGTTCTCACGGGCGACGTACTGGAACGCGTCGAGATGACGTGACGGCGGATAGCCCGCCTCGGCGCCGGCGATATCGAAGCCGACGACACCGCGGTCGCGGTTGGCGACCGCCAGCTCGGCGATCTGCAGGCTGTGGGCGGCGGTGCGCATCGCCGAGCAGATCGTGTAGATCGTGAGGTCGGTGCCCGCCGAACCGCGCTCGAAGCCGGCCAGGACCGCGTCGAGCACCTTCTGCAGGGTGAGGCCGCCCTCGATGTGCAGTTCGGGCGCGAAGCGGACCTCGGCGTACACGACGTTGTCGGCGGCGAGATCTTGGGCGCACTCGAACGCCACCCGCTCGATGGCGTCGCGTTCCTGCATCACCCCGACGGTGTGGGCGAACGTCTCGAGGTAGAGGACGAGGTCGTTGCGCTTGGCGCCACGGTTGAACCAGGCGCTCAGGTCGGAGATGTCGTCGGTCGGCAGGTTGCCGTAGCCGTACTCGCGGGCCAGCTCGATCACGGTCGCCGGGCGGACCCCGCCGTCGAGATGGTCGTGGAGCAGCACCTTGGGCGCCCGCTGGATGATCGGATCGATCATGCGGTGCCTCGGCGAACGTCGTCGGTCGTCGTGGCGATCATGCGGCCACGCTAGCGAGCCGACGCAGCGGGAGATCGTCGTGGCGTCGGAGCCAGTTCCAATCCGGGTACTCGGCACCCGCCGAGATGCAGTGCACCGTGTAGGCGTGGCGGCTCTTGCCCGAGCGGTTCGCGTCGCTCCAGTGGGGCAGGAGCCCGTCGAGCAGGACGAGCGTGCCGGCCGGCACTTCGAGCGGCACGAGTTCGTCGGGCGGCGTGGGCAGCGGCGTCGGGTCGAGCACGTCGAACACGGTGCCGTCGTCGTCGGTCATCGCGCCGGTCCGCTTGAACACCTGGCGGAGGCCGGTGCGGTGACCGCCCGGCGCCGCCCACAGGCAGCCGTTCTCGAGCGTCGCGTCCTCCAACGCGAACCAGAAGCCGCACACGCTGATCGGGTCGGTGTACAGGAACGTCGCGTCCTGATGGCACGACACTTCACCGCCGATCGACGGCTGCTTGAAGATGTACATGCTCTGGAGGACGAGTGCGTCGTCGAGCCCGATGTCGGCGGCGATCTCGGCGAGCTGCGGGGTGTACGTGAACCGTTCGAACACGGGATCGAGGTCGTGCATCGCGTGGCCGAGCTTGTTGATGCTCAGCTCCTTCGGCTGGGTGAGCTCGCCGTCGGGACCGAACGCCTTCTCCTCGAAGAAGCACCAGGTCGTGTCGCCGCTCGAGAGGAACTCGCGGTTGCTCGACCGCTCCTGTTCCTCGGTGGTGAACACGGTCCGCTCGCTCGTCGGCTCCCACTCGTCGACGATCTCGACCGCTCGCTGACGCAGTTCGGCGATGGCCGCCGCGTCGACGAAGTCGGGCACGACGAGGAACCCGTCGCGCCGGAACTGCTCCACCTGCTCAGCGCTCAACATGGGCGACATCGTACGCCCGTGCCGGCACGGTCCGATCGGCGGCGTCGATCCGGAATCACGTGACCTCCGTAGGCTGGCGGCATGAGCGAGACCGACCAGCTGACTGTGTTGGGGCAGACCGTCCGGCACGCGATCGACCACGTCGAAGTGTTCCCGGCGCCGCCGAACGTGTCGCTGGTGAAGTTCACGAACGACGAACTCAACTCGATGTGCCCGGTGACCCAGCAGCCCGACCTGTCGAACGTCGTGATCGAGTACGAACCGGACGAGTGGTGCATCGAGTCGAAGAGCCTGAAGCTCTACCTGTGGGGGTTCCGCGACCGTGCGGTGTTCGCCGAGGCGCTGGCCGCCGAGATCGCCGGCGAGGTCATGACGACCGCCAAGCCCCGCTGGGTGAAGGTCACCCTCACCCAACGCCCCCGCGGTGGCATCGAGATCGAAGTCATCAGCGAACTCAACCGCTAGCCAGAAGGGGTCAGGCACCTTCTGGCATTGCAGCTACAGCAGGGCAGGACCCTGGATGGCCAGAAGGTGCCTGACCCCATCTGGCCCTAGTGGGCGGTGACCTTGCCGGTGGTGTTGGTGTGGAGGCGTTCGGCGTGGCGGTTCATGCCGACCAGCACCGCCTCGATGTCGCGCTGGGCGAACTTGTCGACGACCGTGTCGAGCGCACCGACCGCCGACGTGTCCCAGATGCGGGCGTTCGACAGGTCGATCTCGACCCGCCGCACTTCGACTGCGTCGTAGTCGAACGCGTGCACGATGTCGTGGGTCGACGCGAAGAACAGCTCGCCCGACAGGGCGTACAGCCGGCTCGTGTCGTCCGGATCGAGCACGCTCGTCACCTTCACCAGCCTGCTCACGTGGCGAGCGAGCAAGATCGTCGACAGCACCACGCCCGCACGCGACCGGGGCGATGATGCCGAGGGTCTCCAGGTCGAACGGGAGATCGGGGAGGGCGACGACGGGGAGGGCGCTCGGGAGTTCAGACCAGAGCCGACCGCTCCAAGACGGCGGTGGCACGGCGGTCGGTTGATGTCAGACCAGAACCGACCGCTCCAAGACGGTTGGGCGACGTCGACCTGGTCGGTTCTGGTCTGACATCAACCGACCTCAACCGACTTGTGCGGCGAGGCGTTTGCGGAGGTCGAGGCTGGCGAAGCCGGCCATGATGCCGTTCCGGCAGAGCCGGTGGACCTCGTCGTCGGACAGGTCGAACGTGTTCGCCACCGCCGCCAGCTCCGACGACGGCATGACGTCGCTCATCAACCGGTTGTCGGTGTTCACGCTGACGTCGAAGCCGGCGCGCAGCATCGGCCCGATCGGATGGCTCGCGAGGTCGGGGACGGCGCCGACGTGGACGTGACACGTCGGCGCGACCTCGAGCGGGATCTGGCGGTCGAGGACGTACGAGGCGAGCGGCCCCATCGCCACGATCTCACCGTCGCGGATGTCGAGGTCGGCCTGCAGGCGCACCCCGTGTCCGATCCGGTGTGCCCCGTGCACCAACGCGTCGGAGATCAGTTCGAGGTCGGGCGGCTCGGAAGCGTGGATCGTCACGTTGAGCAGGCGCTCTCGGGCGAACGCCAGCGCTTCGGCGTGGAGCGACGGCGGGAAGCCGGTCTCGGCACCCGCGAGGTCGAACGCCACGACCTTGTCGTCGCGTTCGCGCATCGTGTCGACCAGCTGTGCGATCTCGAGCGACCGGTGCTCGGTGCGCATCGCGCAGAGGATGGCGAACGCGTGGATCTCACGTCCGCGTCGGGCGGCGTCGTGCTCGGCGCGGCGGAAGCCGTCGGTGACCGCCGAGACGATCACGTCGAGCGGCAGCCCCTGTTCCTGGTGCAGTTCGGGCGCGAACCGGATCTCGGCGTAGACGACGCCGTCGTCCGCGAGGTCGGTGACCGCCTCGTACGCGACCCGCTCGATGTGCTCGACGGTCTGCATCACCGCGAGGGTGTGTTCGAACGTCGCGAGGTACTGCAACAGGTCGAGCGTGTTGGCGCCCGCCGTGAACCAGGACTGCAGCTCGTCGGGGTCGGTGTGGGGGAGTGACCAGCCGATCTCGTCGGCGAGTTGGAGGATCGTGTCGACACGCAGACCGCCGTCGAGATGATCGTGCAGCACCGACTTCGGTGCGGCGACGGCGGCCGCGGTGTCGAGCACGTCAGTGGTCGCCGCGGCGGTACGGCACACCCGCTGCCTTGGGCGGACGCAGGCGTTGAGCGGCGAAGATCAGCACCAGCAGCACGACGATGTACGGCATCGTGTTCGGGAGCCATGCGGCGGCCCGTTCGGTGAGCAGGTACCAGATCAGCGAGATCGTGCCGAGCCCGAAGGCGAGCAGGGTGAGTCCGCCTCCCCGACCGCCGAGCGTCGCGACCATCTTCATGTAGGAGCTCGTGGGCGTGTCGTACTCGGCGGCGTCGATCTCGGGAGGTGGCGCTTCGTCACCGCCCGTCTTCCAGAGGTAGATCGCGGTGGCGTACAGCGCGATCGCGATCACCAGCAGGAGCGCCCGGGTGGCGACACCGCTGCCGCTGGCGTCGAAGTCGATCAGCTGGAGACCGAACGGGTAGCTGAACAACAGCGATCCGGCGAGGATGCCGAAGGCCCGCCAGTTGCCGAAGATCAGCGCTGCGAGACCGATGAAGCCGCGGCCGACGGTCTGGCCGCCGCGGTACAGGCCCGAGAGTTCGATCACGATGTAGGCCCCGGCGAGACCAGCCAGGGCGCCGGAGATCATGACGGCGACGTACTTGTGACGGTAGATGCCGACCCCGAGCGACTCGCCGGCGGCGGGGTTCTCACCGCAGATGCGGACCCGCAGGCCGAACTTGGTTCGGGTCAGCACGAAGGCGGACAGCGGCACGATCAGGAGCGCGAGCAGGGTGAACCACCGCATGTTGGACACGAACCCGAGCAGGACGTCGGCCACGTCGGAGATGAAGAAGATCCCCCAGTCGCGTATCGACTCGAGCACGTCGGAGATGCCGGGCAGGCTGAACGATCCGGCGCTGCGGATGCGCGGCGACTGCGACACCGACCCGCCCTGCATCTCGCCGAACACGCGCTCGGAGAGATAGCGGGTGAGGCCGGGGGCGAGGATGTTGAT
>JAGQSS010000949.1 GCA_020439405.1 Ilumatobacter sp. | reverse complement strand
GCTTCGGATCGACGATGAAGATCGCGCCGGGAAGCTGCGACATGTCGCGCATACCGCCGAGGGTGCGCTCGAGCCGCTCGAGTTCCTGCTGCTTCTTGGCTTCTTCCTGGTTGGGAAGGAGTTCGAAGTCGCCGGCGGCCTGCTGCTTCTGAAGCTCCTTCAGCAGGCGAAGACGGCCACGAATGGTGATGAAGTTGGTCAGCGTGCCACCAAGCCAACGGCGATTGATGTAGTACTGACCGCTCCGCCCCGCTTCACGGGCGACGACTTCCTGGGCCTGCTTCTTGGTGCCGACGAAGAGCACCTTGCCGCCGCGCGCGGTCAGCTCGGTGACGAAATCGTAGGCCTCGTTGAGCAGCGGCACCGTTTGCTGAAGATCGATGACGTGAATGCCGTTGCGCTCGGTGAAGATGTACGGCTTCATCTTCGGGTTCCAGCGCTTGGACTGGTGTCCGAAGTGAACGCCTGCTTCGAGGAGCGTCCTCAAGGTTTCCTGGGGCGACATGCCCAGCGTGCTGTTTGCCATGGTCCGAATGCCTCCGGTTGT
>JAGQSS010000948.1 GCA_020439405.1 Ilumatobacter sp. | reverse complement strand
GGTGTCAATCCGTTGGTCCCTGTATACCAGGCGAGCCTTCAGCATCTACTGGTGTTCCTCGGCCGTGAGATCCTCGCGGCCGCCGACCAACGTCGGCGGGAAGGGTTGTTGCTCTTCCACGACCTGCTGGTGTTTGCGCGTCAGGTGCTGCGTACCAATGAGCAGGTCCGCGTCGAGTTGCAGCAGCAGTACAAGCACTTGTTGCTCGACGAGTTCCAGGACACCGACCCGATCCAGGTCGAATTGGCGGTCCGTATCGCGGCGGGCGCGGATGGGGGCGCTGAGGACTGGCGCGACTGCCCGGCTCCGCAGGGTTCCATCTTCGTCGTGGGTGACCCGAAGCAATCGATCTACCGGTTCCGGCGTGCAGACATCGCCACATTCATGGAGTTCGCCGCGTTCCTCGGGGACGAGGCGCGCGCTGAACTGACCACGAACTTCCGGTCCCACTCGGATGTGCTCGAGTGGATCAACACGGTGTTCGGCGAACTGATCGTCGAGGCCGCGGCTGTTCAGCCGCCCTACATCGCATTGGACCCCTCGCCTG
>JAGQSS010000947.1 GCA_020439405.1 Ilumatobacter sp. | reverse complement strand
CGGGCCGCCGGGTGATTTCGAGAGTTGGAAGCACCGATACGGCGAGGTGGGATTTGCCGCTCCGACATGGCCTGTGGAGTACGGAGGAGCAGGACTCGATCCGGCCCGGGCGGACATCCTTGCAGAGGAAATGGCGGACATCGGGGCATTTTCCCCGATCGTCGGTCTCGGCCTGATGATGCTTGGCCCGACGCTACTCGAGTTCGGCACCGAGGAGCAGAAGCGCACACACCTGCCGCCGATCGCCAGGGGCGAGTTGCTCTGGTGCCAGGGCTTTTCCGAGCCTGGGGCGGGATCGGACCTCGCTGCGCTGCGCATGCGTTGTGAGGACAAGGGCGATCACTGGCTGCTCAATGGCCAGAAAGTATGGACATCTTACGCCCACCATTCGGACTGGTGCTTCGCAATCGCGCGGACCAGCACGGAGAAAAAGCAGGGCGGCATAAGCTTCCTGCTCGTGGACATGAAGTCGCCCGGCCTCGACGTGCGGCCGATCAAGCTCATCAACGGGGTCTCGCACTTCTGCGAGACGTTCTTCAACGACGTGC
>JAGQSS010000946.1 GCA_020439405.1 Ilumatobacter sp. | reverse complement strand
GCCGTCCTCGATCCGATCGAGGGCTTGACCGACGACTCCCAGGGTGCTGACTACCTTGAGATCATGCGGTCGAACCTGGCGAACCTCCAGAGCGGGCAGCCCTGCCCCTGACCGCCGGCGACGCTGCGGAGGTGGTGCTGGCGTTCCGCCACGCCCGACTCGGCTACGACGGGCGCACCGCCGTGTGCGACGTCGACCTCGAGATCGCCGCGGGCGAGGCGGTGGCGGTGCTCGGCCCGAACGGCTCGGGCAAGTCGACCCTCATCCGCTCGATCTTCGGCCTCGCCACGGTGCAGGCGGGCACCGTCGAGGTGTTCGGCACCGATCGGAGCCGCTTCTCGGCCTGGGACCGCCTGGGCTACGTCCCCCAGCGCAACACGGTGGTGGGCGGGATCCCCTCCACGGTGCGCGAGGTGGTGACCGCCGGGCTCGTCTCGTCGCGCCACCTGCTGCGCCGGCTCCGCTCCGAGGACCGCGATCGGGTGGACGCAGCCATCGCCTCGGTGGGGCTCGCCGGCAAGGCGAGCGATCCGCTGCTCACGCTGTCG
>JAGQSS010000945.1 GCA_020439405.1 Ilumatobacter sp. | reverse complement strand
CGCGCGCGCCCTTGGCGGCCGGCGAATTGAGGAGCAGGTCGTGGAACCACTCCGCCGCCGCCTGGTGCGCCTGGATCAAGCGGCTGCGCAGCGCGCGCTTCGATTCTTCCTCCGCGCTGTATTCCTCCTCCCGGATCGTGACCCCGGCGCGGTCGGCCAGCTTGCGCACCGCTTCGCCGAACGGCAAGTTTTCATAGTCCATGACGAACCGGATCGCCGTGCCGCCCGCCCCGCAGCCGAAGCAGTGGAACGTATTGCGCGCCGGGTTCACGGTGAACGACGGCGTCTTCTCGGTGTGGAACGGGCACAGCGCTTTGTAGGCGGTGCCCGCCCGCTTCAGCGGGATATACCCGCCCACCACGTCCACGATGTCAATCGCGGCGAGGATTTCTTGGATCGTCTCTTCGGGGATGCGGGGCACGCCGCAGGATTCGGCGGGAAGGCCCGGCGGTCAAACGGTGGAGCGCCGGATCGCCCGCGTCAGCGCGGGCGCATCCCCAGAACCCGCTTACCCTCCTGCGCCCGGCAGCGAAGAAAAATTCTGCAAAA
>JAGQSS010000944.1 GCA_020439405.1 Ilumatobacter sp. | reverse complement strand
TTTCCTTTTTCTTCTCTTCGTCTTCATCCGCATCGGCGTCTTCGAGCGACTTGCCGGTGGCGGCCATGAATACATCTTCGAGCGTGGGCGCCTTCGCCCCACCCCGATAGGTGCGCTTCAATCCGTCGGCGGTATCAAGCGCGATCAGCTCGCCATCGACCATGATGCCGATGCGATCGCAGAGTTCCTCCGCCTCACCCATGTCATGGGTGCAGAGCAGGATCGACGCATCGTGCGTGCGGCGAATGTCCCAGATCACCGACTGCACATCCTTTTTGCTGCGCGGATCGAGCCCGGTCGTCGGTTCGTCGAGCAGCAGCAACATCGGACTGGTCAACAGAGCCCGCGCGAGGGCGATCTTCTGCTGCATACCGCGGGAGAGGTTCTCCATCGGCTCGTTCGCGCGCTTCATACGAAAGCCGATCCCTTCCAGAATCTCCCGGATGCGCGGATTGGCTTCGGAACTCGTGAGTCCGTAAAGCTTTGAACCGTAGAGCAGGTTTTCGTGGGCGCTCAGCTTCTTGAAGAAACTCGCTTCCACGCTGACCC
>JAGQSS010000943.1 GCA_020439405.1 Ilumatobacter sp. | reverse complement strand
CAGGGGTCAAGATGGTCGTCAACGCGCTGGGTCCGCCTCCGAAGTACGTCGTCGACCAGTGCAAGGAGCACGGTGTTCTCGTCGGAGGCCTCGTCGGCTCCCAGCAGCACGCCGAACGCCAGGTCGCCATCGGCACCGACGTCATCGTCGCCCAGGGCACCGAGGCGGGCGGACACTGCGGTGAGATCTCCACGATGGTGCTCGTGCCCCAGGTCGTCGATGCCGTCGGCCCGGACGTGCCGGTGCTCGCCGCAGGCGGCATCGCGGACGGCCGCCAGATGGCGGCCGCGATGGCGCTCGGCGCCCAGGGCGTCTGGACCGGCTCGATGTGGCTGCTCGCCGCCGAGGCCGACATGCAGCCCGAGGTCACCGAGAACCTCCTCGGCGCCACATCCCGTGACTTCATCCGATCCCGTTCGATGACGGGCAAGCCCGCCCGTCAGTTCCGCAGCGCGTGGGTGGCCGCCTGGGAACGCGAGGATGCGCCGGACCCGTTGCCGATGCCGCTCCAGGGTCTGCTCTTCGGCGAGGCCGCGGCCCGCTGGAGCCG
>JAGQSS010000942.1 GCA_020439405.1 Ilumatobacter sp. | reverse complement strand
CCTTCGAGGAAGTTCACCTGACCCAACGCAGTTACAAGTAATCCAGTTAACAACTTCGCGAAAACCCAGATTCCACAACACCTCCGGCTCGCCCGATTTTCTCGTCGATCCGGTCAACAGCATACGGGGAGTTTTGAAACATGAGCGGCCACCTCAATCTGACGCTCAAAGTCTGGCGGCAACCCTCTACCAATTCCCAGGGAACCTTTCAGACTTACACCCTCAACAACATTTCCACCGAAATGTCGTTCCTCGAAATGCTCGACATCCTCAACGAGCAGCTCATCACGCGCGGCGAGGAACCCGTCGCCTTCGACCATGACTGCCGCGAAGGAATCTGCGGCATCTGCAGCCTGATGATCAACGGTCAGGCTCACGGACCGGAACGCGAAACCACTACCTGCCAGTTGCACATGCGTCGCTTCAAGGACGGCGACACCATCGTCATCGAACCCTGGCGGGCCAAGGCCTTCCCCGTCCTCCGCGATCTCGTTGTTGATCGCAGTGCCTTCGACCGCATCATCTCCGCCGGTGGCTACAATTCGATCAA
>JAGQSS010000941.1 GCA_020439405.1 Ilumatobacter sp. | reverse complement strand
GGACGTCGGGCATGGCCTCGACGCTCGCCGGCGTCGCCGCGGCCATCGAGTCGGGTGACGCCGCCGACCTCGACGCCGGCATCGAGCGGATGCTGATGCTCTACTCGATCGCGTTCGGCTACGGCGGCATCCCGATCATCTACATGGGCGACGAGCTGTGCATGCTCGACGACCAGACGTACCTCGACGACCCGCTCCGCCAGGCCGACAGCCGGTGGTGCCACCGCCCGGTCTTCGACGACGCGGTCGCCGCGCGTCGCACCGTCGTCGGCAGCCCCGAGCAGCGGCTGTGGGACGGCATCCGCCACCTCGTCGCCGCGCGTCGTGCGTGCCTGCCGCTCCACGGTGCGACCACGTCGCGGCCCGTCGACGTCGGCCACCCGACGGTGTTCGGCTGGCACCGCCAGCACCCCCGGTTCGGCGAGCTGCTCGTGGCGGTGCGCGACCAGGAGGAGCGCGTGCGCTTCCTCGGCTACGACCCGGCGCTGGTCAAGTCCGTGGCCTACGCCGCCGCAGCGTTCACCGCCGGCCTCGCCGGGGCGCTGTTCGT
>JAGQSS010000940.1 GCA_020439405.1 Ilumatobacter sp. | reverse complement strand
CGGCCGCCTGTGACTCCCCCGTCGTCCGACACCACCCCGGACGCGCGCCCCTGGGTCCTCGACATCGATCGAGGACGCCGGACGGGCGTGCCCGAGGCCGTCTACTCGCCCGGCAAGACGCCGACCCACGTCCGCGAGATCGTGCTCGAACTCGTCGAACGTGGCGTGGCCCCGGTGATCGCCACCCGATGCGATCCCGATCACCAGGCGGCGTTGGCCGACGTGCCCGGCGCGCACGTCCTCGGACGGACCTCGGTCTGGAACCCGGTCGCGCCGGGCGGTCGCCGGGCCGGCGTCGTCACGGCGGGGACGGCCGACCACGTCGTGGCGGACGAGGCCGCCGTCACGCTGGTGGCCTTGGGGCACGCCGTCAGCCGGATCGACGACGTCGGCGTCGCCGGTGTCCATCGGCTGCTCGACCGAGCCGACGACCTCGCTGCACTCGACGTGTTGATCGTCGTGGCCGGCATGGAGGGCGCCCTGCCGACGGCCGTCGCCGGACTGGTCGACACGCCGCTCGTCGCCGTGCCGACGAGCACCGGGTACGGGTC
>JAGQSS010000093.1 GCA_020439405.1 Ilumatobacter sp. | reverse complement strand
CGCTCGGCTCGAGCACGAGTACGTTGCCGCACGCCAGGGCACGTTCTTCGAGGAGGCCACGCGACTCGGTCGAGCCGACCTCCTCGTCGGCGGTGAACAGCATCTCGACGCCGGACGCGTCGTCGAGGGCCGCGACGGCGTGGATCGCCTGGACGATCCCCGCCTTCATGTCGAACACCCCGGGGCCTGTCAGCTTGCCGTCGGCATGACGGAACGGCCGGTCGGCCAGCGCGCCGAGCGGGAAGACCGTGTCGTGGTGTCCGAGGATCAGCACGTTCGGCCGTCCACCGCCCGACCAGTGGACGTGCGGTCCGGCGGGGCTGTCGACGAGCGTCGCGGCTCTCCCGGTCCGCTCCTCGATCAGCTGGGCGAGCACCTGTGCCGATGCCGTGCACGCGGCCACGTCGAGCGATGGCGACTCCACCTCCACCAGACGCCGCACGTCGTCGACCAGGACTTCGAGTTCTGCCACGGCACCAACCGTACCGGGCGGCCAAGATGGTGGACCATGCGGTATACCGCGATCGTGCTCACTCTCGCCCTCGCCGCGGCCGCCTGCACCGGCGGCGACGTCACGAGCACGCCGACCGACACCGGTCCACAGCCCGAACCGATCATCGCCACGACGACCACCGTCCCGTCGGCGACCGGATCGACGATCGCGACCGACGCTGCAACCGACGACGCGACCTCGTCGCCGACGACGACGCCCATCGCTCCACCCACGACGATGCCCGACGGTGTGGCGTCGTTCTCGGTGTCGCCCGGCGTCGAGCAGGTCACCGTGCGCAACGCCGACGTCGGCGTCGAGCTCGCCCTCGTCGACCGCGACCTCGGCGTCGTCGCGACCGGGACGTCCGACGCCAACGGTGCCCTGATCTTCCGCGACGTCGCCGGAGGGTCGATCGTCCGGGTGCGCGAACCCGGCGCCGCCACCGTGTCGACGGAGGTCGAGGTGATCGCGCGCAGCGACACGCCGATGCCCGCGTTCTACGCCGAACAGCGACTGCCGACCGACGGGCTCGGCTACGTCACGGCACGCGACGGCACCACCCTGTCGGCGAGCGTGTGGCTGCCCGGCCCCGAGGAGGACGGTCCGTACCCGACGGTCGTCGAGTACTCCGGCTACACCCCGAGCGACCCCGACTCGTCCGGGTTCCCCGACCTGTTCAACGCACTCGGCTATGCGTACGTGGGCGTCAACATGCGCGGCACCGGCTGCTCCGGCGGATCGTTCCGCTACTTCGAGTACGCGCAGAGCACCGACGGGTACGACGCGATCGAGGTCGTCGCAGCACAACCGTGGGTGCTCGACCACCGCGTCGGCATGGTCGGCGTGTCGTACCCGGGCATCAGCCAACTCTTCGTGGCGCGGACGCAACCGCCGAGCCTGACGGCGATCACACCGTTCAGCGTCATCGCCGACACCTACTCCTCGACGCTGTATCCCGGCGGCATCCTGAACATCGGCTTCGCCGTGCCGTGGAGCGACGAACGATCCGCCGACGCCGCCCCTGAGGGCCAGGCGTGGACGGTCGACCGGATCGCCGCGGGCGACGCCACGTGTGCCGACAACCAACTGCTCCGTCTGCAGAACGCCGACCAGCGGGCGCTGATCGTCGAGAACGAGTTCTGGTCGGCGGCGACGATGGGCGAGGTCGCACCCCGCCTGTTCGTCGACGAGATCACCGTCCCGACCTTCGTCGCCGGCGCGTGGCAGGACGAGCAGACCGGCGGCCACTTCGCCACGATGCTCGACCGATTCACGGGCACCGAGCACGTCTACGCGTCGCTGACCAACGGCCTGCACACCGAGTCGATCGGCCCGGCCGTCTTCCCACGTCTCGTGGAGTTCCTCGATCTCTACGTCGCACGACGCACGCCGTCGCTGGCCGGGGCACGCACCGTGGCGCCGCTGCTCGCCGAGGGCATCTTCGGCACCTCGGCGGTGACGCTGCCACCCGACGACCGGTTCGCCGGCATGACCTACGACGACGCCCTCGCCGCGTTCGAGGCCGAGCCGCCGATCGAGGTGCTGTTCGAGGAGGGCGCAGCCGACGGCGCGCCGCCACGGACACCGCTCCCCCGCTACACGGCGGGGTTCGACGCGTGGCCGGTTCCGGAGGCAACCGCCCGTTCCTGGTATCTCGCTCGCGACGGTGTCGCCGGTGGTGTGTTGGCCGACCTGCCGGCCGAACCGGGCACCGCTGACCCGGCGTCGACCACCTACCTCGCGTTGCCCGAGGCGATCCCGCAGACCTTCTACGACGGGTCGAGTTCGGGCGTGTGGTCGGTCGACGTCGAGTACGACTGGCAGGAGGCCGGCCCCGGCACGTACGGATCGTGGCTGACGGCACCGTTGCCGGACGACGTCGCCGTCGTCGGGTCGGGCTCGGTCGATCTGTACCTCCAGTCGAACCTGGGCGACACCGATGTCGAGGTCACCCTGACCGAGGTCCGACCCGACGGGCAGGAGATGTACGTGCAGAGCGGCTGGCTGCGGGCGTCGCATCGGGTGCTCGACGAAGCGGCGTCGACCGAACTCCGACCGGTCGCCACGCATTCCGAATCCGACGCTGCGCTCCTCCCCGACGGGGAGTACGCCCTCGTGCGGGTGGAGGTCCTGCCGTTCGCCCACGTGTTCCGCGAGGGCTCCCGGATCCGGCTGATCGTCGACGCGCCGGGCGGCAACCGTGCGGTGTGGGCCTTCGACACGATCGCCCAGGGCGAGCAGGTGACGATCGGCCACGACGACGTCACCCCGTCGCGCCTCGTCCTCCTGGTCGTCGACGGCATCGATGCCCCTGACCCCGCGCCGGCATGCGGCTCGCTCCGCGGCCAACCCTGTCGCCCCTTCCGCGGCCCCTGACCAGATGGGGTCAGGCACCTTCTGGCATTCAGATGTTCAGATGGGGTCAGGCACCTTCTGGCCGGCAAGGTCGAGGGTCGCAGGGCGTCGAGGGCCAGAAGGTGCCTGACCCCATCTGGGGTGCGTGACGTCGTCCGGTGGTGGGGGTCGTACCTGGTTCCGGGGCGCGCGATGTGCTCGACTGGGTCGGATGAGCTCGACGACCGACCACCGCAGCGAACTCGCCGAGTTCCTGCGCGCCCGTCGTGACGCGGTCGCGCCGGAACAGGTTGGACTCCCCCGGGGTGCTTCCCGCCGACGCACGCCGGGATTGCGCCGCGAAGAGGTGGCGATGCTCGCGGGTGTGTCGCTCACCTGGTACACGTGGCTCGAACAGGGCCGCCGGATCAACGCGTCCGACGACGTCCTCGCCGCGATCGGTCGGGCACTCCGGCTCGACGACGCCGGCATCGAGCACCTGCTGGCGCTCGCACAACCCTCGCCGGCGCCGGTCGAGGCACCGCAGGAGGCACCGACCGCGCTCGTCCGGCTGATCGAGGCGCTCGACCCGGCACCCGCCTACGTGCTCGGTCCCCGCTGGGAGTTCCTCGCCTGGAATTCGGCGCAAGCCCGCCTGTACCCCCGCATCGTCGAACTCGACAGCCCGCGCCGCAACCTGTTGTGGGTGCTGTTCGCCGACCCCTCGACACGCGACCTGATCGTCGACTGGGACATCCACGCCCGACAGGCCCTCGCCGAGTTCCGGGCCGGCACCTCGACCCTGCGCGGCGACCCCCAGTTCGCGGCGCTCGTCGAGCAACTCCGCGACGAGAGCGACGAGTTCTCGGCCTGGTGGCGCGAGCACGACGTGTCGGGATTCGAGACCCGGATCCGCCGATTCCGGCATCCGGCGGCCGGACTCCTCACGTTCGAGTACCAACAGCTCGCCCCGCTCGAGTGGCCGAATCTGCGGGTGAACTGCCAACTCCCGGTGCCGGGCGACGACAGCGCCGAGCGCCTCGCCGTCCGTCACTACCTGGTGTGACGCTGTTACCGGGATCGACACGACGAGTGCAGATCCCAGCCGATCGGCCGATGCGACGCGCCGATCACCCGCCACAACCGGTGGCGACCGGAAACACAGGGTTCACAGGCCGGACGGGTGCCGTTCAAGTCGCTCGGCCATGATCGACCCCATGCACGACGAGCACACCTCCACCGAGGCCCTGATCGTGGCGGCTGACCACCCCTCGCTGGCGGGCGACATCGACGAGTTCCTGACCCGACTGCAACTCGAGCAGCGCTTCTTCGGGCCGACGGCGAACACCCGCCCGAAGCCGTCCCGTCCGCTGATCGCTGCGCTGCGCGAGCGCGGCGGCTTCCGGATGGCCCTGTTCGTCGACGAGCGGATCGTCGGACTGGCCCGCATCGACGGCGCCGGCGAGCTCTTCCTGGCCGTGGCCCCCGAGTACCGGGGCGACGGGCTGGGCACCGAACTGGGCCGGGCGATGGCGACACGTGCCCGACAGCTGCACTACACCCGCATCGTGATGCGCACCAGCCGCCGGACGAGCGCCGCTCGTCGGGTCGGCGAGGAACTGGGCTGTGTCGTGATCGACGTCGGTCAGGGCCGCACCGAGTTCATCCTCGATCTCCTGCCGACCGAACGCATCGCCTGACCCGGTCAGTCGACCTCGTGTCGGCGGGGCGGATCGGCGCCACGACGGCCACACACGATCGCGGCGACCCGGGCACCGAACGACGCCGCGTCGGCGAGCCGATCGAGGTCGTCGAAGGCACGCAGGTCGCCACTTTCCGTCCACCTCACCAGGAACCCGGCGCCGAACGAGTCACCCGCCCCGACGGTGTCGACCACGTCGACCCGCTCGGCAGGCACGGCCCGTTCGCCCGACGACGTGAGCACGTGCGCCCCCTGCGCGCCGGCGGTGAGCAGGACCACCTTCGGGCCTCGACCGAGGAGCCCACGCGCGGCGTCGAGCGGGGCCGCGCCGGGCACGAGATAGTCGAGGTCGTCGTCGCTCACCTTGACCACGTCGGCACCGGCGAGCACGCGACGGACCCGGTCGACGTACCGATCGCGATCGGGCACGACCAGAGGCCGGCAGTTGACGTCGACCATCACCACGCCGTCCCACTGCTCGACCATCGACGCGACGGTGTCGGCCAGCGGTTCGAGCACGAGGCCGAGACCACCGGTGAACAGCACGTCGCCCGACAGGTCGGGGACCGCATCGAGCGACGGCGCCGACGTGTCGCTGATGTAGAAGCGGTACGAGGCAGCACCGCCGTCGTCGAGTTCGGCGGCGGCGAGCGTCGTCGGTCGATCGACGAGTGGGGCGTGCGCCACGTCGACCGAGTCGTCCTCGAGCTGCGCCCGCAGCATCGACCCGAACCGATCGGTCGAGAGTGGACCGGCGAACATCACGGCGGCGCCGAGCCGGCCGCACCCCCGCGCCGTGTTGTACGGCGCACCACCACGCGATGTTTCGACCTCGCCGGTCGGGGAAATCACCAGGTCGATCAGTGCTTCTCCGACGACGACGATCACGAGGAGGAGTTTCGCACAGCGATCGGGGGGCCATGCAGGAAGGCGCGAATGACGCGACCGTCGAGTTGGGGCAGTATGAGGGGGTGACCGATACCGCACGACCGGACGTGTCCACCTACGAGCTCGCCGACCGCTACCGACGCCAGGACGGCCGAGTGTTCGTCTCGGGCCTGCAGGCGATCGCACGGCTGCCGCTCGATCAGCTGCTGATCGACCGCGCCGCGGGCCTCAACACCGCCGCCTTCATCAGCGGCTATCAGGGGTCACCCGTCGGCGCGTACGGCGACGAGGTCGACCGGGCGATCCGGGCGATGCCCGACTTGCCGATCGTCAACCAGCGTGGCGTCAACGAAGAACTCGGTGCGACGGCCGTCATGGGCAGCCAGCTCGCCGTGACGCTCGACGACTGCAAGTACGACGGCGTCCTCGGCATCTGGTACGGCAAGGCCCCCGGACTCGACCGCGCCGGTGATGCGATCCGGCACGGCGTGTTCGCCGGCGCGGCGCCGCACGGCGGTGTCGTCGCCGTGGTCGGCGACGACCCGAACGCGAAGTCGTCCACGCTGCCGACGTCGAGCGATGCGACCCTGCACGACCTCCACATGCCGGTGCTGTACCCCGGCGACGCGCAGGAGGCGCTCGACCTCAGCCGCCACGCGGTCGCCGTGTCGCGTGCCTCGGGCATCTGGGCCGGGCTCAAGATCGTGACCGCCGTCGCCGACGGCACCGGCACGATCGACGTGCACCCCGAGCGGGTCCAGCCCGTCATCCCCGAGTGGGAGGTCGACGGGAAGCCCTACGTCCCTCGGCCGACCGGTCGGCTCCTCACCCCCTACACGCTCGACATCGAGCAGGAGTTCCACGAGATCCGCACCCAGATCGCCCGCGAGTACGCGGTGGTCAACCGTCTCAACCGGGCGACGGTGTACTCGGGCGACGACTGGGTCGGGATCGCCGCGTCGGGGCAGACCTACCACGAGTTGCGTGAAGCACTCCGCCTGCTCGGCCTCGAGACCGACGACGATCTGCGCGCCGCCGGGATCCGACTCGCGCAGCTCCTCATGCCGCTCCCCCTCGACCGTCACGACGTTCGGCGCTTCGCCCAGGGGCTGAGCGACGTGATCGTCGTCGAGGAGAAGAACCCGACCCTCGAACTCCTCGTCCGCGACGCTCTGTACGACGTCGCCGACCGCCCACGCGTCTGGGGCAAGCTCGACGAGGAAGGCCGCTCGCTGCTGCCGTACAACGGCATGCTCGACGCCAGCACGATCGTGCCGGCGCTGCGTCATCACCTCGCGAAGCGGATCGCCGATCGGCTCGCCCCCGAACCCGAACCGCCGCGCCAGCGCGACCTCATCCCGCTCACGGTCCAACGGGCACCGTTCTACTGCTCGGGTTGCCCGCACAACCGCAGCACCCGCAACGAGCCCGGCACCCTCGTCGGCGGCGGCATCGGCTGCCACGGGATGATCGCCCTGATGGACCCCGAACGCGTCGGCGACATGGTCGGGCTCACGTGCATGGGCAACGAGGGCGCCCAGTGGATCGGCATGCAGCCGTTCGTCGAGCGCGACCACCTGATCCAGAACCTCGGCGACGGCACGTTCTTCCACTCCGGCTCGCTCGCGATCCGGGCGTCGGTCGCGGCGGGCACCGACATCACCTACAAGTTGCTCCACAACGGCACGGTCGCGATGACCGGCGGCCAGGACGCGGCCGGCGCCGTCGACGTGCCCGAGATCGCCACGATGCTGATGGCCGAAGGCGTCCGACGGATCATCGTCACCTCCGACGCGCCCGAGCGCTTCGACGGTGTCTCGTTCCCCGACGGCGTCGAGGTATGGAACCGCGAACGGTTCACCGAGGCCCAGTCGACGCTCGCCGCCACGAAGGGCACGACGATCCTCATCCACGACCAGGGTTGTGCCGCCGAGAAGCGTCGGGCCCGCAGTCGCGGGCTGATCGCCAAGCCCGGGTTCCGGGTCGTGATCAACGAACGGATCTGCGAAGGGTGCGGCGACTGCGGCGACAAGTCGAACTGCCTGTCGGTCCAGCCGATCGACACGCCGTACGGCCGCAAGACCGCCATCCACCAGACGAGCTGCAACTTCGACATGACCTGCCTCGAGGGTGACTGCCCTGCGTTCGCCACCGTGTCGGTCGATCCGGACGCCCGGGCCGAGCAGCGGGAGATCCCCGACCCGCCGAGCGAGTTCGCGACCCCGACGTGGCTCGTCGACCCCGACGAGTTCGCGGTGCGACTGTCGGGCATCGGTGGCACCGGCGTCGTCACCGTCAGCCAGATCATCGGCACCGCAGCCATGCTCGACGGCTTCCACGTCCGTGGGCTCGACCAGACCGGGTTGTCGCAGAAGGCCGGCCCGGTCACGAGTGACGTCCGCATGTCGAAGCACGCGCCCGCACCGTCGAACCACGTCGTCCCCGGCGGCGTCGACTGCTATCTGGCGTTCGACCTGCTGGCCGGCGCCGGAGACAAGCACCTCGAGGGTGCGGGGCCCGACCGAACGGTCGTCATCGGCTCGATCGACGCCGTCCCGACCGGCGAGATGGTCGTCGCTCCCGGCGACAAGCCGTTTCCGTCGTTCGACGTCCTCCGACGTCGGATCGACCAGTCGTCTCGCGCCGAGCACAACCGCTACGTCGACGCCGGCGCCGTCACGGCCGGGCTGTTCGGGAGTACGGCGACCGCCAACGTGTTCGTCCTCGGTGTCGCGACCCAGCTCGGCGCCCTGCCGATCGCCGCGGAGCAACTCGAGCGGGCGATCGAGCTGAACGGGGTCGCCGTGGCGACCAACATCGCCTCGTTCAGGTACGGCCGTCAGTGGGTCGTCGACCCCGACGCCGTCGAAGGGCTCGCGGGGATCACCGCACCGCGGGTCGAGACGACCGACCAGCTGATCGACCGGCTCGCCGACGACCTCGCCGACTGGGGCGGCCGCGGCGACGCCCGCCGGTTCCGCGAGCGCGTCGCCCGCGTTCGTGCCGCCGAGACACGCGTCGCCGACGGTTCGGTCGCACTGACCGAGGCCGCCGCCCGACATCTGCACAAGCTGATGGCCTACAAGGACGAGTACGAGGTCGCCCGCCTGGCGCTGCTCGACGAGTCGCAGGCCCGTTACCGGGCCGTCGGCGGGCCCGACACCGACGTCACCTACCACCTGCACCCGCCGATGCTGCGGGCGATGGGCATGCAGCGCAAGCTGAAGTTCGACAAGATCGGCGAGCCGTCGTTCAAGGCCCTGCGGGCGATGAAGCGGTTGCGCGGCACGAAGCTCGACCCGTTCGGGTACGCCGAGGTGCGCAAACTCGAACGGGCGATGATCCCCGAGTTCGAATCGGCGCTCGACGCCGTCACGTCGAAGCTGACGGCCGACAATCTCGACGAGGCGGTCGCGATCGCGTCGCTCCCCGACCAGGTGCGTGGCTACGAAGACATCAAACTGCGCCGGGCCGAGGCCTACCGGATCGAACTCGCCGAGCGCCTCGCCGCCTTCGGCTGAGCCCGACCTACACTGAACCCATGCCTGCGGCTGGTGAGCACCACCCGGCGTTCGAGGAGTACTGCGAGTGCATCTTCGAACTGGCCGAGGACGACCTCGACGTCATCCAGGCGCGGATCGCCGACCGACTCCAGGTCAGCCGTCCCGCAGTCAGTGAGATGATCCGGCGCCTCGAAGCGGAGGGCCTGATCACGAACGACGGCAAGATCGCCCTCACCGCGTCGGGCCTCGAACTCGCCCAGCGCGTCGTGCGGCGCCATCGTCTCGCCGAGCGATTCCTGACCGACGTCCTGCAGTTGTCGTGGGCCGAGGCCCATCACGAGGCCGGCAAGTGGGAGCACGTGATCAGCGACAGCGTCGAGACGGCGATGAACCGCCTGCTCGGCGAGCCCACCACGTGCCCGCACGGCAACCCGATCCCGGGCAGCGACTACGTCGAGCTCGACCTGGTCGCGCTGTCCGATCACCCGGTCGGCGAACGCTTCACCGTCAAGCGGATCCCGGAAGAACTCGAGTTCACGCCTGGTCTGCTCGAGTTCCTCGAGCAGTCGTCGTTGCGGCCCGGCAGCTCGGGTGTCGTCACGGCGGCGTCGCCCGACGGCACGCTGACGGTCGACATCGACGGTCAGGGCATCGTCGGCGTCGGCTCCTTCGCCAGCGAACGCATCCTCGTCGCCTGAGGCTGACCGGAAGGGGTCAGGCACCTTCTGGCGTCGACGCCCCGATGACCCTGACCTGCGTGCCAGAAGGTGCCTGACCCCTTCCGACGCCCCGATAACCCTGACCTGCGTGCCAGAAGGTGCCTGACCCCTTCCGACCCCTATCGAAGGGGGGCCGGGAGGTCGTCGGTGTGGACGATCGAGAGGCGTTGGGTCGGGCGGGTGAGGGCCACGTACAGCGCCCGCATGCCGTGTTCCTGACCGCGTGCGATGCGGCTCGGTTCGACCACGACGACGGCGTCGAGCTCGAGGCCCTTCACGACGCTGACGGGGACCACCGTGAGCAGCTGGTCGAGCCCCGCCGTCGCCGCACGACCGTGCGGATGGCCCGCTGCCACGAGCGCCTCGGACACGTCGTCGCACAGTTCGTCGGGAGCGACGATGGCGACCGACGCCTTCGGCAGTTCGGCACGCAGCCGCTCGACCTCGTCGATCACGCCACGTCCGAGATCGGACACCCGGGAGATCCGGGGTTCGGCGTCGCCGACACGCACGGACTCCGGCGCCCGCAGTCCCGGCGTAGCGGCCTCCATCACGCGGTTGGCGAGCGTCATGATCTGCGACGGGATGCGGTACCCGACCGACAGCCCGATCACGCGCGGCGGCTTGCGATCGGGCAAATGCGCGAGCACGTCGCCCCACTCTGACGGCGCCAGGGCACCGGTGGCCTGCGCGATGTCGCCGACGACGGTCATCGAGCCGTTGAGCGAGCGACGCGTGGCCATCTTGAGCTGCATCGGGGTGAGATCTTGCACCTCGTCGATCACGATGTGGCCGAAGGTACGGATCTCGTCGGACTCGTCGATCTTGCCGCCCTTGCCGGGCTTCGGGCCGAGCACCTCGCGGGCGTCGTCGAGCAGGGCGATGTCGGCCGGGGTCCAGCGGACGTCGTCGACGTGCTCACTGCGCTGGCGGTGCAGGGCCTTGTACTCGCGCTCCTCGAGCACGTCGGCGGCGGCGAGCCGGAGCAGCGCCATCGACCCGAACAGGTCGTGGAGCAACTGGGCCGGCGTCAGCACCGGCCACATGCGATCGAGCGCCTCGCGCACCTCGGGCAGCGATCGGACCTCGCCACGGACCTGTCGTGGTGAGACCTCGCCGTGGAACGAGTCGGCGAGAGCGGCGAAGAACTCGCCCTCGACCCAGCGTCGCGCTGCGTTGTGCCGGCGGAACCGGCGGCGGGCGTTCTTGACGATGCGCGCCGACTCGGCGGCGGCGAGCCGCACGTATCCCGATCCGAAGGGGACGACGAGGTCGTCGCGCAACGGTCGCTCGCGGTCGTTCACGGCGTGGTCGATGACGTCGCTCATCCGAGCGTCGCCCTTGACCTTCTCGGCGAGCGGGCTGTCGTGCGATTCGTCGCGGGTCGCGAACCGGACGCCCGGGACGAGGTCGGCGAGCGTCACCTGGTCGATGCCGGCCTCACCGAGGCTCGGGAGGACCTGCTCGATGTACTTCAGGAAGACCCGGTTCGGGCCGATCACGAGGACGCCTTGGTCTTCGAGCGGGAACCGGTGCGTGTACAGCAGGTACGCGGCGCGATGCAGCGCGACGACCGTCTTGCCCGTGCCGGGGCCACCCTGGACCACGAGCACACCGGCCTGCGGCGAGCGGATGATCTCGTCCTGCTCGCCCTGGATGGTGGCCACGATGTCGCCGAGCGTGCCCGTGCGGCCGCGTTCGAGCGAGGCGATCAGCGTGCTGTAGCCACGCAGGTTCGATGTGCCGCCGGCCGACTCGGCGAGCCCGTCGTCGTGGCCGAGACCGAGGTGACCGTCGCCGAAGAGTTCGTCCTCGATGCCGAGCAACTTGCGTCCCTCGACGGCGAAGTGGCGACGACGGGCGAGGCCCATCGGCTCGCGACCCGTCGCCCGGTAGAAGGGTTCGGCGACCGGCGCCCGCCAGTCGATGACGATCGGCTCGGCGGTTTCGTCCGCGACGGCCAGACGGCCGATGTGGAACGACTCGAGGTCGTCGGTCCGTTCGCCGTC
>JAGQSS010000939.1 GCA_020439405.1 Ilumatobacter sp. | reverse complement strand
TGGTTCGGACAGGTGTCGATCCATTGCTTCAGCCGGTCGCCGCCCGGCTCCTTGAAGGCGGCCTGCTGCAACGATCCGTATTTGACGATGACGACGTCCCAGCCGAAATTCTTGAACAGTTGCTCATAACGTTCCCACAAGCCCTCGCGCACGACGGCGTCGAGGCTTTGCCGGTTATAGTCGACGATCCACCAGCAATTGCGCAGGTTCTGTTTCCAGCCGTCGAGCAGCGACTCGAAGATATTGCCTTCGTCGAGTTCGGCGTCGCCGACCAGCGCGACCATACGTCCTTCCGGGCGATCCTTCGCCCAGCCATGCGCTTTCACGTAATCCTGCGTCAGCGACGAGAACAAAGTCTGCGCCACGCCGAGACCGACCGATCCGGTCGAGAAATCGACATCGTCGGTATCTTTCGTGCGCGAAGGATAGCTCTGTGCGCCTTTGTAGCCGCGAAAGTTCTCCAGCTTCTCGCGCGTCTGCTTGCCGAGCAGATACTGGATGGCGTGGAAGATCGGCGAGGCGTGCGGCTTGACCGCGACGCGATCCTGCGGA
>JAGQSS010000938.1 GCA_020439405.1 Ilumatobacter sp. | reverse complement strand
GACGACCGGCGATGACGACGGTGCCGAGGGCACCGATGGTGGCGACGCGATGAGCCTCGATACCAACGGCGACGGTCAGGTGGTGTTCGGCATCGCGGCTGCGGGCCCGCGCGATGATGGCGCGTACTATGAGGCGGTCGTCACGGCCGCCGAGGAGATCTCGGCCGAGAACGGCTTCGCCGAGCCGATCGTCGTCGACAACATCCAGGCCGCCGACGCGGCGACCGCGATCGGCGACCTCGCCCAGCAGGGTGTGGACGTCATCATCGTGGGCGCGTCGGAAATCGCCGAGCCCCTGCCCGATCTCATCGCGGAGTATCCGGACATCTTCTGGTACTGCAACTGCGGTGCGGGGTACGCCGAGGATCCCGGCTTGGCTCAGAGCCTCGACGACGGTGCGGAGATCAACTACAGCGCCGGCTACGCCACCGGACTGCTGTTCCAGGAGAGCGGCGGCGAGAGCGCCGTGTTCATCGGCTGCTGTGACCTCGGCTTCGAGAAGGAGTCCTTCCTGTCCTTCCAGGCCGGTCTCGCTGCCGTCGACGAGAGCTA
>JAGQSS010000937.1 GCA_020439405.1 Ilumatobacter sp. | reverse complement strand
CCGTGTGGCCGTGTGGGGAGGACCGACCCGAGACGACCTCGAACGTCAACTACACCGCCGGTGGGGTGTTCCCGAACGCCGTCCTGGCCAAGCTCGGCACCGACGGCAGCGTGTGCGTCTTCACCCACGCCACGACCCATCTCGTCATCGACGTCAACGGCTACGTCGCGCCAGGCGCCGACCTCACGACCAGCACCCCGGTCCGCATGCTCGAGACCCGACCCGGCGAACCCACCTTCGACGGCAACGGCCGGCCCGGTGTCGCCCTCACCGCGGGTGGCGTCCTCCCGGTGCAGATCGCCGGTCGTGGCGACGTCGCACCCGGCGCCACCGCCGTGTTCATGAACCTGACCGCCGTCTTCCCCGACGCGGCCGGCCACCTCACGGTGTACCCGTGCGACGAGCCCCGCCCCGAACAGGCGTCGAACGTGAACTACACGGCGGGCGGCGTGTTCCCGAACGCGGTCCTCGCGAAGCTGAGTGCCGACGGTCGCGTCTGCATCTTCACCCACGCCGCCACCCACCTGATCGCCGACGTTGTCGCGAGCACGG
>JAGQSS010000936.1 GCA_020439405.1 Ilumatobacter sp. | reverse complement strand
CGTCGTGGCGCTCCTCGTCGTCGTGCTCGGGGCGATCGGCGCCGGGTTCGGGGTCGGGCGCTGGTCGCTCCGACCCCTGGTCGAGCTCCAGGGCGCCCTCGCTCACGTCGACGCCGCGAGCCCCGCGGACTCCGTCGCCCTCCCCCGCTCCGGGATGCGCGAGGTCGACGGCTTCGCGGAGGCGATCACGGCGTTGCTGAGCCGCCTGGACGTGGAGCTGCTGCGCTCGCGACGCTTCGCGGCCGACGCCGCGCACGAGCTGCGCACGCCGCTCACCAAGCTCCGGACGGAGCTCGAGCTGCTCGCCGAGGACCACGAGGCGGGCGCGCTCGAGGGCGTCGCGCTCGGCCGCGCGGTGGCCCGCGTGGAGGAGCTCGGGCGGCTCGTCGACCACCTGCTGCTCCTCGCGTCTCCCGGCGTCGCGCTCCGGGGAGACGGGCTCGTCTCGGTGGCGGCCCTGGCGGAGACGGCCGTGGAGTCGCTCGAGCCGGCCGAGGCGGCGCGGGTGTCCCTCCACCTCGAGGACGACGGCACCGTGTGCGGCGACGCGACG
>JAGQSS010000935.1 GCA_020439405.1 Ilumatobacter sp. | reverse complement strand
TTCGTGAACTCGATCGCGGCGATCTGCGAGGAGGTCGGCGCCGACATCGGCGACGTCGTGCTGGGCCTCGGTCACGACAAGCGCATCGGCGCCGAGTTCCTGCGTCCCGGCCCGGGTTGGGGCGGCTCGTGCTTCCCCAAGGACACCCGCGCTCTCGACGCCATCGCCCGTGATGCCGGCTACGACTTCACGCTCCTTCGGGAGACGATCGCGGTCAACGACGAGCAGAAGCACCGGGTCGTCGACAAGGTCCGACGACTGCTCGACGGCCCGCTCGAGGGTGCACGGATCGCGGTGTGGGGTCTCACGTTCAAGGCCGGCACCGACGACCTGCGCGAGTCGCCGTCGCTGGCGGTCATCGCCGAGCTGGTCGCCGCCGGCGCGGACGTGCACGCGCACGACCCGACGGTCGATCCGGGCACGGACCTGAGCCGCGCCACCGGAATCGCCGCGGTCGGCCCCGACGCTGTCACCATCCACAAGGACGCGCTCGACGCGGCCGACGGCGCGCAGGCCCTGGTCGTCATGACCGAGTGGGACGACTACCGCTGGAT
>JAGQSS010000934.1 GCA_020439405.1 Ilumatobacter sp. | reverse complement strand
GAGAACGAGATGACGATCGCCGTCAGGACGAGAGCCTGCGGCAGCGGATTCGCCGTCGGGATGACCGACACGGCCAGGTCGTCCGGAATGATCGGCGGGATCTCGCGCGTCAGCCGGCCGGAGGTGAAGATCAGAAGGTTGACGCCATTGCCGAGGATGGCAACGCCGAGCAGGATGCGGATGACGTGCTTCGACAGAAGCAGGTAGATCGACACGGCGAAGAACACCGCGATCAGGACTGCGAGCGCGGTCTCCATCAGGCGTGATCCCTTTCCTCGAGCGCCAGCGCGGTCGACGTGATCGAGCCGACGACGACGAGATAGACGCCGATGTCGAAGAACAGCGGGGTCGACAGATCCACCGACAGGCCGAAGAACTCGGGCGTCGCCCAAAGCCCGGTGAGGAAGGGTACGTCGAGGAAGAAGGACAGGACGCCCGACAGGCCCGCCAGCAGCAGGCCGAAACCCGAAATCGCCATCGGATGGAAATACATCGCACGCCGCACCGGCGCGACGCCGCAGGCAATGCCGTAGATCGCGAAGGCCGACGCGGCGA
>JAGQSS010000933.1 GCA_020439405.1 Ilumatobacter sp. | reverse complement strand
GCCATCATCGGCATCTCGGCCATGCCGCGGGCGCCCCACGGGCCGCGCGGGTCGGCGAGTTCGAGCACCACGGCGTCGATCTGGGTCGGCATGTCGCCGATGCCGGGGATCAGGTACGTCGACAGGCGCGGGTTGAGCACCCGGCCATCGGCGACCTGCAACCGTTCGCTCATCGTGTAGCCGTGCGCCTGGGCGAGGCCGCCGTCGATCTGGCCGATGACCAGCTCGGGGTTGATCGCCTTGCCGACGTCGTGGGTGCTGATCACCCGGTCGACCACGATGTGGCCGGTGCGGCGGTCGACGGTGAGTTCGACCGCCTGGGCGACGTACCCGTAGCTGAAGTTCGGCTGGCAGACGCCGGTCTCGGGATCGAGCGCCTCGGTCGGCGGCGGCACGTACCGGAAGAACCCGACCGCCGGCCGGTCGCCGTTCCGCCAGGCCTTCTCGGCCTCCTCGGCGGCGCCGAGGATCGAGTTGCCGGCCATGAACGTGAGCCGCGACGCCGACGCCGAGCCGGAGTCACCGGTGGTCGACGTGTCGGAGAAGGTGGCCTTCAC
>JAGQSS010000932.1 GCA_020439405.1 Ilumatobacter sp. | reverse complement strand
CCTACATGGAATCGACCATGTGGGCCTTCAAACAGCTCTGGGACAAGGGGCTGGTCTATGAGGGCTACCGGGTCGTCCCCTATTCCTGGGCGGCGCAGACGCCGCTTTCCCATTTCGAGACGCGGCTCGACAATTCCTATCGCTCGCGCCAGGATCCGGCGCTTACCGTCACGTTCAAACTCCATCCGAAGCACGGCGAGTCGATCGCGCCGAAGTTGCTCGCCTGGACGACGACGCCGTGGACGCTGCCGTCGAACCTCGCGCTGGCGGTCCATCCGGAGGCCGACTACGCCCTCCTTGAGAAGGGCGGCGAGCACTGGATCATTGCCGATTCCTCGCGAGCCCACTACGCCAAGGAGCTGGAAGGCTGGTCGAAGGTCGGCTTGCTCAAGGGGAGTGAGCTGATCGGCCGGAGCTATGAGCCGCTCTTTCCCTTCTTCGCGACTTCCGAGAAGGCCTTCGTCGTCCTCGGCGGCGCGTTCATCGAGCTCGGCGAAGGCACTGGCGTCGTCCATATCGCTCCCGCCTTCGGCGAGGACGACATGGCCGTTGCCCAGG
>JAGQSS010000931.1 GCA_020439405.1 Ilumatobacter sp. | reverse complement strand
AAGTCCTTGAGTTCGACCGCCGTGTTGTAGAGGTCCCACGCGACCTTGAACGTCATGTCGCGGATGCCGTTGTTCAGGATCGCCGGCGTGCCGAACCAGTCGTTGTGCACCTCGGCCAGCGCCAGAAGCGTCGTCGGCGTGCGCGGCGGCTGCGGCTGCTCGCGCGAGGAGATGCCCTTGAGATAGGCGATCTGCCCGTTCTGGTCGATGCAGATGCGGTCGACGCGCGGCAGCTTGAACGTGTAGCGGAACTGCACCTGGCCGCCATCGACACCGCCGGAAACCGTGATTGACGTGTCGGTCAGCGCATCGGCGGCAACCGCGTCGAGATAGCGATAGGTCACGTCATAGGACGATGCGACATCGGGTTCGGCACCGGCCGGCGTCCAGTCCACCTGGTCGGCCGTCAGCAGATAATCGTCGCCGGCGACATAGGTCGTCGCACCCTGCACAACCTCGACGATCGACAGCACACCGCTGTTCGACAGCAAATCCTTCGTGTCCGCCGGTGTGCCGCGCGCGATCGTTTCGGTGATCTCCTTTTCGACGAGGATCGAG
>JAGQSS010000930.1 GCA_020439405.1 Ilumatobacter sp. | reverse complement strand
CCCGCCACCTGGATTGGTGCGGTCCGAGATCCGCCGCTCGACCGCTCACGGGTCTGATGACCCCTCGGGTTTCCCGAGGGGTCGTCCCCGTTTTCGGGCCCGGTCAGCAGTGCACGCTCACCGATGCGGGTCCCCTCGTGCCCGCTCGTGACGGATGGCGTCCGGTCAGCGTTCGAGCGTCTTGAGCGCCCGCTGCATCGCCCGGACCGCCATCAGGATCGAGCGCTCGGCCTCGTGCACCGCGGTCACCACGTCCTCGCGCTCGGTGCCGAGGAACGGCTCGGCGAGCGACGCCGCCCGCGACCGCAGGCCGTCGAGGGCGTCGATCATCACGCTCAGCTCGGCGAACGCGCGCGCCGTGTCGGGTCCCGGTCCGGAGGGCATGGCGACCACCTTGCCAGACGAGGAGCACGCCGGGTGCGACACCCGACCCCGGCGCCCGACCAACGCATGCGGGTCGCCACGCGCACCGTCGGTAGCCTCGGCCCACGTGATCCCGGTCCGTGACGACCTGCGAGCCCTCGAGGGCTACCACTCCCCACAGGTCGACGTCGACGTG
>JAGQSS010000092.1 GCA_020439405.1 Ilumatobacter sp. | reverse complement strand
GACCGGACCACACGTTCCCCGGGTCAGGTGATCGACGGTAACGCCTCGTTCCTCGGCGTCACCTCCGACACCTGACCCGAAGCGAACTCGTTCCTCGGCGTCACCTCCGACACCTGACCCGGCGCGTACGGTGGTGGGGATGGGGGAGCCGGTGGGGTGGGCGGTCGTGGCGCAGAATCTTGCCGAGCATGCGGCGAACCGGATCCACACCGACGAGGGTGCCCGGGAGGCGGGGTTCCCGTCGGCACTCGTCGCCGGCGTCACCACGTACGCCTATCTGACCCACCCGCTCGTCGCGGCGTGGGGCATCGACTGGGTCGCCCGAGGCGGCGCGTCGATGCGCTTCCGAGCGCCGGTGTTCGCCGGCCGAACGATCGAGTGCATCCCTTCGTCGAACCCCGACGACACGTGGACCGTCCGGGCGGTCGACGCGACCGAAGAACAGAACCCGCGCGCGTCGATCGAGGCATGGCGCGACTCCGGGTCGGCGGCACCGCTCCGCGACGGCGAACCGCTCGCCGACCGACAGTTCGTTCTCGACGGTGAGTTCGGCCCCGACTACGGCAGTCGCGCCGGCGACGATCTCACGATCTACGACGGCAGCGACCTGATCCACCCGGCGGTCTGGCCGGCACTCGCGAACCGGGTGTTCTCGACCGACCTGGTCCGCGGATCGTGGATCCACACCCGCAGCATCGTGAGGCACCACGGTGTCGCTCGTCGCGGCGACACCGTCGACGTCGCGGCGACCGTCGTCGACCGGTTCGAACGCCACGGCGAACGCGCCGTCGTCGATCTCCGGATCTCGTTGCGCGGCCGACCGATCGCCTCGCTCGAGCACGAGGCGATCATCGCCCTCCCCGACTGAGCGGCTCAGTCGTCCTCGTCGTCGAGCGCGACCTCGAGCGCCTGCTCGAGTGCGTCGGCCTCGGGGACCTCGATCCCTCGGTCGAGATGATCGGGCAGCTCGTCGTGGGGCTCGGGCACCACCGGCTCGTCGCCGTCGGCCCGGCGTTGTTCGGGTGCCGACTGGATCGTCATGACCCCATGGTGCGCCCATCGGCCTCGCGGTACCAGGGCGGAAGGTCATCGGCCCGGTCCGTGCGGCGTGGCGCGATACGGTCGGCCCATGACGCTGGTGTCGGCTCCCGAACTCGCGGCGCTCCTCGACGGCGACGCGCCGGTCGTCGTGTGCGACGTGCGCTTCTACCTCACCGATCACGACCAGGGCAGACGTGAGTACGACGAGGGTCACCTGCCCGGCGCTCGCTTCGTCGACCTGCACACCGAACTGGCCGGGGGCGACGGTGGCGGACGCCACCCGCTGCCGACGGTCGACGAGTTCACCGCGCTGCTCGGCCGGCTCGGCGTCGACCCCGGCACCCACGTCGTCGCCTACGACGCCGCCGGCGGAGCGATCGCCGCCCGACTCTGGTGGATGTTGCGGTCGATCGGCCATTCACAGGCCTCGGTGCTCGACGGCGGGATCGGGGCGTGGACCGCCACGGGCCACGAGCTCACCACCGACGTCCCGGCCGTCGAACCGACCGAATACCCGGCACGGCCCGACTGGACCGGCATCGTCGACGCCGACGGGGTCGCCGAGTCGATCGCGTTCGGCGGCACGGTGATCGACGCCCGGGCGCCCGAACGCTTCCGTGGCGAGCACGAGCCGATCGACCCACGGGCCGGGCACGTTCCCGGAGCCGTCAACGTCTTCCACGGCGGCAACCTCGGCCCCGACGGCACACATCTCCCGCTCCCCGACCTCGTCCAGCGGTTCGCCGGCGTCGGCCAGTCGCCGATCGTCTACTGCGGGTCGGGGGTCACGGCGTGTCACGACCTCCTCGTCCTGTCACTGGTCGGCGTCGACCAGGCGCGGCTGTACCCGGGTTCGTGGAGCGAATGGTCGAGCGACCCGGAGCGTCCGGTCGCGACCGGCGACTGACTACGACGCGGCGCGTTTCGCCCGCGACCTCTTGGCCGCCGACTTCTTGGCGGTCGACTTCTTGGCCGCCGACTTCTTGGCCGCCGACTTCGTGCGCTTGGCGGCCGGCTTCTTCGCGGCGGCCTTCGGTGCCGGCGCACCCGGACGTTCGGCGCCGGTGGCCTCGAACAGTGCGTCGATCTGGGCCATGTGCAGGTCGACGAGATCCCAGAGGTCGGGCACCAGATCGCGGTCGGCGACGAGCCCGAAGTCGAGGCGGTCCTCGTACGAGTGGACCGTGATGTTGAGGCCGACCCCGTTGCTGATCGTCGACACCGGGATGTATCCGTCGAGCTTGGCTCCGGCCATGTAGAGCGGTTCGCGCGGACCCGGCACGTTCGAGATCACGACGTTGACCGGCATGTTGAACCGGTCGGCGAGACGGGCCTGCAGCCGGATCGCCGCCGTGGCCACCATCGGCGACGTGACGTCGGTGGCACGCATGATCGCGTCGGCCGGCACCAGGTCGAGCTGCTGCTTCGCGATCTGCATCGCTTCGCGGCACCGGGCCACCCGTTCGAGGGGATCGTCGCAGTCGGTCGGCAACTCGGCGACGAGGCTCGACACGAGGTTCGTCCACGGGTCTTCCTCGAGACCGGTGCGCACCGACACCGGCACCATCGAGCGCAACGGCGCGTCGGGCAGCGCGTCGTGTCGCAGGAGGTACTCGCGGAGTGCCCCCGCGCAGATCGCCATCACGACGTCGTTGACGGTGCCGCCGGTGGCGTTCTTGAGCACCTTGATGTCGTCGAGCGACACCGAACGCATGGCGAATCGGCGGTGCGGACCGACGGCCTTGTTCCACGGCGTCGGCGGTGCCGGGGTCAGCGGCATCGAGACCTTGCGGAGCTGTTCGCTGAGCTGCGCCGACTCCTCGGAACGACCGGCAACCGACGCGATCACCTCGCGTGCCCGCGTCGCCGCGCCGCTCAGCGAGGTGATGCCCGCCGCGTCGGCGAAGTTGCGCACCATGCGCAGCGACAGACGCGTCGCCTTGACCGGGTTGGCCATCAGGTGCTTCATCGTGTGCTGGAGCAGCTCTGCGTCGGACGGCACGGGTTCGCCGCGCCACGGGACCTCTACGAACGGGAACTCGGCGTCGGGTGCGAGCTCGGTCATCATCCGCAGCATGATCACGCCGGCGGCACCGTCGATCGTGGCGTGATGGAACTTGGTGAGCAGGGCCCAGTGACCGTCGTCGAGCCCCTCGATGACGTACACCTCCCAGAGCGGGTGGCGCCGATCCATCTTGCGGCCGATGATGCGGGCGACCTGTTCGCCCAGCTGTTCCTGGTTGCCGGGCGGCGCGAGGCCGATCTCGCGGACGTGGTAGTCGAGGTCGAACTCGGGGTCGTCGAACCAGTACGGGTGGTCGAGTCCGAACGGCACCTCGGCGACACGTCGCCGCAAGGGTTCGATGTGGCCGACCATCGCGGCGAACCGTTCGCGCACGACCTCGTACGGCTTGAAGTCGGGCGACGGCCGCTGGTACAGCGACAGCCCGTTGACGTGCCCGTAGGTGGTCGGCGTCTCCATGTACAGGAACGCAGCATCGAGCCCCGTGAGTTGTTGCAACCGAATCCCCCTTCGTCGGATCGCGTGGCCAGTCTCGCGCACGCCGGGTCGAACGTCGACCGGGCAACACGTGACCGGCCTTTCGTGGCCGGT
The DNA here is from genome assembly GCA_020439405.1 of Ilumatobacter sp. Classification (GTDB taxonomy): domain Bacteria; phylum Actinomycetota; class Acidimicrobiia; order Acidimicrobiales; family Ilumatobacteraceae; genus Ilumatobacter. The sequence continues at coordinate 8,001 of JAGQSS010000092.1, read as the reverse complement.
GGCGATGCGGCAGACTGGCGGCATGGACATCGCTTCGCTCGGGTCGCGCGTCGAGACCCTCGATCAACTGACGTCGCTCTACCGCGAGCCGGGACGCGGCGCCGTCACGAAGGAACTCGACCATCTGAACGAGGGCATGGCGGCGTTCGTCGACCGGTCACCGTTCCTGGTGCTGGCGACGTCGAACGGCGCCGGATCGGTCGATGCGTCGCCACGGGGCGGTCCGGCTGGGTTCGTCCGACGTCTCGACGACCGTCACGTGGCGATCCCCGACCTCAACGGCAACAACCGGCTCGACAGCTACCGCAACATCGTGGAGCACCCGTACGTCGGCCTGCTCCTGATGGCCCCCGGCCGGGACGAGACGCTGCGCATCAACGGGCCGGCCGTCCTCACCACCGACGACGACCTGTTGGCGGGGTTCACCAAGGAGTTGCGCACCCCGAAGATGGCGATCGTCGTCGAGACGGCCGAGGTGTACGGCCACTGCGCCAAGGCGTTCCGCCGCGGCCACGTGTGGCACCCGGACGAATGGGGCCAGTTCGCCGAGGCCCCGGACCTGGCGACGATGTACGCCTGCCAGTGGGGTGTCGACGAACAGGTCGTCCGCGACGATCTCGAGCAGAGCTACGAAGCCGGCATCGCCGCCGACTGAACAGCGTCGAAGTGGTCCGTCAGAAGGGGTCAGGCACCTTCTGGCAGTCGACGCTCGGGTCTCGACGATCCTGCGGCCAGAAGGTGCCTGACCCCTTCTGAGAGAGCGACGGGTCGGTCAGCCGGGGATGTTGCCGTGGACCCAGACGGGGATGTCCATCGGCATGATGTCGTTGGCCCAGATCCAGTCCATCGCCGGGACGCTGACCCGCACGCAACCGTGTGACGCCGGGTAGTTCGGGATGCTGTTCGAGCCGTGGACCGCGATGCCGCCGGTGAAGTACTTCGGCCGGTAGATCGACCCGAGGTCGCCTTCCCACCAGCCTTCGGCCCGCTGGCGGTACACGCTGTGCAGACCGGTGCGCGTGACGGAGTCGCCGGTCTGCCATTCGCCCGGGGTGTTCTGGTCGGGCTCGCGGTACGGGATCTCGCTGCCGGTGGAGGTGTTGAGGATCCACTCGGTGTTGCCGTCGACGATGAAGAACAGCAGCTGCTTCGACTTGTCGACCTCGACGAGGGTGCCGGCGTCGGCCGAGGCGGTCGGCTTCGTGGTGACCGACGACATCAGCGCCGCGGTCTCGGGGCCGAGCGAACCGTCGGCGGAGAGGCCGTAGTACTTCTGGAACGCCATCACGGCCTGGCGGGTGGTGAGGCCGTAGTTGCCGTCGGGCTCCTGCAGCCAGAAGCCGAGTTCGAGCAGGCGCCACTGCGCCGCACGGGTCGACTCGCCGCTGCTGGTACCGACCGCCTGGATCGACGGGTCGGCGACCGGGACGGCCGGGAGCGTCGTCGTGGTGGTCGTCGGGGGCAGCGTGGTGGTGGTCGTCGTCGTGGTCGTGGTCGTGGTGCTGGTCGTGGTGGGCGGCAGCGTGGTGGTGGTCGTGGTGACGATCACCGGCTCGAGCTCGGTCGGCGTCGGTTGCGAGCTGGCGAGCGTCGTCTCGGCGCACGCCGTGAGGGCGAGGGCGCCGACGCCGAGCAGGAGTGTCCGCCACTGCATGCCACGATGCATCCCGCCGCCGGGGGCCTGGCGCGTGTCGTCACGACCCATAGCGCACCAGGGTACCGAGCGCGCGCGACCGCGCGCCGTCAGGTTCGCCGGTTTTCACCGCACGTTCAGGCGTTCAGGCGTTCAGGCGTCCAGCAGGTCGGCGAAGCGCGGTGCCCCGTCCTCGAGTGGGACCCGAGCGGCGTTCGCGGCGTAGCTGATGGCGTGGTACCAGCCGGCGAGCAGGAGCAGATCGAGCAGCTGTCGCTCGTCGAGCGTCTCGACCAGCGCCGCCCACGTCTCGTCGGTGACGTCGGCGCCGTCGTGCAACTCGTCGACCGCCCGGACGAGCTCCGCCTCGTCGGCAGGCCAGCAGTCGTCGTCGGGCGAACCGTGCGTCAGCGAGCGCTGCTGTTCAGGTGTCAGCCCGACGCGCTCGGCGAAGAAGGCGAGGTGCACGCCCCATTCGTATTCGCACCCGCAGCGCGCCGTCACCCGATCGATCACGATCTCGCGCTGGCGCATCGACAGCGACAGCCCGCGTGACAGCTCGTAGCTCCCCCATCCACCCATCGCACGGGCCATCGGGAGGTTGCGAGCGAAGGTACGGAACAGTGCGATCGGCGGGACGCCGAGCGGCATCATCATCGCGAGTTGCTCGTCGACGTCGGGTTCGAACGGGGCCTCCAACGGGGCGATGCGTGACATGGTGTGTCCCTCCCGGGGATCGATCGTCTAACGTTTCGTTATTCGAAACACGGAGATCACCGAACCGTTTCGATATTCGAAACGCAAGGGACTGCGCCACGATGGACACCGACTCGACCGGCAGCGACGACACGACACCCCGGCCCGGCACGCCCGTGCGCGGCTCCACCACGGGACGGCCGATCATGGCGGCGCTCGACCTGTTCGGGCGGCGGTGGTCGCTCCGGGTCCTCTGGGAACTCCGTGCCGGACCGGTGGGGGCACGCGAGCTGCTCGAACGGTGCGACGGACTGTCGTCGAGCGTGCTCTACGACCGTCTCCGCGAGCTGAAGGCGGCGAACGTGATCGAGCAGGACGACGACGGCGCCTACCGACTGAGTGAGCTGGGTGCCGACCTCGGCGATGCGCTCGCACCGCTCGACGCCTGGGCCCGCCGCTGGGACGAGGCGCGCTGAATCCGGTGCGTCAGTACTGCTCGAGGTCGTCGGGCAGCTCGCACCAGATCGTCAGGCCGTACTTGGTGCCGGAGCGCAGCGGGAGCGCCTCGTGGGGGTGCGTCACCAGCGAGGGCCACGCGATCAGGCGGCCGACGGCGACGTCGCGGTTGTCGTAGCCCTGGCGTGGGAAGGCGAGCTCGGCACCGTCGTAGTCGTCGTTCAGCCGCACCGTCGCCGACACCTGGGCGACGTCCTGGTGGAGCCGCAACGACTCCTGCTCCCCAACCCGGTAGCGGATGACGAATGCGTCGCGCAGGCCGCGGTACTCGATCAGCGGCCAGTGCTCCTGGAGCTGGGGCCACACCCGACGGCCGATGTCGATCTCGACACGCTGGAACAGCGCCGGGCTGATCGTGGCCAACGACACCTCGTGACCGGGCACCGGATCGTCCGGGTCGGGTGTGAAGCCCACCGCCTCCGCAGCACGCACGACGGCGGCGCAGAACGCCGGCGTCCAGAACGACATCTCGTAGATCTCGGGCGCCACCTCGACGGCGGGGACACCGTCGTCGTCCTCCGCCTCGACGTAGCCGAGCACGCGGGTCAGATCGTCCATCACCGCATCGTGGCACGTCGCCTCAGCCGCGGAACGCCTGCAGCTCCGCGTAGGTCGAGGGCCCGGTGGGCAGGAGCGCCGGGTCGTACCGATCGACCAGCCGTTCGGCCGTGATCGTCGAGGATGGTTCGGACGACGAGGCGAGGCCGACCGAGCGGGCCAGCACAGCGACCAGGTCGTGCGTCGTCCACCCCTCGGCGGCGAGCTCGGACACGCTGACCGCACCGTCGCGCTTCGCGAGGCGCCGACCCGTCGGACCGAGCACCAGCGGGACGTGTTGGTACTCGGGCCGCTCGAACCCGAGCAGTTGCTGCAACAGGATCTGGCGAGGCGTCGAACTCGCCAGGTCGTCGCCGCGCACGACCTGGTCGACGCCTTGGAGTTCGTCGTCGACCACCACGGCGAGGTTGTAGGCCGGCACACCGTCGGCGCGAGCGAGCACCACGTCGTCGACACGACCGCGCTGGTGGCCGAGCACCCGATCGTCGAAGTCGATCCACTCGCCCTCGGTGCGCAACCGGATCGCGGGCGACCGTCCCTCGGCTTCCCGCTCCGTCCGCTCGTCGGGCGTCAGGTCGCGACAGGTACCCGGGTAGGCCCCGTCGGGCAGACCGTGCGGTGCGCTCACCGCCGCGTCGATCTCGTCGCGGATCTCGCGGCGGGTGCAGTAGCAGCGGTACACCCGACCGTCGTGCTCGAGTCGTTCGATGTGGGCTCGATAGAGGTCGAACCGTTCGCTCTGGCGCACGACCTCACCGTCGTGGTCGAGCCCGATCGCGGCGAGGTCGGCGAGTTGCTGACGCTCGTGCACGGGCGACGAGGTGACCAGGTCGAGGTCTTCCATCCGCACCAGGAAGTCGCGGCCGGTGCTGCGCGCCGCGAGCCACGCGAGCAGTGCCGTGCGGAGGTTGCCGAGGTGGAGCTCCCCCGTCGGCGAGGGTGCGAACCGTCCCGACATCGTCGCCCACGCTACGGGGCGGGCCGCGTCCTGCGCGAGCCTGGGAGGCGTGCGACGACCACGCCAGCTCGGCCGCCGCGAGCGGATGGCACTGATCCTCGAGCGCGACGGCGCGGAGTGCGTCTGGTGCCGTCGCCCCCTCGACGACGACACGCTCGTGCCGGCGACGACCGAGCATCTCGTGCCGCGCATCAAGGGCGGACCGAGCTGGATCGAGAACGAGCTCGCGGCGTGCCGACGCTGCAACGGCGAACGTGGCCATCGCACTCCGGGCGAATGGTTCGACGAGTGCGAGCGTCGCGGCTGGGACCCGAACCGAGAGGTCGTCGTCCGAGCGCTCCACTCACTGCAGGAAGCGATCGCCGAACGCGGTGGGCAGCGCCGCGCCCGTCCGTACATCGCGTCACAGCTGCGCCGCCTCGACACGACGTGACCGATCTCGGTGGTGCTGGCTGTCGTCGCCGTAACCACAGCCGCCGAGAAACCCACACCACCCCGAATCCAGGTGAACTATCTCGGGGGCGCCCGTTGCGGTTGCTGCGACCCCAGCCACCGAGAAGCCCGCCCCGAACCCGAGTGAACGATCTCGGTGGCACCCGTTGCGATCACCGTAACCACAGCCGCCGAGAAACCACCACGAACCCCGGCGAGCGCTCTCGGGGGCGCTGGTTGCAGTCGCCGCGACCCGAGCCGCCGAGAAACCACCTGGAGCCCTGGCGAGCAATCTCGGGGGCGCCCGTTGCGGTTGACGCGACCACAGCCACCGAGAACCCGCCGCCCCGAACCCGCCGCCCCGAACCCGGCGAGCGATCTCGGGGGCGCTGGTTGCGGTCGCCTCCAACCGCGCCACCGAGATCGTGACGTGGTGAGCGGATCGGGTGTCGGGGTGCCGCGCGGTACACGTCATGTCGCGAACGCGTGACGGCTCGGTGTCGATGATTTGAACGACCCCAACAGCGCGCCCGTGGCCCCTACCATGCCTGGCCATGCAGTGCCACGAGTGCGGGAACACGGTCGCGGCCGACGACCGCTTCTGCACCGCGTGCGGCGCAGCACTCGAGACGCCGGCCGCCACGACCGACCAGGTGACCGACCAGCCCACCGAGCAGCCCGGCGACGCGACCGAGCAGCTGCCGACCCAACAGGTCGACACGGCACCGATGGTCGCCGTCGCCACCGACCAGAACGACGACACCACCGACGTGTGGGGCGACGACGACCCCGTCTGGGCGGTGACCGGCAGCGTCGACGCGCTCGGCCGACCGATCGGCGGCGAGCCGTCGACGACCGACCAACTCCCGGCGACCGAACCGGTCACCGAGGTGTGGGCCCGCCCGGGCGCGGCGACACCGATCGTGACGGCCGAAGAACTCGACGGCCCCGACCCGTGGTCGGACGAGCCCGGCATCACCCGCACCACGACGATGCCGACGGCGCCGCGCACCGCCGAACTCCCGGTGTTCCCGACCGCGATCGCCGAGCGACGCACGTTCCGGTTCACGGCCGTGCTGGCGATCTCGGTGATCGGCGCGATCGTCACCATGCTCTCGCTGTTCGCCACGATCGTGTCGGTCACGAGCGACGCACGTCTCGTCCGCACCGACGAGACGCCGGTCGCGTTCCGCACCGGCGACTGGATCAGCACCGACCTCGCCAGCAACGTGCCGATCGCGGGCTTGATCGCCGTCTGCCTGCTCGTGGCGGGCGGCGTGGCGTCGGCGTTCGGATGGCGTGGCGGTTCGGGCCTCGCCGGTGGCGCGGGGCTGGCGATCGCCGGGCTGTCTGCGCTCACCATCGGCCTGGCGCAGATCCCGATCGACGCCGCGTACGAGATGGCGGCGATCCCGAGCGAGCAACAGTTCACGCTCACGATCACCCGCGACCTCGGCTACTGGCTGCTGGTCGCCGCGGCTGCGATCGGCATCGTAGTGTTCTTCGCGTCGTTGAACGACGCGTTCGGCGACCACCGCTCGGGCCTCAATCCGTGGATCGCCGCGGTCGGCGCGCTGTCGGGCCTCGTCATGGCCGGTGGTCCATTGATCCCCGAGGGCCTCGCCACGTTCAGCGACAACTGGTACGTGAGCGACGCACCGGGGTCGCCGCCCGCGATGCTGCTCACGACCCGCCTCGTCCAGCTCGCCCTGTTGGCGTTGGCGGCCGTGATCGGGTTCCTGTCGGTGCGTCGATGGGGTCTCGGCGTGGCCGTCGGCGGCGGCATGACGTCGATCTGGCTGACCGTCAGCACCCTGTTCGAGATCGGCGACAACCCGGTCGGACCCGGCTTCAACAACCCGGGAGCGGTCTCGATGGGCGTCCACGGCGTGACGATCATCGGCGCCAGTGCGCTCTTGGCCTTCGCCCTGCTCGCGGTCGTCGCCGCCTACGACCAAGCCAGCCGCGGCTACTGAAGCGGTCGGTTGATGTCAGACCAGAACCGACCTGGCGCATCGACGTCAGTGGGCAAGCGGTCGGTTCTGGTCTGACATCAACCGACCCTGCATGCGGTAGAACGCTGAGGTGGATGTGATCGAGTTCCGGAGCGACAATGCGGCGGGGGTCGCACCCGAGATCGTCGAGGCGATCGCGACGGCCAACACCGGGACCGCGATCGCGTACGGCGCCGACGATGTGACGGCCCGGTTGCACGACGTCGTCCGGGAGGTCTTCGAGCACGACGGCGCCCGGGTCTTCCCGGTGACGAGCGGCACCGCCGCCAACGCACTGGCCCTCAGCGCGCTGGTGCCGCCGTGGGGTGCCGTGCTGTGTCACGAGACCGCCCACATCCTCAACAGCGAGGGTGGCGCGACGTCGCTCCTCGCCGGCGGCGCCGTGATGCGCGGCGTGCCGGGCGACGACTTCCTGATGTCACCCGCCGGCCTGCAGCGAGCGCTCGACTCGGTGGGCTGGGGCGATCCGCACTACTCCCAGCCGACGGCGCTGTCGTTCACACAACCGAGCGACCGCGGCACGATCTACACGGTCGACCAGATCACCGAACTGACGGCGATCGCCCGCGAGCGGGGGTTGCGCTCGCATCTCGACGGCGCCCGGGTCGCCAACGCGCTGGTATCGCTGGGCTGCAGCCCGGCCGACATGACATGGCGAGCCGGCATCGACGTGGTGTCGCTCGGTGCGACCAAGAACGGCGGCCTGTCGGCCGAGGCGGTCGTGACGTTCGACGACGACGCCGCCGACGAGCTGGTGTACCGGACGAAGCGGTCGGGGCACGTCACCTCCAAGATGCGGTACCAGTCGGCACAGTTGATCGCCTACCTCACGGACGATCTGTGGCGCCGCCTGGCGACGAACTCGAACGATCGGATGCGCGAGCTGGCGTCCGGGCTGGCCGAGATCGACGGGGTCGAGCTGCTCAACCGGCCTGACGTGAACATGGTGTTCGTGCGGCTGGCCGACGACCGGATCGACCGGCTCGAGGCGGCGGGTCTGCTCTTCTACCGGATGGGTCCGGGCGTGATCCGCCTCGTCACCAACTGGTCGACCACGGCCGACGAGATCGACCGAGCCCTCACGATCTTCCGCCCCTGACGCAGCACGCGTGACCCTTCGGGTCAGGTGCCAGAGGTGACGGGCGAGGCGCCAGCCGAGCCCGTTACCGGTGGTCACCTGACCCGGGACAAGG
>JAGQSS010000929.1 GCA_020439405.1 Ilumatobacter sp. | reverse complement strand
CTGATTGATGACGGCATCGACCGGAGCACCGGCCTTCACCATGATCATCACCCGGCGGGGCGATTTCAGGCTGGAAACCAGCTCCTCCACGCTGTGATATCCCACCACCCGCTCGGCCGAGCCGGAATGCACCACGTCTTCCGGCCGGGAAGGCAGGCCGCCGGTGAATTCATCGGTGACCGAACCCGTACGGTTATAGACACCGACGGAAAAGCCATGATTGGCCATGTTGAGGACGAGGTTCTGGCCCATGACGGCCAGGCCAATCAGGCCAATATCGTGCTGAGACATTCCTGAAAAAACTCCTGATACCCTGACTCAGGGCCTGATTCGGGGGTGTCCACCCGTGGTGGAGACTGACTGCGGCTGGCCCGCGGTGGCTGCAGGTGCTGGTCCCTGCAGATGACGGATGGCCGCGGTCTGAAAAGCGCCGGGGACGTCGGTCGGCCCGCTCTGCCGGTCCGCAACGATTCTGCGTTCCCGTGAACCGTTGCCAGTTCCGCGAACCCTCGCCGCCTGCACTCAGGGGCTGGCTGAAGGCGAACCGGCAGCATCCGCAC
>JAGQSS010000928.1 GCA_020439405.1 Ilumatobacter sp. | reverse complement strand
TCGACGACAAGGCCTACGACCCGGTGCGCGCCATGTATGCGACCATCGGCCATCCGGAATATGCGGAGTTCGTCGGCCAGTAGCCGGCGCTGCGGCCGGACGGTCGGATGACCCTCGCCCTCGCCCGTGACGTGGCTGCGCCGGCCCTGCCGGCACAGCCCGTCCCGCCGGCCCCGGAGCTGGTGATCCGAGACCTCGCCGTCGCCTATGGCGAGGCGCCGCCGATCTTCACCGGCGTGGCCTTCACCGTCCGGCGCGGCGAACAGGTGGCCCTGGTCGGCGCGAACGGCGCCGGCAAGTCGACCCTCCTCAAGTGTTGCCTCGGCTTCATCCGGCCGGTCGCTGGCGAGATCGCCTTGTTCGGCCAGGAGGTGGGGTTGCCGGGCGGCCGGTCGCTTCGCGGCGGCATCGGCTTCGTCGCCCAGAAGCACAATCTGGTTCCCCGGCTCTCGGTGCTCTCCAACGTCGTGCACGGCACGCTGGCCGAAGCCTCGGGGCCACGCCGCTGGCTGCACGGGCTGGCCCCGAAGGCCGTGCGCGAGCGGGCGCTGGCCGCGCTC
>JAGQSS010000927.1 GCA_020439405.1 Ilumatobacter sp. | reverse complement strand
CACCTGCCACGTGTGCATCCCGGGCGTGCACAGCGACGAACTGCTCTTCCTGCTCGATCGCGACGACGTGGCGGCGTCGGCCGCGTCGGCGTGCAGCAGCGGTGCCCAGCTGCGCTCGCACGTGTTGGCGGCGATGGGTGTGGCGCCGGCGGCCGCCTCGGGTGCGCTGCGCCTCTCGCTCGGGTGGTCGACGACCGAGGCCGACGTCGACGCCGCTGTCCGGTCCACCGGCAGGGCGGTGGACCGACTCCGCCCGTTCGCCGAGGTGGCGCCGTGAGCCGCGTGCTCGTCGGTCTCTCGGGCGGCGTCGACTCGTCGGTGGCGGCGGTGCTGCTGCGTGACGCGGGCCATGACGTCGTCGGCGTCACCATGCGGCTGTGGGGCGGCGAGGGCGACCAGGGCTGCTGCTCGGTCTCCGACGTCGACGACGCCCGGCGGGTGGCACAGCAGCTCGACATCGACTTCGCCGTCTTCGACTTCTCCGATGCGTTCGATCGTCAGGTCGTCGAGCCGTACGTCGCCGAGCACGACGCCGTCCGGACACCGAACCCGTGCGTGGAG
>JAGQSS010000926.1 GCA_020439405.1 Ilumatobacter sp. | reverse complement strand
CGGCGCCGGTCGCCGTCCCCTCGGCCATGAGGGTCGACGCGTCGCCGGCTGCGACGAGCTCGTGCTCCGCGATGACCGTGGGGCAGCCGACGCGGGCGGCCGACGACTGCACGGCGAGGAGGTCGTCGTGGCTCACCCGGCGAAGGCGCGACCACTCGCCGACGGCGACCTCTTCCAGGACTGCGTCGCCGGTGGCGCGGTTCGCCGGTCCTGCGTAGACGCTCCCTTCGCAGCCCGAGACGCGCACCCGCCAGTAGTAGCCGGCGAAGCGAGAGTCGCGCGGGTCGACAGCCTCGAGGGGGAGCGCGCCGCCGCCGACGGCGTTCGCCTCGAGCACCCGCGCGGAGGCGGACCAGGACAGGGACACGCCCATGACGCCCGCCGCCGAGAACCCGCGAGGCCTCCTCGGCTTCGGCGAGGTCATTGACGGTGAGGAGCAGCTCGGTCGCGGCCTCGGTGACGAACGCGAGTTCCTCGCCGGGTCCGAGAGTGATCGTCTGCGGTCCGCCGCTGAGGCGGGCCTCCGTGCGCGCGGTCGTCCCCACGTACACCCGGAGCACAT
>JAGQSS010000925.1 GCA_020439405.1 Ilumatobacter sp. | reverse complement strand
ATCCCGGCCGCCGAAAGACGGCGGATCAGACCGAAGCCGCCCTTTCCGCCAGCCGAAGGAAGGACCCCGACCGTCAGGTCCGCCTCATCGGACAGCACCGGGTCCAACAGGAGGTCGGCCGCTGCTGCCGTGCGCGCCAGGTCGGCGTCGATCAACAGGTACACGTCCGCATCCGGTGTGTGGGACGCCCCGGCAAGTACGGCGGCACCCTTGCCGCGGTTGACCGGCAGTCTCAGTACATCGGCACCGGCCTCGGCCGCCACCGCGGCCGTGTCGTCGGTCGAGCCGTCGTCGACGACCAACACCGAGTCGACCCGATCGATCGCCATGAGCGCCGTGACCGTGTCGGCGATTCGGTCGCTGCGGTCCTTGGCCGGAACGATGGCGACGACGCGCGGGCCGGTTCCTTTTCGGTCGTCCGAACCGTCGGTTGGGATCGGGTCGAGAGGATTCACGGTTTCGTCGGTCCTCGTGGGGTCGGTGCTCGTGTCGGATGGGTGTGGTCGAAGTTCGGAGAACGTGGTGTCCGGGCGGAGTCGATCAGGGGGACCGCTCCCGTCGG
>JAGQSS010000924.1 GCA_020439405.1 Ilumatobacter sp. | reverse complement strand
CGACCGCGTAGATGTTGCCGCCGGCGTCGCCGATCGCCGTGGCGAGCCGCCCCAGCACGCCGGGCACGTTGTCGAGCGTGACCTGGAGGTGGATCGAGTACTGCGTCGCGGGGGGACGATCGGCCATGCGACCGAGCGTAACGGTCAGGCCTTCTTGCGAGCCGTGGTCTTCTTGGCGGCGGCCTTCTTGGTCGCCGCCTTCTTGGTCGCCTTCGCCTTCTTCGCCGGCTCGCCGCCCTTGGCGATGATCTGCTCGCGGCGGATGGCGAGCAGCTCGAACGCGCGCTCGGGGAGCATGTCCTCGATGCGGTCGCCCTTGCCGATCGACGCGTTGGTCTCGCCGTCGGTCACGTAGACGCCGAACTTGCCGTCCTTGGCGACGACGGCGCGTTCGCTCACCGGGTCGGTGCCGAACTCGCGCAGCGGGCCGGCGGCGGCCATGTTGCGGGCGGCGCCGCGCTTGAACACCTTCGGCTGCTGGAAGATCGTCGACGCCTGTTCGAGCGTGATCGTGAGGAGTTGCTCCTCCGAGTCGATCGTGCGGAAGTCCTTGTCCTTCACC
>JAGQSS010000923.1 GCA_020439405.1 Ilumatobacter sp. | reverse complement strand
AGGGTCCGGCAGGTCTCGGTGAAGGCGTGGCGGATACGCTCTGCGACCACCAGCGTCATTGCGGCCGAGGAACCGGGAAGGGCGATGGCGAATTCCTCGCCGCCGAGGCGCCCGATCAGATCCGGTCCGCGCAGAACGCGGATGGAAATCGCGCCGAACTGCTCGAGGACGCGATCGCCCATGGCATGCCCATGGCCGTCGTTGATCGACTTGAAACGGTCGAGGTCGAAGACGATGACCGAAAACGGCTTGTCGTCGAAGAGCGACTGTTCGAGCAGGTTCGCGGCATTCTCCAGGAAGGCGCGACGGTTGGCGACGCCGGTCAGCGGATCGATCCGGGCCGCGGTCTTCTGCACCATCTCGCGCTGTTCCTTGACCATCGCCACCGCGAAGATGGCCGTGCCGACGACGAAGGCGAGGGTCTCGAAGTGAATGAGGCCGAGCCAGCTGAGCGACGACGGCGGCGATCCCCAGCCGAGATGTCCGGTCGCCGCGAGGAACGCGCCGGCGCCGAAGAAGCAGCCGTGGAGGAGGAGAAGCACGATGAGCGGCCAGCTGGCCG
>JAGQSS010000922.1 GCA_020439405.1 Ilumatobacter sp. | reverse complement strand
CGGACCCCCAAGTCTATAGTGACTTGATCTGCAGAGCACCGGGCGGCCAAGGCCGCCCGTCGCTTGATAGATGTCGAACTGAGCCTTACTTCGCCAGATCGTACCGATCCGCGTTGATCACCTTGTTCCAGGCCGCCACGAAATCCTTCACGAATTTTTCCTTCGAGTCGGATTGCGCATAGACCTCGGCATAGGCGCGCAGCTGGGCGTGCGAGCCGAAGATGAGGTCGACGCGGGTCGCGGTCCAGCGCACTTCGTGGGTCTTGCGGTCGAGCGCCTCGTAGACGCCTTCCGAACCCTTGAGCGGCTTCCACTCGTTGCGCATGTCGAGCAGGTTGAGGAAGAAGTCGTTCGACAGTGTTTCCGGACGGTCGGTTAAGACGCCATGCGTCGAATGACCGGCATTAGCGCCGAGTACGCGCAAGCCGCCGATCAGCACGGTCATTTCCGGACCGGTCAGCGTAAGCAGCTGCGCGCGGTCGACCATCGCCTCTTCCGCCTTCATGAACTGCGTCTTGTTCGGGTTCACGTAGTTGCGGAAGGCGTCCTGGCGCGGCTCGAG
>JAGQSS010000921.1 GCA_020439405.1 Ilumatobacter sp. | reverse complement strand
TCAACCTGTCGTTCAACACGGGCATGGCGTTCGGGACCGGGCGGAGCATGGGGCCGATCATCGCCGTGCTGGCGATGATCATCGTCGTCGGCCTGCTGCTCTCCCTCCGACGCGGCACGAGCCGGACCATCGACGTGTCGATCGGCATGATCCTCGGAGGTGCCATCGGCAACCTGATCGACCGCCTGCTCCGTGACCCGGGCTGGTTCCGGGGCGGCGTCGTCGACTTCATCGACTTCCAGTGGTTCCCGATCTTCAACGTCGCCGACATGGGGATCACCGTCGGTGGCGCTTTGCTCGTGCTCGCCTCGTGGCGGATCGGTGCCCAGGCTGACGACGGGGTCGACGAGACCGAACCAGCCGCCGCAGAGGACACGGCGTCGTGATCGTCGAGACCGTACCCGCCGCGCTCGCGGGCGAGCGCCTCTACCGTGTGGTCGCGCTCGTGCTCGACGTCAGCCGGTCGGTCGCATCGGTGGTGATCGAGGCGGGCGGTGCGCAGGTCGACGGCGAGGTGGCGCGCTCGGGCAAGGTCCGCCTCACGGAGGGGCAGGTCGTCTCCGTC
>JAGQSS010000920.1 GCA_020439405.1 Ilumatobacter sp. | reverse complement strand
CGCCGACGGGTCTCAGCGCTGGTGAGATGCGGACCCCTCGCGAATGGCCAGGGGAGGGTCCCACCGATGGGACGTAGCGATGGTCAGTCGCCGGGGTTGGGTACCGTCGGCGCCATGGCCGAGGTGGCGAAGGTGCCCTACGACGAGTTCGGGATGTTCCACGAGAACGCCGAGGAGCACGGGTTGGCCTTCGACGGCCCGCCGACGGTGCGACGCGAGGCCGTGGCGGTCGACGGCGGCCGCCACCTCTCGGCTCTCGTCTGGGGTGACGGCCCCCCCGAGCTCGTGCTGCTGCACGGCGGCGCCCAGAACGCCCACACGTGGGACACCGTGGCGCTGGCACTCGGTCGTCCGCTGGTCGCGGTCGACCTGCCCGGCCACGGCCACTCCGACGGCGGCCGCAACGGCTCGCTCGACCTCGCCGCGAACGCGGCCGACGTGGCCACGGTGGTCGAGGCGCTGGCCCCCGACGCCGCCGCGGTCGTCGGCATGTCGCTGGGGGGCATGACGACGCTGGCGGTGTCGCGCCACGCGCCGGGGCTGGTGCGTGCGGCGGTGCTGGTCG
>JAGQSS010000091.1 GCA_020439405.1 Ilumatobacter sp. | reverse complement strand
CCCTGCACCCCAAAATTGTCGCACGCGCCGAACAAGAACGCGAGCACCAACCCCCAGATTGCTCAGCAGTCTCCTAGGCGCCGTCGGTGAGCGCGCCGGCGTCGCCCCACGCCGACTCGATCGCCCCGAGACGGTCGGCGGCGGTGGCGCGAAGTGCATCGGCGACGCTGTTCGTGATCAGGTCGAGGACGGCGAGCGTACCGACATGGCTGTCGAACGGGCCGATCGAACCGGCGGTGACCAGGAACGTGACGTCGGCGCGTTGCGCGAGCGGCGACAGCACACCGTCGGTGAGGGCCGCCGACCAGATGCCGCGCTCGTCGATCGCGGCATGCGCGTCGAGCACCCAACGCTCGTAACGGCGCAGGTCGATGACGACCGCCGTCGACTCGGGATCGGCGAGCGCGACCGCACGGCGGACCGCGACCTCGCTCCCCTGCACGACCTCGACGCCCGGACGGAGCTGCCCCATCTGGTCGGCGAACAATCTGCCGACCCCCGCCGTGGCGTCACCGGACACCACGAGCACCGGTCGGGCGACATCGGCGAGCCGCTCGACGAGCGATGTGAGCGCCGTGTCGCCGACCGCGCTCAGCGTCGCCCGGACGTTCGCCAGCTCGGCTTCGGCATGGGCCGTGATCGACTGGTTCGACGAATCGTGGATGCGTTCGGCCGCCGGTCGGAGCTGCGCCGACAGTTCACCCTGGATCGCCTGCTGGAGTTCGGAGTACCCGTCGAACCCCAACTTGTTGGCCAGCCGGACGACCGAGGCGGCACCGACTTGGGCCGATCGAGCGAGGTCGGCGACGGTGCCGAACGCGACGAGCTGGGGTGCGTCGAGCACCGCCGTCGCCACGCGACGTTCGGCCACGGTCAGGCGCGCCCCTTCGGCTCGGATCCGCTCGGCGACCTCCATCGGCGCAACGGTACACCGCACCCGGGCACCCGAACGGTGACCACCATGTTCACGGCATCGTCACTGCCCGCCGCGCCGTCCGACGCAACCCTCGACCTCCTGTCGAGGTCGAGCCCGAGAGAGTCTCGACGTCGCCTCGAGAGTCGCGGAATCCCCGAAATTTGGCCGGTTCAGCGGTGGCATCTGTTTGTCAAGAACCGGTAAGGTTCTCAACGCATTGCACAAGCACCACCACGCTGTGTCGACGCCGGTGGGGAATTTGTGGCGCTCGGTCACGAATTCGTTGGACGTCGTCACACCGCGCGGAGTTGACTGGACGCTGCACAAACCGATCGACGCGGCGGGACCTCGTCGAGCACACGCAGAGGTGATCTGAAATGGGCATTCCGGGTACGAGCGGCCTCACGGGCCGTCTCCGACTTCTTCTGGCGTTCGCCATGGCGGCGACGACCGTCGTGGTGGTGGCGCCGTTCTCTCCCACGGCGGTGGCGCTCGATGCGCTCCAGTTCACGTCCGTCAAGGGCGTGTGGGACCAGTCGACGGGCGCCGTCCAGGCCGCCGAGTCGACCAACGCCCCCGACTGCCTCACGTTCGGCAAGGACGTCTCGTCCTCCGACGGTTCGTTCAGCTCGGGCCAGAACACCAACGCCGCCGAGCCGACCGTCCGGAACCAGGTCCGCTTCGGCCATCCGTCGAACGTCGACAACAACCAGTGCGGCAACGTCAACGATCGCTCGGGCTTCGGCTTCGCCGGCGTGTCCCTTCCGTCGATCTCGGGACTGTTCGAGGTCGGGCGGTTCACCCACTTCAACCGGCCTATTCAGTCCGATGCCGACAACGCAGGGTCCGCCATCCTCGACGCGACGTTCCGCTTCCAGAACCAGACGACCAATCCCGCCACCAACGAGTCGCTGACCGTCGAGTACGAGGTCGACCTCGACGAGACGCCGAACGGCGCCAATCCGTGTAAGTACGTCACCGGCGGGTCCAACGTGCCGGCCGGTGTGACCGTCGACAACTCGAACGGGTGCGCCGACCGCATCCAGATCTCGGTCGCCAACCAGAACGTCACCCGCACGATCGGACAGACCGACATCACGTTCGAGATCGGCGGCTTCGGCACCCTGTCGAACGGTTCGTGCGGCACGCCGACCGGCAACGGCAACATCCTGTTCACTCGCGAGGGTGGCGAACGCCAGGCGTGCGTCTTCGGCCAACCCGCTCGTGGCACCCTGATCATCAACAAGAGCGTCCAGGGCGGCGGCAGTGGCTCGTACCCGTTCACGTACCAAGAGATCTCGCAGAAGTACGCCTCCGCCGGGAGCGCCATCGGGACAGCCACGACCCAGAACGTGCAGGTCCAGAGCGGCACCGGCACGTCGGGCCCGATCTCACTCGCACCCGGCCTCTACAACCTGACCGAGGTCGTCGGACAGCTCGGCACCGACGTCGACTTCGCGTCGGTGAGCTGCGCCACCAACGGCAACACGGCGACCCTGCCCAGCTACCACGGCAACACCACCGCAGGCGCCAACGTCATCGTCGATCTCGACTCGAACGAGACGATCACGTGCACCTACACCAACCGCAAGGCCGCCAAGATCACGATCGTCAAGGACGCCCAGCCGAACTCGATGTCGGCCGACTTCGCGTTCACGACGACGAGCAACCCGACCGTCGACACCGCCAAGTTCGCGCCGCTGCCGACCACGTTCACCCTCGACGACGACAACGACGCGACGTACTCGAACACGCTCACCCGCTACGTGGACGCCGGCACCTACACCATCACCGAGGGCACGACCCCCAACTGGCGCCTGGGCGGCACGCCGACATGCAGCTTCACCACTCAGACGCAGGGTTCGACCGCCAGCGGCAACCTGGCGACTCGCACCGCCACCCTCAACCTCCAGCCCGGCGCCGACGTCACCTGCACGTTCGTCAACACCGAGATCCCGCCGCCCGACGTCGCGGTCACCAAGACGCGCAATCCGGGGTCGTTCTCCGAGACCGACGGCACCGTCACGTACGGCGTCCGGATCGACAACAACGGCACCGAGCGGTTCCGCATCACGTCGCTGCGTGACCTCATCTCGCTGAACGGCACGCCCGGTACGACCGACGCCGATCTCGCCGACGCCGACCCGATCTCGCCGACGAACGTCGGTGGCGACTTCACGGCGAACAGCTGCGACGAACTCGTCGCAGCGAATGGCTGGATCGCCGCCGGTGGGTTCGTCACCTGCTCGTTCACGATCGCCTACACCGACCGTGACTTCCCGCAACAGATCGACGACACGGTCACCGTGACGGTCCAGGACGACGGCGGCCGCACCGACTCCGACCAGTCGACGGTCGACGTCAAGGTGACCGACGCGTTGCCCGTCGTCGTCGTCGACAAGAAGGCCGTCGTCGAGAACGTGGTGGTCGCCCCCGGCGGGCCCCTCACGTACGACGTGACCGTGTCGAACGGCGTCAAGGTCGACGACAACGTCATCGTCGCCGCCAGCGAGCCGGTCGAGATCACCGCCGTCACCGACCAGATGTCGGTCGACGCCGCAGGTTCGCCGGAGGTCTTCGCCGCCTTCGGCCCCGCCCTCGACATCACCACGGCAGCGAGCCCGATCACCTCGACGAACTGCAACACGCTCGTCGGCACCTGGCTCGACCCGTACGAGTCGGTCACCTGCCGCTTCGTCGTCGACACGAGCACGCCGGGTTTCGGCACCGTGTTCGCCGGCGACGTCCTCCGCAACACCGTGACGGTGTCGGTGAAGGATGACGACGGCAACTCGGCGAACGACTCCGACGACGCCGACCGCGACGTCGTCGCCGATGCACCCGAGTTCGAGGTGTACAAGACCGACGGCGGCGCACAGGTCGTCGAACCCGGCACGGGTCCCGAGGGTCAGGTCACCTACACCTTCCTGATCGACAACGTCGGCCAGGTCGGCGTCAACGAGCCGCTGACCATCACGGGGTTCCGCGACGTCGTGAGCTTCGAGGGAACCGAGATCGGCACGATCCAGTTCCCCGGTGGCGCCAACACGTTCAGCCGGGCCGGTGTCTCGCTGATCAGCGAGACCTGCTCGGGCATCGTCGGCACCACGCTGTATCCGGCCACCGGCACGTACCAGATGCCCGGCATCGGGTCCGACAGCGACTACACCCGCTCGACCCCGGCCGCCGGCCAGGCCAATGCCGCCGGTACGTCGTGCACGGTGACCCTGCAGCTGCCGGGTAATGCCGGCGAGGAGTACTCCGACGACGTGTTCGTTTCCGCAGTGAGCGGTGTTGGCACGGGTGGCACCCCGCTCCCCGACGCCACGGACGACGCCACGACCCCGATCGTCGAGCGCCCGCCGTCGATCACGATCACGAAGACCCCCGACACCTCGTCGGTTCCCGAGACCGGTGGCGAGGTGACGTTCACGTTCGTCATCAAGAACACCTCCGGCACAACCGACCCGCTCACCATCACCGGGCTGAGTGACATCCCGTTCGGCGACCTCCTCGCCGAGGATCGGGCCGATACCGACTGCGACACCCTGCTCGTCGTCGGCCGCGATCCGTTCGTCGGCGCGACGATCCAGCCGGGCGGCACGATCTCGTGCGAGCTCACCGTCGATCTGGCCGGCGATGCCGGCGATCAGCATCGCGACGATGTGACGGTGAACGCGGTCGACGACGAGGGCGTTCCGGCCTCGGCGACCGACTTCGCCCTCGTCGACTTCACGGACGCACTGCCCGACATCTCGGTCCTCAAGACCGCCGTCGCGGTCGACGGCACGACGCTGACCCCGCCCGGGAACGCCTCGGTGTCCGAGTTCGGCGGTGACGTGACCTTCGAGGTCGTCGTCACCAACGAGACGCTCGAAGCCGTCATCCTCACGGCACTCGTCGACGAGATCGGTGGCATCGAGACCGACCTGTACGACAACGGTGCCGGACCGTGTGACATCACCGGTGTCGTGCTCGGCCCGAAGGGCCAGGCCGGCGATTCGTTCACCTGTCAGTTCACGATCACGATCGTGCAGACCGACGGCGCCGACGATCACACCAACACGGTGACGGCGACCGGTATGGACGACGAAGGCAACCCAACGTCCGACCACGACGACGAGGTCGTCATCTTCGACACCACACCGCCGGTCGTCTCGATCGACAAGGACGACCGCCAGGCGACCGTGGACGAGCCCGGCGGCGACCCCGACGGCATCGTCACCTACTACCTGACGATCACCAACGGCCCGGACGCCAAGGAGGCCATCACGTCGATCGTGTCGCTGAAGGACACGATCGTGTACGCCAAGCCGGCGCAGACCCTGACGGTCGATCTGCTCGAGGCAGCCGACGGCACGTTGATGACCCGCAACACCTGCCCCGGCGCGATCGCCCTGGCCCTGCCACTCGCCCCGGGCGGCACGATCCCGTGTGAGTTCGACATCGTGCTGACCGGGACCGCGCAGTTCGTCGAGGACACCGTCACGGTCGTCGCAGCCGACGACGACGGCGAGCAATCGCCGCCGGCGTTCGACGACGAGGTCACGCCGATCGTCGACGTGCCGATCGACTTCACCATCACGAAGACGGCCGACACCGGCAACACCGACCCGCTGATGGTCGTCGACGGTCAGACGACGGTCGAGTACACCTTCGAGGTGGAGAACCTGTCGGCGATCGAGCCGCTCTACGTGGTTTCGCTCGACGACGACAAGTTCGGCGACCTCTCGGCCGCCTGCGGCTGGACCATCGCCACCCCGCTCGTCGTGGCCCCGAGCGGCACTGCGAGTTGTGTGCTCGATCGTCCGGTGACGATGCCTGCGAACGGTGTCCACACGAACGAGGCGACCGCCGAAGGCGGCGACGACGAGATCTACGACGCCATCACCGACGACGACCCCGACACGACGGGTCAGTGGATCGAGCGTTCCGACACCGCCGAGGTGTATCAGGAGGCGACGATCACGGTCATCAAGCAGGCGACGCCCGCGTCCCGGTCGTTCGACTTCCTGCTCGACGGAAGCGACCGCCTGACGGCGGAGGCGACGAACGGTACGTACGCTCCGGTCGAGTGGACGGAGCTCGACGAGGGCCGCTACCTCGTCACCGAGGACCGCCCGCTCGACTGGGACCTCACGAACGTCAGCTGCACGGTCAACGGTGTGGCCGCCGGCGACGACGCCGAGTCGATCCTCAACGGTGTGGCCCTGACCCTCGGTCACGGCGACGACGCCGTCTGCACCTTCGCCAACGTGCTGCAGGGTGAGGTCGGCGTCAGCAAGACGCTCACGAGCGGTCCGACCCAGCAGGCCGGCACGAACAAGTACGACCTCACCTATACGGTCACGATCACCAACGACTCGTACTCGGCCGAGACCTTCCAGGTCTTCGACGATCTCGAGTTCCCGGCGGGCGCCGTCACCATCGGCACGATCTCGTCGAGCCTCGGCGACACGGCATTCGACGGCGCCTGGAACGGCGCCGGCGAACTGACGAACGGCGTGCAGTCGATCGCCGGTCGGACGATCGACGGCCCGACGGTGGAGACGATCACCGTGCCGGTCACGGTGACCCTGCCGGGCGCCTCGGCGCTCGGTGGCAGCTGCCTCCCCGACGACGACACCGTCCGCAAGGTGATCAACTCGGTGTCGTTCACCGACGACCAGAACGAGCCGGACGACAGCGTCTGCACCGAACTGCCCGACCCGGCGATCACGCCGACGAAGACGGTGAACGACGAGTCGACGACGTTCGTCGA
Organism: Ilumatobacter sp.; assembly: GCA_020439405.1. Classification (GTDB taxonomy): domain Bacteria; phylum Actinomycetota; class Acidimicrobiia; order Acidimicrobiales; family Ilumatobacteraceae; genus Ilumatobacter. Next base: position 5,142 of record JAGQSS010000091.1, on the reverse strand, counting down.
CGGCGTCTGGACCGTGGTGTACGACATCACCGTCACGAACACCGGCGACGGCCCCGGCGTCTACACCGTCGAGGACACCCTCGACTTCGGTGACGACGTCGAGGTGACGGGCGCGACTGCCACGCTCGTCGAGGTCACGGGTCAGACCGACCCGGCGATCGCGACCGGCTCCGGCGTCATCAACCCGTCGTTCGATCCCGATCCGACGTCGGCCGGGTACGACTCGGCCCTGACCGACGGAGCGGTCGAGATCGTCGCCGGCGCCGTGCACACGTACCAGGTGACCGTCACCGCCACGGTGACCGACCCCGAGCCGGGCGCCGGCGTCTGCTCGCCCGACGAGGGTGAGGCCGGTGGCTTCCTCAACACGGCGACGGTCAGCCTCAACGGTGAGGATCTGCCTCCCGTCTCCGACTGCGAGCCGTACAACACCCTGACGCTGGTCAAGAACCTGTTCGAGAACGACGGTGGCGAAGCCGGTTACGACGCCTTCCCGCTGACGGCGACGCCGTCGGCCGGTGGGAGCGCCGTGGTCAGCGGCACACAGCAGGTGACGGGCGCCGTCCCGGCGGGTGACTACGACCTCGCCGAGCCGGCGGTCGCCGGCTACGCCTCGAGCGGCTGGACCTGCGTCGTCGGCACCGACGAACTCGAGGTCACCGACGGCACCGACACGGCGGGGTCGATCTCGATCGCCCTCGCCGACGGTGACGGTGTCGACGTGGTCTGTGAGATCACGAACGACGACGAGCCGGTCGATCTGCAACTCACCAAGACCGACGGTGACCTGGTGGCTGCCGTCGCCGGCGGACCCGCCTTCCCCTACACGATCACCGTCGGCAACGTCGGCGACCGTGCCGTGGATGCCAGTGAGGTCTACGTGACGGTCGTCGACGTCCTGCCCGACGGGTTCGAGTGGGTGTCGTTCCCCGACAACGCGCTCGAGTTCCCACGGTGTGCCGTCGACGGGGCCGACCCGAGCGTGCTCCGGTGCGATCTGCTCCCGTCATCGCTCGGCGTCGGCCAGCAGGTCGTCCTCGAGACGATGGTGCAGGCGCTCCCCGACACCCCGGGCGGCACCTACACCAACGTGGCCTGGGTCACGATCGACGACGACCCGGTTTGCGACACCGAAGCCCCGGGCTGCGACCCGACGTGCGAGGTGTCCTGCACGCCGCCCCCGTGCCCCGAGGGCGAGGTGCCCGGCAGCAATGTCGGCTGTGACGACACCCCGCTCGTCCACGAGGGCGCGCTCGAGATCGTCAAGGTCGACGACGTGCTGACGGTGAAGAACGGCGAGACCTTCTCGTACGACATCTCCGTCAGCAACACCGGGCCGTCGCCCATCACCGACGTGGTGGTCACCGACGACCTGCCCGATGGCCTGACGCTGGTGAGCGTGTCGGCGAATGCCGCCCACTGGACGTGCAACGACGTCGATCCGATCTCGTGCTCGTACAACACGGCGCTGGCGGCCGGTCCGGCGGCGTCGTCGATCACGGTCACGGTCAGCGTCGATCTGGATGCCGTCTTCGACGACGACCTGATCGTCAACACCGCGGTGGCGAACGGTGACCTCGACGACAAGCCGCTCCCGCCCGTCGACGACGACGAGGAGACGCCGCTCGAGCGGTCCCTCGACGTCGATCTGTTGACGGCCGATTGTGCGAAGGATGCGCCGTACATCAACTACGACGTTCGGGCACTCGGCTTCGTCCCGACCGGGCCGATCACCTTCCGCCTCTACGACAGCAACGACAACCTCGTCCAGACGGTCGTGCAGTCGAGCCTCGCCGGCCGCTTCCTCTACCCGGGTGCGGCGGTCGATGCCGATGGCAACGGCACCGACTGGCCCGGCTGGAAGCTCGACGGCGGGGTGTGGGTGCTCGACGACTCGGACGCCATCCTCCGTGACGGTCTCCGGGTCGAGGTCGAGGTCAACCCGACGGCCACGACGTCGGTGGAGTATCCGCCGGCCAGCGCGGCGTGCGCCAGCCCCGAGCAGACGTCGGCCGACCTCGCGATCGACAAGGTCGCCTCGGTGACGACGGTGGCCGTGGGCGACGGCAGCGGTCCGGAGTTGTTCGACTGGGTCCTCGAGGTCGTCAACGAAGGCCCCGACCCGGCGGTCGGCGTGGTCGTGAACGACATCATCCCCTCGTCGCTCACGATCACGGGCGTCTCGTCGAGCTACTTCACCTGCTCGACGAGCGGTCAGACGGTCAACTGCACCCGTGACACGATGCCCGTCGGGGCGTCCGGCACCATCACGGTGTCGGTCTCTCTCCCCGACAGCGCCGCTGCCGGAGCGATCGAGAACGTCGCCAACGTGACCTCGAACGTCCCCGACCCGAACCTCGACAACAACAGCGACGACGCCGTGGTCGACGTGGTGGCCCAGCAGCCTCCCGTGACCCAGGCGCCGCCGCCGGTGACGCTGCCCCCGACCGGTTCGAACGGCACCAGCCCGATGCTCAAGATCGGTCTGCTGCTCCTCGCGATCGGTGCGGTCGGCGTCCTCGGTGCCCGTCGCCGCCGAGGCGTGACGGTCGGCTGAGCCTGCCGCCGAAGGGGCCGATCCCGCTCGGGATCGGCCCCTTCGTCGCGTCCGGACCTCCCCCGCGCGAAGCTTCGCGCTCTCTTTGCAGAATGCAATTGACTGCCCGATCAGTTGCCCATATCGTGCTCCCTGCTGCCGGTTACGGCCGGCCGATTCGGTACACATCGAGGGGAAACGTGGGGGCACGTTCGTGGCATCAAGCGACATCATCAGCACCCGGGAACCGACCGACGACGTCTGGATGGGAACGGCGGCCTGCAAAGGCCTGACCCACCTCTTCTTCCCGACGCCCGCCGAGCGCCCGCAGGCTCGTGAGCGACGTGAGGCAGCAGCACGCGAGGTGTGTGCCGGCTGTCAGGTCCGGACGACGTGCCGCGACTTCGCCCGCGACGAGCACGAGTACGGCTTCTGGGGCGGCGAGAGCGAAGACGAGCGTCACGCCGCCGGCTTCCGCCTGATCGCCCCGATCGGCGTCCGCGCCCGCTCGGCCAGCTGATCCGTCAGCGGCGCAACGTCACCGCTGCCCAACCGTCGCACTCGACCGTCTCGATCACTCGCAACGGCCCCAACGCCGCGAGCACGTGATCGTGGCGACCGGCGAGGATGCCGCTGATGATCAGGGTGCCCTCGGCGGCCAGCGTGCGACACAAGTCGTCGGCCAGTTCGACGAGTGTCGGCGCGAGGATGTTCGCGACGACCACATCGAAGGTGCCGTCGATGTCGGCGAGCGGCCGACACGACGCATCGACCCGATCCGCGACACCGTTCGACCGCGCGTTCTGAACGGTCGCCTCACGCGCCGCCTCGGCGACGTCGATCGCGACCGCTCGTCGCGCACCGCGCTGCAGCGCCACGATCGACAGCACGCCGCTCCCGCACCCGACGTCGAGCACCTCGTCGCCTGATCGGACGACGTCCCAGACCGCCCCGGCCGAGAGCCGGGTCGTCGGGTGGTCGCCCAGGCCGAACGACCCCGCCGGCTCGATGGCGACGACGACCCGATCCGAACGATCGCCGCCGGCGAGCCAGGCGGGTCGGATCTCGAGCCCGTCGTTCACGACGATCGGTTCGGCGAAGTCGCGCCACGCCTCCGACGGCGCATCGGGCTCGTCGACGAATCGCACGGTCCACGCGTCCGGGAGCGGGCCGAGACGGGCGAGCGACACGTCGTCGTCGGTCGCGAGGATCGTTCGGTACACGAGTCGCCCACCGACGTCGCGTTCTTCGATCGCGGTCGCGCCGGCCGACCACAACCGATCGGTCGCCAACTCGGCATCGGCCGGCGGGACGTCGACTTCGACGACGCGCATCAGCCGATCCGGCGGAGTTCGGTGCGGAACCGTTCGGCGCGAGCGACGTAGGCGGCAGCGCTGTATTCGATCAGCTCACGTCGAGCACGGCCCTCCTTGACGACCGCCGGTGAACCGACGGCGATGGCCCCCGACGGCACCCGGGTCCCGTTGAGCAGGACCGAGTTCGCCGCGACGATCGACCACGGCTCGACCTCGACCTCGTGCAACACGATCGACCCGTTGCCGACGAGCACGTCGTCGTGGATCCGGCACGCCTCGAGGTGGACGATGTGACCGATCACGCAGCGGTCGCCGACGACCGTCGGGTTCTCGGGCGTCGTGTGCAGCACCGAACCGTCCTGCACACTGCTGGCGGCGCCGATCCGGATCTCGCCCTCGTCGCCGCGCAGCACGGCGCACGGCCACACCGAACTCTTCGCGCCGATCGTGACCGAGCCGATGATCACCGCGTCGGGGTGGACGAAGGCATCGTCCGCGATCGAGGGTTCCTGGCTTCCGAGTGCGTAGATCGGCATCGCACGGAGGGTACTTCGCACCCGCAGCGACGCTCCCATCCCGGCCGATCCCAATGGTGCGGACGCCGCGCCAGGCGATACCGTTGCACCCCATGTCCCGACGGATCGACATCGAACTCACCAGCGCGCTCGACGACGGTGCCTGGACGTGGCGCGCCGCCGGCGCGAAGCAGCCCAAGGGCACGCTCGACGGATCGATCCTGCCCGACGGATCGAAGGTCGGTGACGAGCTCAAGGTCGAGGTCGAACAGCACATGGACGGCCTGACGATCCTGTCGGTCGTCCAGGGGCGCCAGAAGTCCGACAAGGGCGACACGATCGAACTGCTGCCGGCCGAGCGCGAGTTCCAGCCGGTCGTCGAGACGCGTGCCAAGCGTGAGCGCGGCGAGCGTCGCGGTGGCGAGGGGCGGGGCGGCCGCCGTCCCCGACGCGACCGCGGCGACGGTGACGATCGTCGTGGTGACGGTGAGCGCCGTGGCGGCCGTGGTGACGGTGAGCGCCGTGGCGGCGGTGGCGGCGGTGGCCGCAACCGACGCGGTCCGTCGTTCACGCCGCCGCCCGAGGTGCCGCAGCGTCCGAAGCCGAAGCGTCTCCGTCCGGGCAAGGCACACCGCAGCGAGGTGCTCGCCGAACTGCCCGAGGAGCAGCGGCCGATCGCCGAACTCGCGCTCCAGGGGATGCCCGCCGTCCGCCAGCGTCTCCGCGAGGAGAACGAGCGGGCCGAGAAGGACGGCCGCGCACCCATGCCGGAGGC
>JAGQSS010000919.1 GCA_020439405.1 Ilumatobacter sp. | reverse complement strand
CCCTCCCCGAGCGGTTGCTCTCCGGGGGTGACCCCTACCCCGATCAGCTCCACCAGTCGGCCACGGCCGTCGCCGGCGCCGCCGGGCTGGCGGCCTGGGGGGACTGGGGGCTGGCGTGGCAGAGCGCCGGCCGCACGCCGGAGCCGTGGCGCGGACCCGACGTCCTCGCCGTCATCGACCAGCTCGCAGCGACCGGCCGCTGCGACGGCGTCGTGGTCTGCCCGCAGGGCTTCACCGCCGATCACCTCGAGGTGCTCTACGACCTCGACATCGAGGCCCGGCGCCACGCCGAGTCGCTCGGCCTGTGGTTCGGTCGCACCCGCTCGGTGAACGACGATCCAGGGGTGATGGCGGCGCTGGCCGGACTCGTGCGCGGGCACGTGCCCGGCGCAGTCGCGGCTGACCAGGCCGGCGCGGGTGACCAGGCGGGAGGGACGCCGTGACCCGCCGCCTCGTCGTCGCTGGCGGTGGGCTCGCCGGTCTCGTTGCGGCGCACCACGCGGTGGCTCGCCTCGCTCCCGGCCTCGACGACGACCTCGAGGTGGTCGTCGTCGAAGCGGACGAGC
>JAGQSS010000918.1 GCA_020439405.1 Ilumatobacter sp. | reverse complement strand
CATCACCGCGGCCCACTTCGACCACCGCCTGCGCACCCCGGCCGAGGCGGCGCGTGACTTCGACGCCGTCCGCGACGTCGCCCAGCGACTCGACGTGCTCGTGGCGGCGGGAAGGGCGGCTCGACGCCCCGGCTCGCCCGGTGAGCGCTCCGAGGCATCCGCCCGCGAGGCGCGATACCGCTGGCTGGCGCGCGCCTGTCGCCAGGCCGGCGCCGATGTCTGCGTCACGGGGCACACGCTCGACGACCAGGCCGAGACGGTCCTCCTGCGGCTCACGCGTGGCTCGGGAGCGCTCGGCGCTGCCGGGATGCGCGGCGAATCCGATTGGCCGGTGCCGGCCCGGGGCTCACGAGGTCTCCGCCTGGTGCGTCCGCTGCTCGGCGTGACCCGCGTGGAGGTGGAGGCGTACCTCGCCGCCCTCGGCGTCGAGCCGAGCTGGGATGCCTCGAACGACGCGCTGGACTACGCGCGTAACCGCGTCCGGCTCGAGGTACTGCCGGTGCTCCGCGCCATCAACGAACGCGCCACGGAGCACCTCGCCGGCTTCGCCGACGCGCAGCGCGAGG
>JAGQSS010000917.1 GCA_020439405.1 Ilumatobacter sp. | reverse complement strand
ATCACCATGGACGGCGAGGATATTTACGACCGCCGTTTCGAGCCCTGCGAATACCGCCGGCGTTTTGGCTGGGTGGCGCAGGTGCCCAACCCCTTCGCCAAGTCGATCTATGCCAATGTCGCCTATGGCGCGCGAATTCATGGCGTCGTTAACGGCCGCAAGCGGATGGACGCGCTGGTAGAGGATTGCCTGAGGCGGGCAAACCTGTGGGAAGAGGTCAAGGACCGGCTGGATGAATCCGGCCTGTCGCTTTCCGGTGGCCAGCAACAGCGGCTGTGCATCGCCCGCGCGCTGTCGACGCAGCCCGAAATCCTGCTGATGGACGAGCCCTGCTCGGCGCTCGACCCGCAGGCGACCATGATGGTGGAGGAGTTGATCGGCGAGTTGAAGTCTCGCCACACCGTCATCATCATCACCCACAATCTGCAACAGGCAGCCCGCGTTTCCCAGCGCACGGCCTTCTTCCATCTCGGCAATCTGATGGAATCGGGTGACACTGAAACCCTGTTCGTCCATCCGAAAACCCAGCAGCTGAAAGACTTCGTCACCGGCAATTACGGCTGAGC
>JAGQSS010000916.1 GCA_020439405.1 Ilumatobacter sp. | reverse complement strand
GTTCCTCGGCGTCACCTCCGACACCCGACCCGGTGGAGAGCGGGCCGCATGGGTCGGCTACCGAACGGGTATGCCGACGCCATGAGCACCATTGCCTGGGTCGTCGTCGTGATCGCCGTGCTGGCGGTGATCGGCTGTGTCGTCTGGTTCCTCACCGCCCGCAGGTTTCCCGAGTCGGCCGCGTCCCACGGGACCGATCGTCCGTCGGAGGACGAGTCCGGGCGTGGCGAGCAGCCCGGCGAGGTCCGCGAGCGTCCGGCCGGACCCGGCGCCGAGTCGCAGCGGCCCGACGGCCACGGCACCCTCCGCCCCGGCCCCTGACCCGGGACACGGTTAGGGCCGGACCACAGTTTCACGGGTCAGGTGATCGACGGTAACGCCTCGTTCCTCGGCGTCACCTCCGACACCTGACCCGCAGTCGGACCGCGTCAGAAGAGGTCGTGGTCGCCGATCGCGATGAGGGCGGCGTTGACGATGCTGCCGGCGGAGATGCCGGTGGCGTCGTGGAGGTCGGCGATCGTGCCGGATTCGCCGAAGCGATCGACGCCCAGCGCGTACTGTGGCACGC
>JAGQSS010000915.1 GCA_020439405.1 Ilumatobacter sp. | reverse complement strand
ATGTTGCCCTTCGCGTCACACGCGACGGCGACGACGCGCATGCCGACCATGACCGCTGACGCAGGGTTCGTCCCGTGCGCTGAGGTCGGGATAAGGCATACGTCGCGCTGCGTCTCGCCGCGCGAGCGGTGGTACGCGCGGATGACGAGCATGCCTGCGTATTCGCCCTGGCTGCCCGCGTTGGGCTGGAGCGACATCGCGGCGAAGCCCGTGACCTCGCATAGCGCGTGCTCCAAGCGGCGGAAGAGCTCGGTGTAACCCGCGGCCTGCTCCCGAGGCACGAAGGGGTGGAGCGCGCCGAACTCGGGCCAGCTCACCGGGATCATCTCGCTCGTCGCGTTCAGCTTCATCGTGCACGAGCCGAGCGCGATCATCGATGTCGTCAGCGACAGGTCGCGCGACGACATGCGGTAGAGGTAGCGCAGCATGTCGCTCTCAGAGCGATAGTCCGAGAAGACCTCGTGCGTCAGGTAGGAGCTCGTGCGCCCGAAGGGCGCGGGCAGGCGCACGTCGGCGCGCCGGGCCAGCGCCTCGACGTCCGCCGCCGCCGCACCGAAGACGCCCAAGAGC
>JAGQSS010000914.1 GCA_020439405.1 Ilumatobacter sp. | reverse complement strand
GACGGGTTGACGCTCGACCTGACCCGTCCCGACGACGAACGGCGCGACCTGCCCGTCGTCGTGTACGTGCACGGCGGTGGGTGGACCGGTGGCGACCCGCAACGTCAGGCCCGCGACCTGTACCACGCGCTGGCGCTCGACGGTTGGGTCTCGCTGGGCATCCGCTACCCGTTCACCCCCGAGGTGTCGGTCGAGGACCAGATCGACGTCGTGCTCGACGCGGTGCGTTGGGCCCGGTCCGGACTGGCCGGGCACGGTGTCGACGCGACCACGGTCGTTCTGGCAGGCGGTTCGGCCGGCGGGCATCTGGCCGCGATGGCCGCCCTCACCGCACGGTCGGACGACGAGCGCGTCGACGCGTGCGTCGGGATGTACGGCGTGTACGACATGGCGAACCGGAACCGCACCCGTGCCCACTGGGACAAGATCCGCAATGAGGTGATGCTCGCAAGGGTCGACGAGCAGCCGGAGCGGTACCGGCGCGTCTCGCCGATCGATCGTGTCCACGCCGACTCGCCGCCGTTCCTGATCGTGCACGGGACACACGACACGCTCGTGCCGCCGGGGGAG
>JAGQSS010000913.1 GCA_020439405.1 Ilumatobacter sp. | reverse complement strand
CGGAAAATCTCCTGTGTTTCGCGCACATAGGCGGTGAACTCGGGCGAGCTTTTGACATCGAAGTCTCGCGGGAAGGGCAGGTCGATGTCGATGATCCGCTCGATCCGTCCGGGTCTTGGTGTGATGACCGCGACGCGGGTCGAAAGCTGGATCGCCTCTTCGATCGAATGGGTTACGAAGACCACCGTGGGCCGTTTCTGCATACAGAGCGATTGCAGGTCCTTTCGGATGTTTTCGCGCGTCATCGCGTCGAGCTTGCCGAGCGGTTCGTCGAGAAGCATCGTTTTCGGCTTGTGCACCATCGCCTGACAGAACGCCGCGCGTTGCTGCATGCCGCCGGACAGTTCGTGCGGAAAGCGCTCCTGAAAATCCTCCAGACGGACCGAGCGCAAGAGTTCCTCGACATCTTCCTCCCGGCTGGCCGGGTCGATGCCGCGCATCTCCAGTTGCAGGTCGATATTGCCGCGCACGGTACGCCAGGGGACCAGCGTATTGTCCTGAAACATGATGCCGATATCGGTCTGCGGTCCGGTCACGTTGCGGCCCGCGAGTGTGATTTCGCCCTTGGTGA
>JAGQSS010000912.1 GCA_020439405.1 Ilumatobacter sp. | reverse complement strand
AGCTTCATGACGGCGCTGGTGTGGAAGGGCATGCTGAACACCCAGTTCGGCATCGTCAACCGGATGCTCGGTGTCTCGATCCCGTGGCTCGACGGTCAGTGGATGCCGTACGTCTCGATCCTGCTCGTGAACACCTGGCTGGGCTATCCGTACATGTTCCTCATTTGCACGGGGGCGTTGCAGAGCATCCCCGGCGACCTCAACGAGGCCGCCATCGTCGACGGAGCGAGCGGGGTCGCTCGGTTCCGAAGGGTGACCTTTCCGTTGCTGTTGATCGCGGTCGCGCCGTTGCTGGTCGCCTCGTTCGCCTTCAACTTCAACAACTTCAACCTCATCTATCTGTTGACCGAAGGGAAGCCCTCGGTGCTGGGGTCGAACGCGGGTCGGACCGACATCCTGATCAGCTTCACCTACAAGCTGGCCTTCGGCGGGGGCCGAGGCGCCGACTACGGCTACGCCGCAACGTTCTCGTTCATCATCTTCATGATCGTCGCGGGTATCTCCGCCTTCAGCTTCCGATTCACCCGACGACTCGAGGAGATCCGCCGATGACCGAGTCCGCACCACCCCGG
>JAGQSS010000911.1 GCA_020439405.1 Ilumatobacter sp. | reverse complement strand
CGTTCCACGGGCCGCACCGCCCCGCCGCGCGGCTACCGTTCGCTCCACCGTTCGGAGCGGAGGTCTCGGTGCAGGTCACGTTCTGGGGGACCCGCGGATCGATCGCCAAGGCCGGGCCCACGACGGTCCGCTACGGCGGCAACACGTCGTGCGTCTCGGTGCGCACCGACGCCGGCACGCTGGTCGTGCTCGACTGCGGCACCGGCATCCACGAGCTCGGCCAGGAGCTGATGCGCACCGGGGGACGCGTCGACGGCCACCTGCTCATCGGCCACACGCACTGGGACCACATCCAGGGCCTGCCGTTCTTCGCACCGCTGTTCCAGCCCGGCAACGTGTGGCACATCTACGGACCGCGCGGGCTCGACACGTCGATCGACCAGACGCTCGCCGGCCAGATGCAGTACACGTACTTCCCCGTCCGCCTGCTCGACTTCGGCGCGACGATCGAGTACCACGACCTCGTCGAGGGCCGGCTCGACATCGACGGGGTCTCGGTCACGACGCGCTACCTGCACCACCCCGCCCTCACGCTCGGCTACCGCCTGGAGGCCGACGGCGTCAGCGTCGTG
>JAGQSS010000910.1 GCA_020439405.1 Ilumatobacter sp. | reverse complement strand
CAGCGCCGAGTCCTTCACGAGGCGCTCGGACACGGTCGAGAGCGTGTCCCACAGCGGCGTGTCGATCGGCGACGCGGTGGACAGGTCCTCGTTGGACTCGATGTCGACGGCGTCGTAGAGGTCGCCCAGCGCGTCGCGCAGCATGTCGCGGATGTCGTCGCCGCTCTGTCCGGGGAGCGTCCGGATGTCGACCTCGAGCTCCACGTGGTCGGGGACCACGTTCGTCTTGGTGCCGCCGTGGGCGACGTTGGGGGAGAACGTGGTGTGGGTGCACGCGTGCACGAGCCGACCCATCCCCAACGGCAGGCTGTGGCAGAAGTCGCGCACGGCGTCGGGATCGAGGAACGCGTCGCGCAGGTCCGCGGGGTAGTCCATCGCGTCGACGTGGCGGCGCCAGACCTCGCCGATGTCGGCGGTGGGCCGGTACTCGGACAGCCGCCGGACCACCTCGGCCGCGGTCACGAGCGCGTTGTCGGTGCGGAACGGCTGCGAGCCGTGCCCGGGCGTCCCGTGCACGTGGATCTTCGACCAGAACGTGCCCTTCTCGGCGACCATCACCGGCAGCCGGGGCCCG
>JAGQSS010000090.1:9393-11882 GCA_020439405.1 Ilumatobacter sp. | reverse complement strand
GACCCCTCGAAGGTCGCGAAGGGCGCCGGCATCGACGCGACGGGCTGGCCGCCCTCCGCCGACGGCTTCGACGCGGTCGTGCACCTCGCCGGCGAGCCCGTGATCGGCAAGCGCTGGAGCGCGCGCCAGAAGGAGCGCCTGCGCGCCAGCCGCGTCGACACCGCGAACACCCTCGTCGAGGCCGTGCGCGTCGCCGAGCGCAAGCCGCGCGTCTTCGTCGGCGCCTCGGCCATCGGCTACTACGGCGACCGCGGCGACGAGGTGCTCACCGAGGCCAGCGGCCCGGGCGACGACTTCCTCGCGCGCCTCTGCCGCGACTGGGAGACCGCTGCCATGGCGGCGAGCGATGTCACCCGCGTCGTCACGTTGCGCACCGGCGTCGTCCTCACGCCCGACGGCGGGGCGCTGGCCAAGCTGCTCCCCCTGTTCAAGTTCGGGCTCGGCGGGCGCTTCGGGAACGGACGCCAGTGGTGGAGCTGGATCAGCCTCACCGACGAGATCCGGGCGATCATCCATGCACTTACCACCGACATCGAGGGTCCGCTCAACCTGACGGCGCCGACGCCGACGACCAACCGTGAGTTTACCGACGTGCTCGGCGACGTGCTCGGCCGGCCGACGCTGATCCCCGTCCCGGCGTTCGGGCCCAAACTGATCGTCGGGGCCGACGTCGCCCAGGCCCTGCTGTTCGACAGTGCTCGCGTGCTGCCGGCCGCGCTGGCCGATCACGGGTTCGCGTTCGAACACGCGGGCCTCGAGGCAGCACTGCGCGCCGAGCTGGGTCGATAACGCCCGCGCACGCCGCCTAAGCTGGGTGATCGTGGGCCACTCGACCGCGACGACGAACGCCACTCGTTGGCTGAACGATCGCGAGATGCGCGCCTGGCGGTCGTACGTCGAGACCCGGTCCGACCTCGACGCCGCGATCGAGAGCGATCTGCGCTCGACCGGCCTCAGCCTCGGCGACTACCAGGTGCTCGTGTTTCTCTCGGAGGCACCCGAGCGTCGCCGCAGGATGTGCGACCTCGCCGACGACCTCCAGCTCTCACCGAGCGGCCTCACCCGACGTCTCGACGGCATCGTGCGTCGTGGTTGGGTCGAACGGATCGGCTCCGACGACGATCGGCGCGTGATGCTCGCCGCGCTCACCGACGAGGGTCTGGCGATGCTCGAGTCGGCGGCACCGACCCACGTCGACAGTGTGCGGCGCCACCTCGTCGATCTGCTCGACGACGACGAACTCGACGCTCTCGCCCGCATCTTCGGCAAGATCCGCACCGCACTCGACGACGCCTGAGCCCGCCGGGTCGGGCAAGATGCACGGCATGGATGCAGCGATCCCGCTCCCGGCCGGCTTCGGATGTCACGTCGCCAACATCGGTGTGAAAGATGCGAGCGACGATTTCGTGGTGATCGCCACCGACCGCCCCCGACCGGCGGCCGGCGTGTTCACCAAGAGCCGTTTCGCCGGCCCGAGCGTCACGATCAGTCGTGCGCACCTCGCCGATCACAGCGCACGCGGCATGGTCATCGTGTCGAAGAACGCCAACGTGGCGAACGGCCCGGCGGGTCACGACGACGCGGTCGAACTGCTCGACATCGTCGCCGACCGCCTCGGTGGCGGCCCCGACGAGCTGCTGATCGCGTCGACCGGCGTGATCGGACGCCGCTATCCGATGGCGAAGATCCGCGCCGGTGCCGCGTCGACACCGAACGCGCCCGCCGGCACCGACGCACTCGCTGCGGCCCGCGGGATCATGACGACCGACACCGTCCCGAAGGTCGCGGCCCGGACGGTCGGCACCGGCCCGGCCCGGGTCGTCGGCATCGCGAAGGGCGTCGGGATGATCGAGCCCGACATGGCGACGATGATCGCCGTGATCACCACCGATGCCGAGATCGCCGCCGACGACCTCGACCGCGTGTTCCGGCGGGTCGTCGACCGCACCTTCAACTGTGTGAGCATCGACTCCGACACCTCCACGAGCGACACCGCCGTCATCCTGACGAGTGGCGCCGCCGGACCGGTCGCGGCCGGCGAGTTCGAGATCGCGTTGGGGGAGGTGTGCCTCGAGCTGACGAAGATGATCGCTCGCGACGGCGAGGGCGCCCAGACGCTGATCGAGGTGCAGGTGACCGGCGCACGCGACGACGCCCAGGCGAAGCGGGTCGCCATGGCGATCGTGAACTCACCGCTCGTCAAGACCGCGGTCCACGGCGCCGACCCGAACTGGGGCCGGGTGGCGATGGCGATCGGCAAGTGCAGCGACGACATCGACATCGACCAGGAGCGGGTGACGATCTCGTTCGGCGACGCCGAGATCTACCCGACCCGCGTCGACGACGCCGAGCTCGAACGGTTGTCGTCGTACATGCGCGGCGACGAGGTGGACATCCGTGCCGATCTCGGCATCGCCGACGGTTCGGCGACCGTGTGGGGATGCGACCTCACCGACGGGTACATCCGGATCAACGCCGACTACACGACC
>JAGQSS010000090.1:0-9294 GCA_020439405.1 Ilumatobacter sp. | reverse complement strand
ACGATCCGGACCACACGGCCACACCGTGATGTGACCATTCGCCGACGGACCCACCGCCGTCACGTTCAACGCCACACCCGACACCCCCGACGACGGCACACCACCCACACCCGTCACCGGCACCCGCAACACCGTCTCCGCCGGCAACCGCATCGGCGGCGTGTACCCGTCGCTCAGGAGCGAGATGATGTGGTCGCGCAGGAACTTCGCGAACTCGGCCTCGCCGGTCGTCGTCAGGTGGACGCCGTCGCTGTTGAACCAGCGGTTCGCCGCCGCATGGCTGCTCGCGGCGTTCCAGTCGGCCACGACGAGTTGGGGCCACGTGGCGCGCGCCGCGTCGAGTGCGGCGTTCGTGGGCGCGTAGTCGTAGCCCGGGCGACGCGTCGACACGTTCGGCCACAGGACGAGCCCGACCTGACGGGCCTGGAGCTCGGTCATCAGGGCGTCGATACGCGTCGCCATGGCCGACGGCGTGTCGTTGTAGCCGAGCTCGACGACGACGAGGTCGGTGCCGACCGGGACGGTCTTGGCGATCTCGACGCCCTGGAGGGTCGTCCGGCCCGAGACCGACGAGTAGGTCGCTGACGAGAAGACCCCGTCGGTGAGGACCTGGAGCTCGGACGTCGAACCGATCGCCATCCCGGTGCCGATCGAGTCACCGATGAACGAGAAGGCGGCCGCAGCGGTCATCGACCGCCGGATCGGGATCAGCTCGAACCCGGGCGACGGGAAGCCGAACGCATTCCGGAAGTCCCACGCGCTGACGTACGACCCGTTGCCCAGCGACACCCGGTTGTCCCAGATGCCCACGTAGTTCGTCGATGCGTTGTTGTTGTTCGTCGTGTCGTTGATCGTCGCGACGGCGTTCGCGCTCGACAGCCCGTACCGGGAGATCACCGAGTCGGCGTCGATCAGTCGGGTCCACTGGTGCAACGGATTGAGCGCGACGTCGTCGAACGGGTCCGCGATCGACGGGAACGTGCCACCGGCCGTCTGCGGGCCGTTCGAGGCCGAGAACTCGGTCGTCACGATGTTGTTCGTCCCGTTCCAGACCCGGACCTTTCCGGCCGTGTGGTCGATCGCGGCATTCGTCAGGACGTGCTCGACCGACGTCGGTGACGACGATGCGGCTCCGCCGCGTGTGGCGGCGCCGAAGTACACCTGGCACGAACTGGTGTCGCACGTCGAGGCGTACGAGTACCGGTTCTGGGCCAGTCCGTACGAACGTGCGGCGACCGCCTGGGCCCGCAACGAGTCGGCGGGCCAGCTGGCGGACACTTCCTTCGGGACGACACCGCGGAGGTACAACTCGGTGTCGAGTTCGTTGACGACCCGGTTGCCGTCGCCCGTGTGGTGGAACTCGAGTTCGCCGCGGTAGTGGGTGATCGAGCCGTCGGGTTCGCAGGCACCGAGCACGTCGCCCGGCGACGCGACCGTGTCGGCGACCGTGGTGGTGAACGTGATCGGTCCGGTGACGTTCACCGCGACCGGCGACCCGAAGTCGACACCGCCCATCGACTGGAGCCGGGTCTCGGCCTCGGCCCAGTCGTCGGCGTTCCACACGCCGTCCGCAGGCACGCCCTCGTCGGTCTGGAACGCCACGACTGCAGCGCGCGTCAAGGGCCCGAAGCTGCCGTCGACGCCCTTGGGGTCGTAGCCGAAGTGGTACAGCAATGTCTGGAGGTCGCGTACCGATTGTCCCGACGAGCCCTGCTGCAACGTCGTCTTCGGCACCGTCAGCGCCGAGTCGCCCGGACAGGCCCTGCCGGTGGTGACGCCGTAGATGCTGAACACGTTGTTCGACGTCTCGACGGCGTACAGCGACTGGTAATCGGTGCTCGACGAGGTGTTCGTCCCGGCCCAGCGGGCCGAGGTCGACGTGCTCATGACGCCGAACGTGCCCCGGCCGTCCCAGTTCGTCAGACGGACCCGGATGTCGCCGGTGCGGGTGCCCATGGAGGTGCCGCCGTAGTAGGCGTCGAGGATCTGCTCCCAGGTCTGGCCGGCCTGGGCGCGACCGTAGGCGCCCCATTGCGATAGGCCGCGACCGTGACCGTTGCCGACGCCACGGGCGAGGAAGGCGATCACGGCGTCGTCACCGGCCGGCTCGGCCTGCACCGACGCGGCGGGCACGGCGACGACGACGCCGGCGACCAGACCCGCGACCGTGCAGGCGCGTACGACTCGGGAGGCCAGCCGATGGATCACACCCGCGAACGGTAGCGATCCGTCACGCGTTCGTAACGTCACCCTCCCAATATCGGCACCGCCACCCGGTCGGTTGAGGTCGGTTCGTGTCAGACATCAACCGACCAGCCACCGCCACGCGAAGGATCACCGTCGACCTGGTCGGTTGATGTCTGACACGAACCGACCATCCGTTCCCGGCTACTTGGGGACGGCGGCGACGGCGAGGGCGTCGACGCGGTCGTTCATGGGGTCGCCGGAGTGGCCCTTGACCCAGCGGAAGCGGACGTCACCCGACTCGACGAGTTCGACGAGCGGTTCCCAGATGTCGGCGTTGGCGACGGGCTGCTTCTTCGAGTTCTTCCAGCCGTTGCGGCGCCAGTTCTTCCACCACCCGTCGCGGAAACAGTTGACGACGTACGTCGAGTCGGACACCACCTCGACCGGACCCGCCTCGCTCCCGACGCCGAGCGATCGCAGCGCCTCGAGTACGGCTTGCAACTCCATGCGTTGGTTCGTGGTGCGCTCCTCGCCGCCCGAGCCGCTCGGCTCACCGTCGGGCGCGACCGCCCACCCCCAGCCACCGGGGCCGGGATTGCCCGAGCAGGCGCCGTCGGTGTACACGGTGATGATGTCGTCGTTCATGTCGTTCAGTCCGTCGGGGTGAACGGCAACCCGAGCGCCGCCCGGACCACCTGCTCACCGAGGTAGTTCTCCGAGATCAGCCGCGAGACGTCGGGCGTCCAGTGGACCCCGTCGGGGCGGATCTCCTTGTCGGCGTCGAGCCCTTCGGCCGCGTGCCACGCGGCGAACGGCATCGTGCGCAGCTGCGGGTACTCGGCCTCGAGGTCGGCGACGATCGCGGCGACGACCTCGTAGCGCGCCGGGTCGGCCTGCGGCTCGCCGCGGCTCATCCACAGCGGGTTCGGCGTCGGCGGGTCGATCCACACGATCGAGGTCACACCGGCGTCGACGAGGCCGGCGACCAGATCGTGGTAGGCGGTCTCGAGTTCGGTGACGAAGCGCTCGTCGAACGGCGAGGCCGGTTCGCCGTCCCAGCGGTGATCGATCACGTCCCAGGGCGTCACCATCAGCACGACGACGTCGGGGCTCAGGGTCGCGACCTGCTCGGGGAGCCGCTCGTCGAGCCACTCGACGCAGCGCTCGGGTGTTTCCTCCCAACCGTCGCCGACCTGGCGCTCGCCCGTCACGACGAATCCGCAGCCGCGTTCGACGTCGGTCTCGACCTGGGCGAGGTCGGGGTGTGCGGCCGCCCATCCGACGAGTCCGCTGCCGATCGCCTCCGCGGTCGAATCGCCGACCATCAGGGCTCGGACGGGTCGCGGGAGTTCGGGGATCGGTGGCACCGTCGTCGGCGGCGGTGACGTGGGCGGAACGGTCGGCACCGTGCTGCCGCCGGAGATCGGTGCGGTCGCATCCGGTGCCCTCGCGGGGACGGTCGTCGGGGACGGCTCGGTGGTCGTGACGATCGGCACCAGCGGCGTGTCGTCGTCGGTGTCGATCGCCGCCGCCTCGGCGTCGCCGGAGTCACCCGTCCAGTAGTTCCCGAGCGCCGTCGGGACGAGGACGATCGACGCGACGGCGACGGCCGACGTGGCCGCCAACGCGCCGACCAGCGTCGTGCGGAACCCGAGCCCCGTGGCGTGCCGGATCGGCTGCTCGAAGAAGTAGTAGCTGGCGACCGCGACGACGAGGGTGATCGCGAGGCGGGCGACGACGAGCGGCGCTCCGTCGAACCCGGCCCGGTCGGCATCGAGGATCACGAAGATCGGCCAGTGGTACAGGTAGACGCCGTAGGAGATCTTGCCCACGAAGACCAAAGGCGTGATCGACAGTCCGGCCCGAACCGGACCCTCGACCTGCAACCCGAGCAGCAGGGCGCCCGACACGACGGCCACCAACGGCAACGCCCCCTCGTACGCGGGTCCGCCCACCGTCGGGAAGAGCACGACCGACAGCGCCAGCGCGAGCAACGCGACCGGCGCCAGCCACGCGAGTACGGCGGGCAGGTCGATCCGGCGGGCGAGCACCATCGCGAGGAAGGCGCCGATCAGGATCTCGGCGAGGCGTGCCGGCGTCGCCCAGTAGGCGGCGTCGGGGCCCCACACCTGGGCGATCACGGGCGCTGCGATCATCGCAGCGACGGTCAGCGCGCCGATGACGATCGTGCGGCTCCGGTGGGCGGCGACCCGGCGCAGGACGAACACCATCGCCACCGGCCACACCCAGTAGAACTGCTCCTCGATCGCGAGCGACCAGAAGTGTTCGAGTGGCGACGGGGTGCCGCTGGTCTCGGCCAGCAGTTCTTGGTACGAGCCGTCGCCCGCGAGCAGCACCCAGTTCGCGACCTGGAACAACGAGCCGATCACCTGGGCGCGGAGCGAGCTGACCCCCTCGAACCAGTCGGTGGCCCACGAGAGCACCACAACGATGCCGATCGTCAACACGCTCGCCGGCAGCAGTCGCCGCATCCGGCGCCCGTAGAACGCGCCGAGCCCGATCGTCTCCTTGGTGTCGAACTCGCTGATCAGGAGCGAGGTGATGAGGTAGCCCGACAGGGTGAAAAACACCGAGACCCCGAGGTAGCCGCCGTCGAACCCCGGCACGCCGGCGTGGAACAGCAACACTGCGATCACGGCCAACGCACGCACCCCGTCGAGCGCCGGCTGGTACCGGATGCGGGGCGCGGTCGCCGGGGCAGGGGTGGTCACGGTGCCGGCCATCTGCTCGGAGTGTAGGAGTCGGTCGCGGTACCTTGTTGGCTCATGCAGCAATCGAGTCGGCAGGGGCGGGCACGGCGGGCGCCGATCTGGATCGTGATGGCGATCGTCGCGACGGCGATCTCGGTCGTGGCCGCGACGGGACACGGCGAGCCGGTCGAGGCCGCGCCGATCGAAACGGTCCGCTCGAACGCCGGACCGCTCGGGCCGATCACCGTGATCGGCGATTCGGTGATGCTCGGCTCACTCGCCTACGGACCCGACCTCACCCAACGGCTCGTCGAACAGGGGTGGGGGCCCGTTCGAGCACGTGCCGGCGAGGGCTATTCGACCGGCTACTTCCCCGTCGACTCGAGCTACCGAGCGAGCTACTGGATCAACGTCTGGAAGTCGCAGGGCTGGGATCCGGCGGCCGTCGTCGTCAACTTCGGCGCCAACGACGTCGGGCTGTGCCAGTACCGACCCGAGTCGCTCGACCAGTGCTCGTACAACGCGATCAAGCACCTCGTCGACGCCCTCGGCCCCGGCAAGCGGATCTGGTGGCCGAAGATCACCCGGTTCCCGCTGAACCGCCCGTCGATGGACGCGTGGAACGCGGCGCTCGACCGCATGGCGGCGGAGCACCCCGACTTCCACACCTGGGACTGGCCGTCGGTCATGTACGCGACGGGGAACTATTCGGGCGATCACACCCACCTGTCCCCCACCGGCTATCGCAACCGGTCGCTCTGGATGGCCCAGGAGATCACCGCCTCCCTCGCCCGTGCGACCCAGGTCGGGGCAGCGGCGCCGCTCCCGTCGCCCAGCGGTGCGGTCTCGGAGATGGTGCCGATCGGCCCCACCCGGGTGCTCGACACCCGCACCGATCCACCGGGCCGTCTCGCCCCCGGGCAGACGATCGAGGTCGACGTGTCCGACGTCGTCCCGCCCGACGCGACCGCCGTCGCGGCCTACATCACCGCCGCCGGCGTCGGCGGAGCGGGGCACCTCGGTGCCAACGCGTGCGCGCCGGGCATCGAATCGACGTCGTTCACCAACTACACGGCCGGCGACCGCGGTGCGGTCACGATCACCCCGCTCACCGCCGACAAGAAATTCTGCGTCTACACCCACGCCGCCGCCGACGTGATCGTCGACGTCCAGGCGGCGTTCGTCGTCGACGGGCTCAGGTTCTCGCCGCTCCCGACGCTGCAGCGGCTCGTCGACACCCGCGACACCGCCGCCAGCCAGCACCTGGAGCTGACGGTCCCGGCGGGCGCCGAGGCCGTCGCCGTCAACATCACCGCCGTGTTGGGCTCGGCACCGGGTCACGTGACCGCGCACCCCTGCCTCGACCCGGTCCCGACCACGGCCACGCTCAACTACCTGCCGGGTGAGATCATCGCGTCGAGCGCGTACATCCCCGTCTCCGACGAGGGCACGATCTGCCTCGACGCGTTCAGCCTCGTCGACCTGGTCGTCGACCTCACCGGCACGTTCGCGCCCGACGGCGCGCTGGCGTTCCAGCCCGCGGTCCCGACGCGCATGGTCGACACCCGCGATGCCACCGGCGGCTGGTACCCGGTCCACGGCCTCGGCCAGACCCTCGACGTCACCGTCGCCCCACCGGGGGCGAAGGCGGTGACCGGCACGATCACGCTCGTCGCACCGATGCGCACCAGCCACCTCCAGGCATGGTCGTGTGGCGAACAGCCCGAGAACTCGAACGTCAACGCGCTCGCCGGTCGCGTGTTGGCCAACTTCGTCACCACCGGCACCACGCCCGAGGGGAAGCTGTGCATCTTCGCGATCAACACCGGACAGACGCTGTTCGACACCACCGGATGGTGGGTCGAATGAGTCGTCGTCGATTCGGCGTCGCGGCGATCGCGACGTCGCTGTTGATCGCGGCGACCACCGCCACGGCGAGCGCCGCGGACGGTACCGACGAGCCGACGGCCGACAGTGACCGGATCGTCGAAGTGGCGCCTCGCGAGCACCGGGTCGCGGTCTTCGCCGACTCGGTCGGCCTCGGTGCCCGCACGGCCATCCCGGCCGCGTTCCCCGCCGACTGGGAGATCAACGTCGACGGCCAGCCGGCCCGCTTCGTCGAGCAACTCGAGAACGACTACGTCAAATACCGACTCGCCGTCAGCCCGCAATGGTTCGGCGACCACGTCGTCATCGCCGGCGGCTACAACTACCCGTACTGGGACCCGGCCCGCTTCGAGCGTTCGGTCGACTCGATCATCAACACCCTGACCGCCGCCGGGGTGAAGCACGTCTACTGGGTGACGCTGCGCGAGATCGACCCGCAGTACATTTCGGCGTCGGCCTGGCGCCAGGTGCAGCCCTACTACTGGTACTTCCCGACGGTCAACGACCACCTCGAACGCGCCCTCGACCGTCATCCGAACCTGACGCTCGTCGACTGGGCGGCGAACGCCAACCGTCCCGGCATCACCTACGACGCGATCCATCTCAACACGACCGGTGCGGCGCTCTACTCCAGCCTCATCGTCGACGCGGTGAACAGCACGGCGACGACGGTCCCCGACGGCTCGACGACCAAGGTGCACGTCCCCGACGCCGGCGGCGCCGTCGCGGCGACGGTGAACCTCACGACCACGAATCCGCGTCGTGCCGGGCACCTGAGCGTGCACCGTTGCGACCAGAGCCCTCCCGGCACCTCGGTGCACAACTTCTCGCGCGGCCAGGTCGTCGCACACGTGGCGCTCGCCCCGCTCGACGCCAACGGCGACTTCTGCGTCACGACGCTCACCCAGACGAACCTGGTGGTCGACGTGACCGGGACGCTGGCGCCCGAGGCCGGATTCCGCGCCGTCGGCCCGACCCGCTGGCACGACTCACGCATCCACGACGGCGGGCAACCGATCCCGGCCGGTGGTGTCCTCCGACTCGACGTCGACGACGTGCGTGCCGCCGCCGGACTCACCGACGACCCGACCGCCGTCGTCCTCAACGTCACCGCCGTCGGTGCCGGCGCTCCCGGCCACATCACCGTGTCGCAGTGCGGCGCGTCGGCGACCCACTCGAACGTGAACTTCGCCGGTGCCGCCGGGACCCCGAACCTCGTCGTCGCCGAACCCGACGCCGACGGCGCGGTCTGTCTGTCGACCACCACGCGCACCCACGTCGTCGTCGACCTGTTCGGTGTCTTCGACGAGACGGCCGGGGTCGACGTCGCCGTCCCGACCCGCCTGTTCGACTCACGCGAGGTCGGCGGCGGCGCGAAGGTACCGGCGGGCGGCGTCGTCGAACTCGACGTCGGCGACGAACTGAGCCCGGGTGCCGGGGCGATCGTCAACCTCACCGGCGTGCTGCCCGACGTGCACGGCCACTTCACGCCGTATCCGTGCGCCGAGGGTCGGCCCGAGACCTCGAGCCTCAACCTCGCCCCCGGCGACGTGGTGGCGAACGTGGCGTTCGTCGCGCCCGACGGAGACGGCAAGATCTGCGTCGCCACCCACGGGGCGTCGCACATGGTGGTCGATCTGCTCGGCGAGGTGGGCGACGTGTTCGTCGGCCGTCGACCGCTCCGCGTGCTCGACACCCGTCTCGGCTGAAGGGTCCGACCATCCCGATCCCTGGGAAATGAAACCGTTTCCAGACGGGCCGTGAGGTACCCGTCGGTAACCGTGCGATGATGGTCGGCATGATCTTCGACGGCTACGTGCACCAGCTGCCCGACATCGATCCGACCGAGACACAGGAGTGGCTGGACTCGCTCGATGCGATCGTCGAGACGCACGGCAAGACCCGCGCCCGCTTCCTGCTGTCCCAGCTGCTCAGCCGCGCCAACGCCAACGGCGTCAGCTTCCCGGCGACGGTCAGCACGCCGTACGTCAACACGATCCCGCGCGAGCAGGAGCCGTGGTTCCCCGGCGACGAGCACATCGAGCGTCGCATCCGGGCCTTCATCCGCTGGAACGCGGCGATCATGGTCGTCAAGGCGAACAAGGCCGCCGACGGCATCGGCGGCCACCTGTCGACGTTCGCCAGCTCCGCCTCGCTGTACGAGATCGGCTTCAACCACTTCTTCCGCGGCAAGGACGACAAGCCCGGCGACCACGTGTACTTCCAGGGCCACGCCGCGCCGGGCGTGTACGCCCGGGCCTTCCTCGAGGGCCGCCTCACCGAGGACGACCTCGACCACTTCCGCCGCGAGATCGGCCGCGGCGGGCGCGGGCTGTCGTCGTATCCGCACCCGCGCCTGATGCCCGACTTCTGGGAGTTCCCGACGGTCTCGATGGGGCTCGGCCCGATCACGGCGCTCTACCACGCTCGCTTCAACCGGTACCTCCAGAACCGTCAGCTCGACGACACGAGCGACAGCCGCGTGTGGGCGTTCCTCGGCGACGGCGAG
>JAGQSS010000909.1 GCA_020439405.1 Ilumatobacter sp. | reverse complement strand
CCGCTCAATCCCGAAGCGCGCGGCCCCTCGCTCGCCCATGCGCTGGCAACGACGAATCCGGTGCTGGCCTTCGCAACGCTCGACGCCGCCGCGCGGCTACGCGAGGCCGGTCTTAACCCCGGCGTGCCAGTCGTGGAAAGCGACGGTTGGGCGCTGCCGCAACGCGCGCCCACAGGCGGCATCACGCTGCCCGACATCGCGCCGGACGACGTGCGCGCGATCCTCTTCACTTCCGGCACCACCGGCCCGCCCAAGGGCGTGATGGTCACCGAGCGCATGCTGATGGCATCCGCCGCGGGCACCGCGCGCGCCTGCGACTGCACCGATGGCGATGTCTTGCTGATGTGGGAGCCGTTGCATCACATCGGCGGCAGCCAGGTCCTCGTCATGGCGCTCGTGCACGACGTCCGCCTCGTCGTGGTGGAGCGCTTCAGCGCCTCGCGCCTGTGGCACCAGGTGCGCGAGCACGGCGTCAGCAAGCTGCACTATCTCGGTGGCATTCTCGAGATCCTGCTAAAGAGCCCGCCTTCCCCAACCGACCGGGACCATTCCGTCCGCCTCGCCTTCGGCGGCGGCT
>JAGQSS010000908.1 GCA_020439405.1 Ilumatobacter sp. | reverse complement strand
CCCGCGCGGGGGATCCTCGAGCAGGTGGAAGGGCTCGGCGACCAGCCGGGCGACGCGGTGGCGCGGGTTGAAGCTGCCGTAGGGGTCCTGGAAGACCACCTGCATGCGGGCGCGCAGCGCGCGGGGCATGTGCTCGCCGGCATGCACGCCCTCGCCCTCGAGCTCCACGCTGCCGCCCTGCAGCGCCTCGAGGCCGAGGATGGCGCGGGTGAGCGTCGACTTGCCGCAGCCCGATTCGCCCACGAGCCCGAGGCTCTCGCCGTGGCGGATGGTGAAGCTCACCCCGCGCACCGCGCGGAAGGTGTCGTGGCCGCCGAAGAAGCCCGGGCGCGCGACCCGGTATTCGCGCACGAGGTCGCGCACCTGCAGGAGCGGCGTGCGGGCGAGCCGCGCCAGCCGCTCGGGCCGGTGCGCGGAGGCGGCGAAGAGCGCGCGGGTATAGGGGTGGCGCCGCTCGCGGAAGACCTCCTCGGCGGGGCCGGCCTCGACCACCGCGCCGCCGCGCATGATCGCGAGCCGGTCGGCGGTATCGGCAACCACGGCGAGGTCGTGGCTGATCAGCATCAGCCCCAGCCCG
>JAGQSS010000907.1 GCA_020439405.1 Ilumatobacter sp. | reverse complement strand
GCCATGAACGTGAGCCGCGACGCCGACGCCGAGCCGGAGTCACCGGTGGTCGACGTGTCGGAGAAGGTGGCCTTCACCGACTCGATCGGGAGGCCGGTCGCCTCGGCGGCCATCTGGACGAACGCGGTGTGCGCGCCCTGGCCGACGTCGGCACCGGCGTGGAAGAACTCGGCCCACTCGGGTGTGTCGCCGTCGCCGTGGAGGATGATCTCCGCCTCGCACCGCTCGGGGAAGCCGAACGAGAAGCCGACGTTCTTGTACGAGCAGGCGAACCCACGCCCCCGCAACAGGTCGTCGGTGGCCGGCGCCAAGGAGGCGAACGGCGAGAACGGTTCGGCGTCGCGCATCGGCTCGCCGAACTGCGCCGCCTCGGCACACGCCTCGATCACCTGTGGCAGGGTCACGCCCGCCGGGAGCGGCGCCTGGGTGATGCCGATCGAACCGTCGCGCAGGGTGTTGCGGCGGCGGATCTCGACCGGGTCGATCCCGAGCGCCTCCGCGAGACGGTTCATCTGCATCTCGGCGACGAAGCTGCCCTGCGGCCCGCCGAACCCGCGGAACGCGCCACCCGGCACGGC
>JAGQSS010000906.1 GCA_020439405.1 Ilumatobacter sp. | reverse complement strand
CGCGGGCCGGTGTAATCGGCGAGGGCACGGAACACCAGGTTGGAGTCCCCCGCCACGGTGTGCACCTGCACGTGCTTGGCCCGCTGGGCCTCGCTGTCCACCACGTGGGCGACGGTGGCGTTGCCGAAGCGGCCGAAGCCGAGGCGGAAGTCCAGCGGCGTGCCGAGCACCACCACCAGGGCGGCGCGGGCCTTTAGCACGCGACGGGTGCGCAGGAACGCCAGCGGGTGGTCGGCGGGGAGGGTGCCGCGGCCGAGGCCGTTGAAGAAGCACGGCACGCCGAGATGCTCGGCGGCGGCGCGCAGGGCCTCCCACGAGCCGTCCCAGTAGACGTCGCTGCCGACGATGAACGCCGGCCGCTCGGCCTGGGCGATCATCTGGGCCAGCGTCGCGACAGCGTCGGCATCGGGCGCCACGCCGAGGCCGACGCACTCGTCCACCTCGGGCAGGTCGCCGGCGCTCGGGCCGAAGAGATCCAGCGGGAAGTCGAGGAACGTCGGGCCGCGGTGCGGGGTCATGCTCAGCCGGGCGGCGGCGTGCACGGCGGCGCCGGCCTGGGTGGCGTCCTTCACCGTGGCG
>JAGQSS010000905.1 GCA_020439405.1 Ilumatobacter sp. | reverse complement strand
CAGGGCCTCGATCACGAGGATGGCGTCGTGGCCGTGGCCGAGCAGCTCCACGAAGCGGGCCCGCAGCTCGTCGGGCCACACCTCGGGGGGCGCCGGGGAGCGGGCGGCGAGCTGCTCGTGGGTGCTGCGGGCCAGGCGGGCGCCCTTGGCGGTGGCGAGGATGGCGGCGTCGAGCACGAGCCCGGGTCGCTTGGACGGGTCGCAGTTGGGCTCGAGCCGCACCTGCCCGTCGCGGATCACCAGTCCGGGCGACCGGGTGCGGCTGCGCCACCCGAGCAGGCTGCTGCCGGTGGACAGGGAGGCGCCGACGCGGCCCCACGCCTCGTCGGCGATCCAGGCGACGGTGCGAGCCGCCCGGGCGAGGTCGGTCATCAGGTCGTCGGCGGTGGTGCCCAGGGCCTCGGCCACGGCGTCCTGGTCCTGGAGCACGAGCCGGTCGGTGGCGCGGCCGGTGGTCCGGTGGAGCTCGACCCGGGCGTCGAACAGCACCGCCTCGGCGGCGGCCAGCGCCTCGTCGTCGCCGTCCTCCAGGATCCGCCGGGCCGCCTCGGCCCAGCGCAGGGCGTGGACGTCGCGCAGGC
>JAGQSS010000904.1 GCA_020439405.1 Ilumatobacter sp. | reverse complement strand
GCCGTAGGTGTACCGGCGGGTGGCGGCGCGGCGCCCCAGGACGAAGGCGATCCACAACGGCACCGCGGTGAGCGCGTCGGAGAAGTTGTGGATGGTGTCCGCGAGCAACGCGACCGAACCCGAGACGGCCACCACCACGAGCTGCAGGGCAGCAGTGACCGCGAGAGCGACCAGGCTGATCTTGACCGCCCGGATGCCGCGTTCGCCGGACGCCAACGCGGAGTCGATGGAGTCCGCGGCGTCGTGCGAGTGAGGGCTCACCGCGTGCGCGACCCGAGCCCACAGACCCCTGCCGTGATCGTCGTGGTCGTGGTCGTGGTCGTGGTCGTGGTGAGCGGTGGTTGCCGTCGACATCAGACCTGCCCCGTCCTGAGCTCGGCCACAGCGCCTCGGTGGTGGGAGGGGACCGCGTCGCTCGCGTGTTCCGCGTTGTGGACGGCGTCGAGCACCAGGCGCGCCACGTGGTCGTTCTCGAGCCGGTAGAACACCTGGTTGCCATCGCGCCTCGTCCGCACCAACCGCGCCATCCGCAGCTTCGCGAGGTGTTGCGAAACCGCCGGGCCGGGCTTACCCACCGTCCC
>JAGQSS010000903.1 GCA_020439405.1 Ilumatobacter sp. | reverse complement strand
CAGTTCCTGACCGGCACGTTCCCCGAGCCGATGGCGTTCAGCGCGCGGGCCCACCGCGCCCTCGCACCGCGCGTCGGCGAGTTCGATCTCGTTCACGACAAGCAGTGCCTCGGCTACGGGATCCTCAAGATCGAGAAGCTCCTGCCAACGATCGTCACGCTGCACCATCCGATCACCCGCGACCGCGCCCTCGAGATGGAGCACGCCAAGACCTGGTTCAAGCGGTTCTCGGTCGGCCGCTGGTACAGCTTCGTAAAGATGCAGGGGCGGGTGGCATCGCGGATGCCGCGGGTGGTCGTCGTCAGCCAGAACTCGATCGACGACATCCACACCGACATGGGCGTCGCCAAGGAACGCATGCGGCTCGTCCCGGTCGGGGTCGATCCCGAGCTGTTCGCACCCCAGCCCGACATCGCCCGCACGCCGGGGCGGCTGATCACCACGGCCTCGGCCGACGTCGCGTTGAAGGGGCTGTCGTACCTGCTCGAAGCGATGGCGAAGCTGCGCACCGAGCGCGACGTCACGCTCACCATCATCGGCAAGCCCAAGCCCGGCAAGTCGATGGACCTGATCGAGTCGCTC
>JAGQSS010000902.1 GCA_020439405.1 Ilumatobacter sp. | reverse complement strand
CAACGCGAGGTACCGGTCGCCGCGAGGCGACCGCGAGCGCCATGCGAGCGCGATCGTGCGGTACGGCTCCGGCTTGCGGAGCGGCCGGGTGGTGATCCCCGACCCGGACCGGGCCTCCACCGCGAGCGCCGAGGCGGGGAGCAGTGTCGCGCCCATCCCGGCCGCGACCATCTGGCTGAGGGACGGGAGCCCCGTGCCCTGGATCGAGCCGAGCCGGCTGGCGCCGATCGCCGAGCAGGCCTCGGCCGCGTGCTCACGGAGGCAGTGCCCCTCCTCGAGCAGCAGCATCGGCAGCCCCGCCAGCACCGACTGCGGCAGCCGGCTCCGTCCGGCGAACGGGTGCCCCTCGGGCAGTGCCAGCACGAACGGGTCGCGGGCGAGGTCGACCACCTCGATGCCGGTGGTGTCGCCGGGCACCGGCGATGCGAGCAGCGCGAGGTCGAGCGTTCCGGCGCGCAGCGACCCGAGCAGGTCTGCGGTGCGCTCCTCGCGGAGCTGCAGCTCGACGTCGGGGAAGCGGCGGCGCACCTCGCGCACCACGGTGGGCAGGAGGTACGGCGCGATCGTCGGGATCACCCCGAG
>JAGQSS010000901.1 GCA_020439405.1 Ilumatobacter sp. | reverse complement strand
TCCCGTCGCCGTGCACCATCACCAATGGCGACGAACTGGTGGACATCTACCGGTCGGGTCAGGGCCGGGTCACCGTGCGCGGTGCGTGGACGGTGGAGGAACTGGGGCGCGGCAAGCAGCAGTTGGTCATCACGTCGCTGCCCTACGCCGACACCATGCTCGGCTCCACCGAGAAGTTCGTGGGCATGCTGGCCGACGCGGTGGACGCCGGCGACGTGGGTGGTGTCACCACGCTGAACGACGAGTCCTCCGACGGCCAGGTGCGCATCACCATCGGCCTGGCCTCCGGTGTGGCGGGCGAGCAGATCATCCCCGCGCTCTTGAAGTACACCAACCTGCAGGTCACCAACAAGGTGCAGATGCACTTCCTCGAGGAGCACGGCATCGTGCGCCTGTACAACCTGCGCACGGTGCTGAAGGCCTGGATCGACCATCGCATCCGGGTCATCGTCAAGCGCTCGGAGAACCGGCTGGAGCGCATCGCCGAGCGCCTGCACCGCCTGGCCGGCTACCTGGCCGTCCTCATCGACATCGACGAGACCATCGCCATCGTGCGCACGTCCAAGACCCGGGCCGTGGCCC
>JAGQSS010000900.1 GCA_020439405.1 Ilumatobacter sp. | reverse complement strand
TCGACTGGCAAGGCGACGCGCCGCCCAACCACATGGGCCCGGATCTGTTGATCTACGAGGCCCATGTGAAGGGCCTCACGGCGATGCACCCGAAGGTCGATCCCTCGCGCCGCGGTACCTACCGCGGGATGGCCAGCCCGGCAATCATCGAGCATCTGCAGTCGCTCGGGGTCACCGCGATCGAGCTGCTGCCGGTCCACACGTTCGTCGACGACCGCTTCCTGGTCGAACGGGGCCTGCGCAACTACTGGGGCTACCAGTCGATCGGTTTTTTCGCGCCGGAACAGCGCTACCTCGAAACCGGCGACGTCCGCGAATTCAAGGAGATGGTGCGGAGCTTCCACAAGGCGGGGATCGAGGTGATCCTCGACGTGGTCTACAGCCACACCGCCGAAGGCGACGGGTTCGGTCCCACTTTCAGTTTCCGCGGCCTCGACAACGCTTCGTATTATCGGCTGGCGCCGGACAAACGGCACTACATCAACGACACCGGCACCGGAAACGTGTTCAACATTACCCACCCGGCGGTGCTGCGGCTGGTGATGGACAGTTTGCGGTACTGGGTCGAGGAATACCACATCGAC
>JAGQSS010000008.1 GCA_020439405.1 Ilumatobacter sp. | reverse complement strand
GCGGCGACGGCGGCGACCACGTCGGCCTCGTACCGGACGACGTCGTTGGCGAACAGGTAGCGGTCCTGGACGAACGGCCCGTAACGGCCGTCGGGCACGTCGGCCTGGGTCAGCACGGCGAACACGCCCGGCATCGCACGTGCCGCGGTCGTGTCGAGGCGCGTGATCCGGGCGTGCGGATGGTCGGCGTACCGGAACGCGGCGTGCAGCATCCCGGTCAGCGTGATGTCGGCGGTGTAGCGACCCGACCCGGTCACCTTGTCCGGCCCATCGGCCCGCACCAGCGTGGTCATGCGAGACAGATTGGCACACCACCCCGACGAATGGGGTCGGATACGTTTCGTCGGGACCGACGAAACGTATCCGACCCCATTCGCACTACCGATCGAGGAAGTCGATGATGGCGGGCCAGGCGGTGCGGTCCTGGAGCAGGAACATGTGGCCGCCGTCGAAGAAGCGGAGCGTCGCATCGGGGAGGGCGGCCGCGAGCCGTTCGAGGTTGTCGGGCGGTGCCTGGCCGTCGTACCGCCCACCGGCGACGAGGGTCGGCATCGTGATCTCGTCGAGTCGGTCGTAGACGTCGTGCTCGGCCCGGGCCTCCAGTTGGCGGCGGGCACCCATCGCTGCATCGGGGTCGTCGGCGTTGAGCGGCGGTGCCGCCATGAACGGGCCGAGACGGTCGAACAGCGGTGCGAGCGTCGGCGGATCGGTCGAGAGGTCGTTGCGCGTGTCCATGATCGGCATGGACACCGTCGCCCGTTCGTCGCGTGGCAGATCGGCGATCGACAACAGGTCGAACGACGAACCGCCGGCGCCGCCCGCCGAAGTGCAGCACAGCACCAGTCGGTCGACGCAATCGGGATGCCGGAGCGTCAGGTGTTGCGCCACCATCCCACCGAAGCTGATGCCGACGACGTGCGCCCGCTCCCACCCAACGGCGTCCATCAGACCGGCCGCGTCGTCGGCGTACTGCTCCATCGAGTACGGCTCGTCGGGCTTCGACGACCGACCGAGACCGCGCTGGTCGTACATCAGGACCTCGTGGGCCTTCGTGATCGGATCGTTCGCCCGATTCGGGTTCACCCGCAGGTCGCCCCCGGTGCCGCTGATCAGCACGACGCGCGGCCCCGCCCCGTGCACCTCGTGGCAGATGTCGATATCGCCGACTCGTACGAACGCCATGTGGCGCGACCCTACGAGCGGCACGGCATCGATCCCGAGCCGTCGGTCCCGAACCGGACACGCGGGTGTGTTGGTGAGCCGAGAAATCTGGAATCGTGTGCAGCGGAACGGTCTCCTCGTGCGTGTGTGTCATCGATGCACATCACCACCAGCCCGCTCCCAGCGGTTCCACTTCTCACGGCCATGCCACACGACATCGCACTCAGCGAGACCACGTTCGACGATCTGTACCGACGCGAGTATCCCGGCCTCCTTGCCGTGGCAACCGCTCTCTCCGGGTTCGACGGCGAAGACCTCGTCCAGGACGCGATGGTGAAGGCCCTCGTCAACTGGGAGAAGGTGCATCGTCTCGAGCGGCCTGGCGGATGGTGCCATCGCGTCCTCGTCAATCTGTGTCGGAGTCGATGGCGGCGCCGCACGACCGAACGGCGGTACCTCGGCCGGTTTCGTCGAGACGAACCCACGACCCCGGGCCCGTCGGCCGAGGTGCTCGCGTTCTGGGCGGCGGTACGCGCCCTGCCCGAGCGCCCCCGGATCGCCGTGACCCTGTACTACGCGGGCGACCGGTCGGTCGCGGAGGTGGCGGGCATCCTGAACGTCCCGGAAGGGACGGTCCGGAGCGATCTCTCCCGGGCCAGGGAAGCCCTCTCTCGAGAGCTGGAGCTCTGACATGTCCGACGACATCCCCGAGTCGCCCGACGAGTTCGATCGCATCGCCCGTGCCGCCGGCGAAGCACTCCGACGCCCGGCTCCTGCCGACGGCGTCGCCGGTGTCCGCTCGGTACGGCGTCGGCAGCAGATCGTGCGCGGCGCGGCCGGCGGCGTCGCCGTCGTGCTGCTCGCGACGATCGGTACCGTCGTGTTGACGCGCGACGGTGACGACGAGCGGGTTGCCACCGTTCCCGAGTCGACAGCGGTCACGTCGAACGTGCCGACACCCGCCTCGACGACTCCGGCGACGACCAACGCGCCGACGCCGTCGCCGCCATCGACCGATCCGGTCGACACAACGGCACCCACCACTACCACCACCATCGAGACGACCGTGCCCACCACGACGACGGCCACGCCCGGGACGACCCTCGGCGCGTGGGGTGACGAGCAGCGAGCCGCCGGCCGGACGACGGTCGAACGACTCGACGTCGCTGGCGGCGACGGATCCGTCTACGTCGCCCGTCGACTCGGCGCCGATGACGTCGCCGGCGCCGTCCTGCTCCCCGACGGACGCGTCTTCGAGATGCCGGCCGATGCGCTCCCGACCTCGTTCCAGAATCTGAGCGCGTTCCGTCTCGGCGACCGCATCGCCGTCGTCGCACTGAGCTGGGGCGACGATTCGCCTCCGTCGATGTCGTCGCTCGATCCGACGTCACTCACGTGGGAGGCCGGACCCGATCTCGGGTTCGACGCGACGGGTGGTACGGATCAGGCTTGGTTCGTCGACGGTTCTGTGCTCATCGGGCGGGGCACGTGGACCCTCGTCGACGACGTCGCCGTCGTCGGCACCGACCGCAGAGCCGTCATCGTCCGACCCGACCTCTCGGTCGTCGAGGTCGCGACGCCTCCCGACGGGGTGCAGACCACCTGGAGCAGTGTGAGCGGCCACCGCGCATTCAGCTTCGGCTACGCCGGGGTGGGGTCCGCGTACAGCTACGCACCGTTCGTCCAGCCGTGGTCGCTCGACGTGCGCACCAACGCGTGGTCACCCGTGCCGGTCCCCGACTGGTTCACGTGCGGCGACGCAGCGAGCTGCGAGTGGCGCCAACCGGTGGAAGGTGGCGTACCGGCGCTCGAGGTGGGGACCGACCGAGGCGTCGTGACGCTCGTCCCCGACGGTTCGATCGGGCTCTACGACCCCGACGCCGGATCGTGGCGGCGCATCGACGACCCTCCGTTCGAGCCGACGCTCCCGACGACCGCCGTCATCGGCGATCTCGTCGTCGTGGCGCCGTCGCTCGGCGGACCGAACTCGCCGGCGGCCGGCACGTTCGCCGTCCTCGATCTCGTGCTCGGCACCTGGCAGACGGGAGCAGCACCGCTCGCGGCGGACGATCCCGGGTTCTGGTCGCTCCGCTCGGACGACGACGGTGTGCTCCTCACGCGCCCATCGTCCAGCTGGCCCGACGCCGCTATCGACGACCAGCACGACGTCGTCGTCGACGCGACGACGCCGGGCGGTCGACTCGTGACCAACGACGAAGCGAGTCGGTGGGTCCCGCTGGCTCCGTGGTTCGACCTCACGGTCGACGAACTCGGCTGACGATCGGGACCCACGATCGGGGCGTGGATGTCGCACCGACCGGCGCACTCGTCCGACAACGACGAACCCCGGACCGGCATCGCCCTCCATCGAGGGGTGCGGTCCGGGGTTCGGCCTGCATGGCGGAGGTGGACGGGCCTCCGCCAGCCCTACGCGTCACCCCAGTTCAGCCAGCTTGCGGGCTCGCTCCACTCGGCCTTGAGAGTTTCGCTGAGAGCTACGACGCTGCAAGCGAGGCGCGTTTCACAGGCTGCCCGGTCGTGCGGCGCGGTCGTAGCGCCGCCTCGGAATACTGGGCCGCTTCCGCTCTCGACGATCGAGCCTCGCTCGACGGGCCGAATCGGAGTACGCCGCGACATCCTCCGGTCGCGGGACGTCGGCTGCGCCGGCCTCCTGGAGCTTCCAGAACCTGGGCAACGAAGCCACATGCTGCCCGTCGCCAGGTAGAAGAGCGGGAGCAGGCGACGTCAGCCGGCCGGCTCGGCACCGTCGTCGAGGCGGGTCATGTTCTCCAGCAGCCGGACCACGTAGTGAAGCGCGTGGCTCATGTCCTCGACCGACATCCCCGCGGTGGCGTCGCCGTAGAAGCGTTCGATCCGGGGCAGCGCGCCGTTCTCCCAGTGACGACGGCCGAGGTCGGTGAGGGCGTAGTCGCGACTGCGGCGATCGGTGGCACTGCGCCGGTTGACTACCCACCCCTCGTCGACGAGCGGCCCGACGACCCCGGCGAGGCTCTGTCGGCTCACCCGCAGGTAACGCGCCAAGTCGCCGACCGCCATGCCGGCGGCGGCCTCGGGACGTGACAGCGCCCCCATCACCGCCCAGCGCTGGGTGGTCAGCCCTTCGGACTCGAGTGCCTTCGAGCCCGTTTTATGCAAGATATTGACGCATTGATACAACCGGAAGAAGAGCCGGTTGGCGAGCTCGAAGTCGAGATCGCCCATCTGACGGGCATCAACCAGGGTGTCGATGCCGTGATCATCGATGGAAGTGGATCGCTGCACTCGACAAGTATGACAAGATCATGTTATAAAGTCCAGAACCCGGAGACACGAAGGGAGCCGGTCATGGGGAGATTCGACGGACGCACGGTGGTGGTCACCGGTGGCGGCGGTGGGATCGGCGCAGCGCTCTGCGGCCGGTTCGCCGACGAGGGCGCAGCGGTTGCCGTGCTCGACCGGGCCGCCGCGGCGGCGACAGCGGTGGCCGACGAGATCGTCGCCGGCGGCGGGAGGTCACTCGCCGTCGACAGCGACATCACCGAGCGAGCTTCGGTCGACGTTGCGGTCGAGCGCGTCGCTGCCGAGCTCGGCCCGATCGACGTCCTCGTCAACAACGCCGGCTGGGACCTGTTCGTCCCGTTCCTCGACACCGACCCGGACGACTGGTCACGACTGATCGACATCAACCTCGTCGGCGCGCTCCACATGCATCACGCCGTACTCCCCGGGATGGTCGAGCGAGGCTACGGGCGAGTCGTCAACATCGCGTCCGACGCGGCCCGCGTGGGCTCGTCGGGTGAGGCGGTGTACGCCGCGTGCAAGGCGGGGCTGGTCGCCCTGTCGAAGACCCTGGCGCGCGAGCACTCGCGGCACGGCATCACGTTCAACGTCGTGTGTCCCGGACCGACCGATACGGCACTGCTCGCCACGGTCACCGACAGCGCCGCCAACCCCGACAAGCTCCGCGAGGCGTTCCGGCGGGCGATCCCGATGGGCCGGCTCGGCCAGCCCGACGACCTCGTCCCCGCCGTGCTGTTCTTCGCCGCCGCCGACGCCGAGTTCGTCACCGGACAGGTGCTGAGCGTGTCCGGCGGCCTGACCATGGCGGGCTGACGCCCCGTCACCACACCCACCGAAAAGAGAAGGACCCATGGACTACACCGACATCCTCGTCGAGCGGCGTAGCCACGTCGCCTACATCACGATCAACCGCCCGGAGAAGATGAACGCGTTCCGCGGCCGCACCTGCGACGAACTCATCCACGCCCTGCACGCCGCCGGGTACGACCCCGACATCGGCGCAATCGTGCTCGGCGGGGCGGGCGAGCGGGCGTTCTGCACCGGCGGTGACCAGTCGGCCCACGAAGGCCAGTACGACGGTCGCGGCACGGTCGGCCTGCCCGTCGAGGAGCTGCACACCGCCCTGCGCGACGTCCCAGTCCCGGTCATCGCCCGCGTCCAGGGGTACGCGATCGGCGGCGGCAACGTGCTCGCCACGATCTGCGACCTCACCATCTGCTCGGAATCGGCGATCTTCGGCCAGGTCGGCCCGAAGATGGGATCGGTCGATCCAGGCTTCGGCACCGCCTACCTCACCCGCGTCGTCGGCGAGAAGAAGGCCCGCGAGATCTGGTACCTGTGCCGGCGCTACTCCGGCAAGGAGGCCGAGGAGATGGGACTCGCCAACATCTGCGTACCCGACGACCAGCTCGACGCCACGGTCCAGGAGTGGGCCGAGGAGATCTGCGAGCGGAGCCCGACGGCGATCGCGATCGCCAAGCGGTCGTTCAACATGGACACCGCCCACCAAGCCGGCATCGCCGGCATGGGCATGTACGCACTCAAGCTCTACTACGACACCGAGGAGTCCAAGGAAGGCGTCGCCGCCCTCCAGGAGAAGCGCACACCGCGCTTCCGGGAGTTCGCGACGTGACGACCCGCGCGAACCCCTACCTCGACGACGATCTGCTCGCCCTCGCCGAGATGGCAGGCGCGTTCGCGACCGAGCGGATCGCACCCGGCTTCGTCGAACGCGACGCGTCCCGGGTGCTCGACCGCGAGCTGGCCGTCCAGATGGGCGAGCTCGGCCTGATCGCCCCCGAGCTGCCCGAGCAGTACGGCGGTCAGGGTGCCTCAAAGGTGGCCGCCGGCGTCATCCACGAACAGGTCGCCGCCGCCGACCTGTCGATCTCCTACATCAACCTGCTCGGATCGCTCAACGCCCAGATCCTCGCCGAGCACGGCGACCCCGACGTCGTGGCGCCCTGGCTGCGCGGCCTCACCGCCGGCCAGGTGATCTGCTCGCTCGGCCTGACCGAACCCCGCGGTGGCTCCGACGCAGCCAACCTCGCACTGAGGATCACCCGCGACGGCGACGACTACGTGCTCGACGGCGAGAAGACGTCGATCTCGGCCGCCGACCAGGCCGAGATCTGCGTGGTGTTCGGGCGCACCGGCGGCTCCGGGGCCCGCGGCATCACCGCAGTGCTCGTGCCGATGGGCCTGC
Source organism: Ilumatobacter sp. (assembly GCA_020439405.1). Classification (GTDB taxonomy): domain Bacteria; phylum Actinomycetota; class Acidimicrobiia; order Acidimicrobiales; family Ilumatobacteraceae; genus Ilumatobacter. Next base: position 24,303 of record JAGQSS010000008.1, on the reverse strand, counting down.
CGGGCATCACCACCACCCGCTTCGACTGCCACGGCCAGCGCGCCATCGGTCGGGGTTCGATCTTCTTCGACTCGGTGCGCGTACCGGTCTCGCATCGTCTCGGCGACGAGGGTGGCGGTTTCGTCCAAGTGATGCAGGGCTTCGACTTCTCGCGCGCCCTCATCGGCCTGCAGGTGCTCGCCGTCGCCCGAGCCGCGCTCGACGACGCCTGGAGCTACTCCACCGAACGCACCGCCTTCGGTCAGCCGCTCTCGGCGTTCCAGGGCATCTCGCACCGCCTCGCCGAACTCGACACCCAGGTCGAAGCCGCCCGACTCCTCTGCTACCAGGCGCTCTGGGCAGCCGACCGCGGCCTCCCCCACACCGCCGAGGCGGCGATGTGCAAATGGTGGGCACCCAAGCTCGCCTACGACGTGGTCCACGAGTGCCTGCTCGTCCACGGCCACGGCGGCTACGACCGAGGCGTGATCGAGCAACGCCTGCGCGACGTCCTCGGCTTCCAGATCGGCGACGGCACCGCCCAGATCATGAAGACCGTCATCGCCCGCGACCGCGTCGGTCGAGCCGCGGTTCCGGCCTGACCGGACGACGATCCGGTCGCGCTCCGGACACCGACCATGCTCCGTTTGCCCGGACTTCCTCGTCCCCGCGAACCCGAGCGACCGCGACGACCATAGGTTCGTCCCGTCGAGCTCGGTCGCGACCTTGGTACGCGTCGATGGCGGAGGAGGGACGTGCTGCGATCGCGCTGCCGCACCTGACCACGTCAACGTCGCCCGCCGCCACTTCATCGACCTCCTCACCCCAGCCCAGCTCGAGACTCGCGACACCATGGCCACGACGGTGCTCGACCACCTCCCCCACGACCGACGATTCCTTCGGCTTGTGATCGGGCGCGAGTCGGCCAGCGGGGGCCCGTCCGCCCTGAGTCCTCAGCCGCTGAAGCGCTCCCCCGCGACCCATAGCCCCAGAGCGGGATTGGCGACGTAGAAGTACGGTCTGCCGTCGTTGTCGACGCGGGGACCACCAGCTGTCCCGTGGTCGACCCCGAGCGTTCGCATCTCGGCGTCCAAGGGGCGCCATTCGAAGCCGACCGATTCGATCTCGGCCTGGGTGAGCCCACCGGCGGCGGGATCGGTGCAGTAGACGATCCGGAATCGCCCTTCGGAGCTGCCGTGGATGAGGTGGGCGGCCGCGCCGAGGTTCTCGGCGAGTTCCGGGTCGGTCTCGACCGCGGCGAGCGTTGCCGGCGTGCCGCGGTAGCCGTGGCGGCGGATGAGGGTATCGATCCCGTCGTCTTCGCCGAAGCGGCGTACGCCCGGCGCGAGCACGATGAGCTCGCCGTCGTCGGCCATCGCCATGCGGGTGCGGTAGATCGCCTTGTTACCGAGCCACGTGCTGTGCATCTCGGCTGGGTCGAGCCAGCACACCACTCGATCGAGCGGCTCGGGGAGTATGTCGAGGTTGACGGTCTGGGCGAGGCGCGCGGCTGCCCGGTACGCAGCCCCGCCGGTGTCCATCGAGCCACCTCGGCCGGCGTAGAGCCCTCGGAGCACCATGTCGGCGCCGGTGTCCTCGACCACGGTGAGCAGCCAGAGCACGTTCACTTCCGGTGCGACGAACCGGTCGAACGCGGCGTCGACGAGATCGCGCACGGGGCTCATGGAGCGTCCCATGATCGACTCCATGCCGGCGACGGCACCGACGAAGTGGCTTCGGTGGATGGTCGGCGCGCCCCCGAGGCCGACGATGAGGTTCTTGGTGAAGTTGGCCATGCCGATGACCTCGTGTGGGACCACTTGCCCGATCGAGACGACCAGGTCCCAGCCGTCGAAGAGCTCGGCGTCGACGGCGACGTCGATGTGTTCCTCGTAGCGACCGTCGGTCACCACGCTGACTTCGCTCGCCTCGATCCGACCGAGGTGGCGGAGGCCGTCGCGCCAGTCGTGGACGAGGAGTTGGTCGGCAGTGATGCCGCCGCCGAAGAGCGTTGCTGTCTCCTCGGGCCCCATCGCGACATGGGTGCCGAGGGCGGGGAGGACGCCGACCTCGCATCCGGCGGCCGTGAGGAGGGCTCGCAGCTGCATCGTGATCGATCCGGCGCGCGAGTGGAGCCGCGTGTGATCCGGTGGGACGAGGAGCACGCGGCGGTAGCCGGGAGCCAGCACCTCGTTGCGTGTCAATGTCGCGAGGTGGGACTCGAGCTCGCGCGCCATGATCGTCCGATCGGCTGCACCGTCGGCGAGCAACGGACCGATGTCGAGCCCCGGACGTAGGCCGGCGACGGCGCTGACCGCGCGGTCGAGCAGCGCTTCGGAAGTGGCGGATGAGTCGAGCACCGCAACGTCGGTCTCGTCGTCGGCGGGCGGTTGGAGGGTGGTGAACTGGCTCTCCACCATGCCGGCGCCCATGAAGTGGTCGGTCCGCTCGGTGAGCCGAACGGCTGCGTTGGAGGCCTCGATCTCGAGATGGACGAACACGACATCGCCGGCATGGCGAAGCAGATCGCGATAGCTGCGCCGGAGGGCCGAGCATGCCACGACCACCGGCTCGCCGCTCCGCAACACTGCTCGTATGCGGGCGAGCCACGGCCAACGGTCGGCGTCGGTGAGTGGATGCCCGGCGGCCATCTTGCCGACGTTGGCGTCTGGGTGCAGGGCGTCGCCGTCGACGAACCGGCGGCCGAGCCGGCCGGCCAGGCCGGTGCCGAGGGTGGTCTTGCCGCTCCCAGCGACCCCGGTGACGATGATCTGCGGCAGCGTGCTCACGTCACACCTGGTACGCGCGGGCGGTGGTGTCGCCACCCCGACCGGTCCAGTTCGTGTGGAACACCTCACCGCGGGGGCGATCGACGCGCTCGTAGGTGTGGGCGCCGAAGTAGTCGCGCTGCGCCTGGATGAGGTTCGCTGGGAGGTGTTCACTGCGGTAGCCGTCGTAGAAGGCGAGCGCCGCAGAGTACGCCGGTACTGCGATGCCGCCGGCGACTGCCGCGGCGACGACCCGACGCCAGCCGGCTTGAGCGGCGTTGACGGCTTCGGCGAAGAACGGGTCGAGAAGGAGGTTCTCGAGATCGGGGTCTCGTTCGTACGCCGCCGTGATGTCGTCGAGGAACCGAGCCCTGATGATGCAGCCCTCGCGCCACAGCGAAGCGATCCGGCCGAGGTCGAGCTCCCAGCCGTGCTCCTCTGCCGCAGCCCGCAACAGCATGAAGCCCTGCGCGTACGACACGATCTTCGAGGCGTAGAGCGCGTCGTGGATGTCGTCCACCGAGACGTCGATCCCGAGGCCGTCGGGCCCCGCGAGCACCGATGACGCCCTCACCCGCTGATCCTTGAGCGACGATACGATCCGCGCGTACACCGCCTCGGCGACGAGGGTCACGGGCTGACCGAGCTCCATCGACGAGATGACCATCCACTTGCCAGTGCCCTTCTGGCCCGCAGCGTCGAGGATCCGCTCGACCAGGGGTTCGCCGTCGTCGTCGGTGAACGCGAGGATGTCGGCGGTGATGTCCACGAGGTAGGAGTCGAGCACCCCGTCACCCCAGGTTCGGAACGTGCCGGACATCTGGGAGTGGCCCATGCCGGCGGCCTTCATCAGGGCGTAGGCCTCGGCGGTGACTTGCATGTCGCCGTATTCGATGCCGTTGTGCACCATCTTCACGTAGTGGCCCGCGCCGTCTGCGCCGACCCAATCACAACACGGCGTCCCGTCGGCGGTCTTGGCGGCGACCGCCTGGAAGATCGGCTCGACGAATCGCCACGCGGCCGCCGAGCCGCCAGGCATGATCGACGGCCCGTGCCGCGCGCCTTCCTCCCCACCCGAGACGCCCGTGCCGATGTAGCGCAAGCCGCGCCCCTCGACCTCGGCGGTCCGTCGGATCGAGTCGGTGTACAGGGAGTTGCCTCCGTCGATGATGATGTCGCCCGGGTCGAGGAGCGCGCTGAGATGGTCGATCACGGCGTCGACGGCCGCACCGGCCTGGACCATCATCATCACCCGGCGCGGCGGTTTGAGACTGGCGACGAGCTCGTCGAGCGTTCCGCAACCGACGATGGTGTCGCGCTGCCCGCGACCGCTGACGAACTCGTCGGTGACCGACGCGGTGCGGTTGTAGACGGCGACCGTGAAGCCATGGTCCGACATGTTGAGGACGAGGTTCTGGCCCATTACGGCCAGCCCGATGAGACCGATGTCGGCGCGGGGTTCGTGATGCATGCTTCCTCCTAGCTCACTGGCGAGCTTACAGCTAAAAACCTGTCATGTGAATGGTTTTCTGCTATGATCGTCCCGTGACAAACGACCTGACCCGACAGCTCGTCGAGTTCCGGCCGACGACGGGATTCTTCGTCGGCATCGACTCCGACGGGTGCGCCATGGACGCGATGGACATCAAGCACCTGGAGTGCTTCACCCCGGCGTCCATCAGGCACTGGGACCTCCAGCCGATCTCGACCCTGGCCCGCGAGACGGCGATCTTCGTCAACCTGCACTCGGTCACTCGGGGCCTCAACCGCTGGCTCGCGCTGCGCCAGCTGCTCGAGCTGTTGCGCGACCGGGTCGAGGTGGCGGACCGCGGCGTCACGATCCCCGACTACCCAGAGCTGACCGCGTTCATCGAGTCCGACTACCCGCTCTCCGACGCCGGCATCGCGGCGTTCGCGGCTGAGCACCCATCGGCAACGATCGAGCGTGCACTCCGCTGGGGCGAGGCCGTCAACGCGTCGATCGCCGACATGGTCCACGGGTGCGGGCCGTTCCCGGGCGTGCGTGAGGCGATGGCGGCGATGAGCGAGCGAGCGGACCTGATGACCGTCTCGGCGACGCCGATCGCCGCCCTCGAACGTGAGTGGCGTGAGCACGGCCTTGCCGACTACGTCCACGTGATCGCCGGGCAGGAGATGGGTTCCAAGGCTGAACACATCGAGCTCGCAGCGGTCGGGAAGTACCCGCCGGACCACATCTTGCTCGTCGGTGATGCTCCAGGCGATCGCGATGCGGCACGAAAGGCGGGCTGCCGCTTCTACCCGATCAATCCCGGGGCGGAGGCCTCCTCGTGGGAGCGGCTGCGCACCGAGGCGTTCGAGCGGCTGCTCGACGGCACCTACGTCGGCCAGTACGAGGATGCCCTGATCGCCGAATTCGAGACGTACCTGCCGGCCACGCTGCCGTGGCCGACGATCTCTGGGGTCACGACCGCGCCGATGCCGCACATCTGATCGATTCGACCGACCCGGTCGGCCGAGGCTGCGTCGCGTGCGAATTCCCCGAGGTTCGGCTTCCCCGGTCGAGTCGGTCGCCTGAGCGCAAGAGCGCGGACGGTCGAGCCGCACGACCACTCCGATACGCACGCGTTCGGTGACCGATGTCATCATTACCAAACGGTACCGTTTGGTTATTCTGGAACCGTGACACGCAGAGGTCGACCACGGGACCCGAGCCGCGATGGCGCGATTCTCGACGCGGCGCGTGCCGTCATTGCTGAGCACGGCGTGACCGGAGCGACGATGGAGGAGATCGCTCGACGGGCGGGCGTCGGCAAGGACACGCTCTATCGGCGCTGGTCGTCCAAGGAGCTACTCGCCGTCGATCTCGTCGCCACCCTGGCCCGCGATGCGGTTCGTCCCGCACCGCTGGAGCTCGATCCGAGCTTCAACCTGTTCGTCTACCTCAAGGACGTCGTCCGCCTCTGCCGTGCGACCGACTTCGGGCCGCTCGTTGCCGGCCTGGTCGGCGCCTCCGCCCGGAACGACGGGCTTGCGAGATCGTTCCAGGACTTCTGGCAGCACCGGCGCCGCCTGGCCGCGCCGCTCGTTCGAGACGTTCGTCACGACCTCGACGACGGCCGGATCGAGGTGGTGCTGGACCGGCTGTTCGGCCCGATCTATTACCGCCTCCTCCTCACGGGAGGCGACATCGACGACCAGTACCTCTGGGACCTCGCCACCGCTGTCCCCTGGTCGATCGACCAGCCCACATTCTCAAATCCCCCATCTGGCGCCGATCCCATCGACGCCATCCCTCGAAAGGACCACCCCAATGGCCGCTGTTGAGCACCTCCTCGCAATCGTGGAGCCGACCTGCGAGAGCGACGCCGCGCTCGGTCTCGCACGCTCCGTCGTCGAGCGCGGCGGGCAGGCGAGCATCGTCGTCGTGATGACCAAGCGCGCGCGTCGGGACATCGACGCATTCGCTCGGCACGCGAACCTCGGTATCGGAGATGCCACCGAGATCGCCCTCCACCACCTGACGCGCTCCTACGAGAAGCGGAGCGGAGCAGGGACGACGGTCTCAATCGCCGAGTCGTCGATCCTGGGGCGCAATTTGCACCGCCACCTCGCATCGGGCACGACAGCGATTGCGATCCCTGCCCGTCTCGCCACGCGTCGGGCACTGCGCCGACTCACGTCGACCACTGGGTTGCCGGTCACGGTGGCTCCTCGGCAGGCCGCTTGAGTGCCCGCAGGGCTCGCGGGTCAGCGCCGTCGACCGGGCCGCTTGCGACGCGACACCGCCGACGATCGTGGAGCTCGAAGTCGCCCGGCTGCCGAGACGCGCGGGCGCGCGACCTGCGGTGACACCGCCGTGCGGCCGGTCGTCACGCGAAGCCGAAGAACTCGCGAGCGTTGTCGACCGACACGGCGCGCACGAGCTGCCCGAGGGCGTCGATGTCTGCGGGCACCGTTCCGGCCTCCACGTCTCGGCCGATCACGTCGCAGAGGATCCGCCGGAAGAGCTCGTGTCGGGTCATCGACAGCATCGAGCGGGAGTCGGTGAGCATGCCGATGAACCCGCCGAGCTGCCCGATCTGGCTGAGGTCGTCCAAGTGGCGACGCATGCCGCCTTCGTGGTCGTTGAACCACCACGGCGGTCCCCATTGCACGAGGCCGGGAACGCCCGGTCGTGCGAAGGCGCCCGCCATCGTGATGAGCAGCGCGTTGTCGGCGGGGTTGAGGTTGTACAGCACGGTCCGCGGCAGCGAGTCGGCGCGTTCGAGATCGCCGAGGAAGCGGGCGAGACCGAGCGCCTGGCCCGCGTCGCCCATCACGTCGGCGCCAGCGTCACGCCCGACGGCATCCATCAGGCGCGGTGAGACGTTGCGGAGTGGGCCGAGGTGGATCTGCAGCACCGCGTCGTCGGCGGCGGCCAGTCGTGCGGCGAGGGCGACGATCTCGAGCAGGACGATCTCGCGGTCGTGGTCGTCGGCTGCTTGGCCCTCGCGTGCGGCGCGGACGACCCGGTCTGCGTGGTCCGGATCACGCGGCCGGTCCGGGAGCGCAGCCAACCCGTGATCCGAGGCTCGGCAGCCGGCCGCTGCCATCCGACGGTACGACGATGCGAGCGCGTCGAGCAGTGAAGCGAGGTCAGTGATCGCCGTTGCGTCGCCGGCCGCGACCAAGGTGTCGACCCAGGAGTTCCATCGCTCGGGTTCGCCCAGCAGGGCGTGTCCGGCGTCGGGCCGAAAGGTCGGCACCATCCGGAGCCCGGCATCGTTCATCGTCGCCAGGCGGGCGTGGTCCTCGAGCAGGCTCCCCGGGTCGTCGGTGGTCGCAACCAGCTGGACGTCGAAGTGACGCAGCATGGCTCTCGCTCCGAGGTCCGGCAGTTGACGATTGGCCTCGTCCCAGATCTCGCGGGCGGTGGCCGGCGACAGGGGGAGGTCGATGCCGAACGCCCGCTTGAGCTCGAGGTGGGTCCAGACGTAGAGCGGGTTGCGGATCATCCGCGGCACGGTGGCGGCCCACGCCTCGAAGCGCTCCCACGGGTCGGCCGGTCCGCTCACGAGGTGCTCGGGTACGCCGGCGAGTCGCATTGCCCGCCACTTGTAGTGGTCCCCGCCGAGCCAGGCGTCGGTGATCGTCGGCCAGACGTAGTCGTCGGCGATCTCGTCGGGTGGCAAGTGGTTGTGGACGTCCACGATCGGCGCCTCGGCCGCGAAGTCGTGGTAGAGGCGGCGAGCGATCGGCGTGGAGAGGATGAAGTCCTCGCCCATGAACCCGGTGCTGTTCATCGTCATCTCCTCAAATGGTCATGGCGTGGAAGCCGCCATCGACGATCAGTTCCGTGCCGGTGATGAACCGGCCGGCGTCGCTCGCGAGCAGCAGCGTTGCGCCGGCCAGCTCGTCGGCTTCGCCGAAGCGGCCGAGGGGGGTGTGGCCGATGATCGAAGTGACGCGCTCGGGCGTCAGGACGGCTCGGTTCTGCTCGGCGGGGAAGAAGCCGGGCACCAGCACGTTGCACCGGATGCCGAGCGACCCCCACTCGCGGGCGAGGTTTTTGGTCAGGTTGTGGACCGCGGCCTTGGTCATCGAGTAGGTGAACACCCGCGACAGCGGCACGAGGGCTGATGCGCTGCCGACGTTGATGATGCTGGCGCCGACGCCGTCGGCCTCGGCCCGAGCGACGAAGTACCGGCCGAACTCCTGGCACGATCGGACTACGGACAATTGGTTGATCGCAACGATCCGCTCGAGCTCGTCGTTGTCGATGTCGAGGAACGGCGTCGTGGAGTTGACGCCCGCCCCGTTGACGAGCACGTCGATTCGACCGTGTGACGCGACGACGCTGTCGACCAGAGCGCGGAGCTCGGCACGGTCGGAGGCGTCACAGGGAGCGAACTGCACGTCGCCGCCTTCTTCTCGAAGCTGTGCAGCGGCATCCTCACCCTTCGTGGCATCGCGGCCGACCACGACGATCCGGGCACCGGCGCCGGCGAGTGCCGCGGCCATTCGACCACCGAGCACCCCGGTCCCCCCGATGACCACCGCCACCTGATTGTCGAGCCGGAACCCGGCCAGCGCATTCGTTGACATGACACCTCCCAGTAGGCGTCACCCTAGCACGAAAACCTTTCATATGAAAGGTTTTTGTTGTAGGATCCTCTCCATGGGATCCACCGTCGACCTCACCGCCAGCCCGTACGACCTCGATCGCGACCAGATCGATTGGGTCGAGTCGACCATCGCCGGCATGTCCGACGAGGAGAAGGTCGGCCAGTTGTTCTTCAACCTGTTCCACTTCGGCGGCGACAGCTTCGGCGGCAACGACCTGAGCAACCGCGAGATCCTCGAACGCTTCCACATCGGTGGCGCGCGCTACCACGGCGGTGACGCCGCGCAGATCCAGGCGCTGATCAACGAGATCCAAGCGAACACGAAGATCCCGCTGCTGATCGCCGCCAACTTCGAGATGGGCACGCGGGGCGGGTGCAACGGCGGGACCTACGTCGCGACCGCAGCCCAGGCCGTCGCGTCGGGCGACCCCGAGGTCGCGTACGACACCGGACTGGTCTCCGCCCGCGAGGGAGCTGCGCTCGGCGTCAACGTCAACTTCTGGCCATGCGTCGACATCCTGATGGACTGGCGAAACACGATCATCAACTCGCGCGCCTTCGGGACGACCGCCGACGAGGTGATCACCTACTCGGACGCACTCCGGCGCGGCTGGACCGCGGAGCACGAGATGATCACGTGCATCAAGCACTTCCCGGGCGACGGTGTGGAGGAGCGCGACCAGCATCTGATCCTCGGCATCAACGATCTCTCTGTCGACGAGTGGGAGGCCACGTTCGGCACGGTGTACCGGCACCACATCGACGCCGGCGTCGAGATGATCATGGCCGGCCACATCGCACTACCCGCCTACCAGCAACACCTCAACCCCGACCTGACCGACGCCGACATCCTGCCCGCCTCCCTCGCGCCCGAGCTCATCGACGACCTCCTCAAGACGCGGCTCGGTTTCAACGGCCTCGTCGTGACCGATGCCAGCCACATGCTCGGCATGACCTCCGCGATGCGTCGCGCCGACCAGGTCCCCGGGGCGATCGCCGCCGGCTGCGACATGTTCCTGTTCTTCAACGACCTCGAGGAGGACTTCGGGTACATGCTCGCCGGCTACCGCAACGGCACCATCAGCGAGGAGCGGATGATCGACGCGCTCCGTCGGATTCTCGGGCTCAAGGCCAAGCTGCGCCTTATCCAGCGCCAGACGGCCGGCGAGCTGGTCGGGACGACCGACGAGCTCGCCGCGATCGGGGCACCCGACCACCTGGAACGGCAGCGACGGGCGGCCGACCTCGCCATCACGCTCGTGAAGGACACCGCAGGCAACCTGCCGATCCGCCCCGAGACACAACGACGAATCCGCCTGTACTACCTCGACGGCGGTGAGAAGAACGCGATCTTCGCCAGCGGCACTCCGGCGCTCCAGGTCATCGTGGCCGAACTCGAGTCGCGTGGCTTCGAGGTCACCGTCAACGACAACGACCAGCGCGTCAAGGGCAAGGTCGAGGACTACCGCAACCGCGTGGACGCCGCCCTCGTGTTCTCGAACGTGCGCGGCTACGCCGCCGAGAACGTGTACCGGATCCGCTGGTCGATCCCGATGAGCAACGCGTGCCCGTGGTACGTGCACGAGGTGCCGACCGTGTTCGTCTCGCTCAACTACACCACTCACCTCTACGACGTGCCGATGGTGAAGACCTACATCAACGCCTACGACGACAACCCCGAGACGATCCGCCAGGTGATCTCGAAGATCATGGGCGACTCGAAGTTCACCGGTCTCTACAACGACCACGTCTGGGCCGGCCAGTGGCAGTCACGTCTCTGACTGCCACTGGCCGGCTGGCGTGTGCCCGCCGGTCGACGATGTCAGCGAGACGGAGCGCTGCCTCACGAACGGGAGTCAGCGCCGGAGGGGATCGTCGTGTCACCGCCTCGCTCGACGTGATCGGTGGGCCCGACCGGGGCGAGCGGGAGCGCGAGTGCGGGGGAGCCTGATCGGGCGTCGAGGTACGGGCGCGTGCCAGCCGAAGTGAAGTGCCAGGAGGCGCAGGGCGACGGTGACGGTCACTGCGGCCGTCTGCGCGAGGGTCGGGTTGGCTGACGCTGCGTGCCCCACGGCCACGATCCCTGCGCCCAGGGCGGCAGGGACGGCGTAGAGACGGCTTCCCGAGACGAGGATCTGTGGGATCTCGTCGGCGAGCAGGTCGCGGAGCAGGCCGCCGCCCACCGCCGCGACCGTGCCGACGAGGACCGCCGGAACCAGGCCGAGCCCGGCACCCGACGCCCTGGTGGCCCCGACTGCGGCGAACAGACCCAGTCCGACCGCGTCCAAGACCAGGACGGGCTGACGGAGGCGATCGGCGAGGCGCGGCGCCAGCATGGCGGTCAGGCCTGCGACCAGAGGCGCCAGGAGCAGTCCCTCGTTGCGCACCACTTGCGGCGGCAAGTCGGCGATGAGGAGGTCGCGGGCGATACCGCCGCCGAAGCCGGTGACGAGCGCGAGCGTGAGGACGCCGACGACGTCCATCCGGTGCTGGATCGCCACGAGGGCTCCCGACAATGCGAACACGAAGACGCCGGTGACGTCGAGGACATCGAGGAAGTCACCCGGCATGCGCGACGCGCTCCTTCGGCGCGGCGAACGCCGATGCCCGATCGCTCCGGCGAACGTGCGGAGCCACCCGATCAGCTCCGAGACGTCGGCGTCGGGCCGACGCCGGGGACATCCCCGGCGCCTGCGGCGGGGGGCTCGAGGTTCGTGGCGTCGACAGGCAGGTGGGCGAGCACGGTCGTGCTGATCGTGTCGAGCGTCTCGAGCTGTGCGGGAGTGAGGAGGTCGATGAAGTGTCGTCTGACGACGTCGACGTGGCCCGGTGCGGCGGCGGCGATCGCTGCGCGCCCCGCGTCGGTCATCGACACGAACCACCCGCGCTGGTCGGTCGGGCAGGGAGTGCGCTCGACGAGTCCGCGGCGTTCCATCCGTGCGATGTGGTGGCTGACCCGGCTCTTCTCCCATCCGAGCTCCCGGCCGAGCTCGACGGGGCGCGCCCGATGGCCATCGCGGTCGCTGAGGTTCGCCAGGACGAGGTAGTCGGGATAGGACAGCCCATCGGCCGTGAGCTCCCGGCCGAGGAGGGCGAAGAGCTGCAGTTGCATCAGTGAGAAGTTGCGCCACGTCCGGCCTTCGTCGTCGGTCAACCAGCGTGTCGCCATGGGACGAGCATACCCTTTTCGGTTGATACGTCAACTACTCGTTGCGGCGTGACCGCTATCACGCGACCAGAGGTTGACATGTCATCAATATCTGATATGCTAGTTGATACATCAACCAATCTTCGACAAGGAGCTATCCCATGAGCACGATCACCACCGACGCCGCCACCGGCACCTACTCGATCGACCCGAGCCACTCCCGGATCGGGTTCGTCGCCCGCCACGCGATGGTGACCAAGGTCCGCGGCTCGTTCAACGAGTTCGAGGGTTCGGGGCGGTTCGACGTCGACCAGCCCGAGCGGTCGCAGCTGTCCGTCACGATCCGGGTGGCGAGCATCGACACCCGCAACGCGGACCGTGACGGCCACCTGCGCAGCAACGACTTCTTCGACATGGAGACCCATCCGACGATCACGTTCGCGTCGACGTCGGTCGCCGCGGCCGACGACGACCGGTACGAGGTGACCGGTGATCTGACGATCAAGGGCGTCACCAGGTCGATCACCTTCGACCTCGAACTCACCGGCACCGCCGTCGATCCGTACGGCAACACACGGCTCGGCCTCGAAGGCTCGACGGTGATCAACCGCAAGGACTGGGGTGTCAGCTGGAACGCGGCGCTCGAGGCCGGCGGCGTACTGGTCGGTGAGAAGGTCACACTCGAGTTCGAGATCTCGGCGATCAAGACCGCCGACTGAACACCGCCGAGTCCGCACGCACCCGAGCAGCCCATGATCCATCACCTGTCACTCCCCGCCCGGCAGACCCGTCACGTCGCCGATGTCCTCGCCGAGCTCTTCGGCGGCGTGGTCACCGGGTTCGGCCCGTATCCGGACTCGTGGATCGCGTGGGCCGGCGATGGGCACGGCACCGCGATCGAGGTCTATCCGGTGGGTACCGAACTGTACCCACCGGACGGGCCAGGCCAGGCGGCCTTCCGACGCGACCCGACCGCCACCGGTGCCACTGCGACCCACGCGACCGTCTCGCTCGACCGCACCGAGGACGACATCCTCACGATCGCCGAGCGAGAAGGTTGGCGAGCGCTCCGCCTGCCGCGCGGTCCGTTCGACGTGATCGAATTCTGGATCGAGAACACGGTCATGATCGAGCTGATGACCCCTGACATGGCCGCCCACTACCGCGCCGCCGCCCCACGAGCCGAGGTCTCGCGATGAGCGACATCCACCCAACCACACCAGACGCGGCCGACCGCGCCGACTCCCCCCGGTCGTCGACGCTGCCGGCCGTGTTCGTCGGTCACGGCAGCCCGATGAACACGCTCGACGACAACCGGTACACGCGCGCCTGGCGCGAGTTCGGCCGCACCGGACCACGGCCGAGCGCGATCTTGGCGATCTCGGCGCACTGGTACGTGAACGCCACCGCCGTCACCGCGATGCCCGACCCGAAGACCATCCACGACTTCTACGGGTTCCCCGACGAGTTGTTCGCCGTCCGGTACGACGCGCCCGGATCACCGCAGCTCGCCGGTGAGGTGGCCGAGCTCGTCAAGCCGACATGGGTCGGACTCGACGCCGACAGCTGGGGCATCGACCACGGCACCTGGTCGGTGCTCGCCCACATGTACCCCGACGCCGACATCCCCGTCGTGCAGCTGTCGATCGACGCCAGCAAGCCCGCCGACCATCACGTCACACTCGGGGCCGCGCTCGAACCGCTACGCCGCCGCGGCGTGTTGATCCTCGCCAGCGGCAACGTCGTCCACAACCTCCGCCAGGTCCAGTGGCACCAACCCGACGCCGCGTTCGACTGGACCCGCGAGTTCGACGACGCCGCACGCGAGCTGATCGCCGAGCGCCCCGGCGACGTCGCCGAGTTGACCCGTCACCGACATCACGCACTCGCAGCACCGACACCGGATCACCTGCTGCCGCTGTTCTACCTCGCCGGCATCGCCGCCGCCGCGGACGCGCCGGCGACACCATTCGTCGAGGGATACGCCATGGGATCGCTGTCGATGACCGGCTACACGGTGCCCGGAGGCTGACGTCGAGATCGGCGCGTTCGTCGTGCAGTCACGGCCCCGAGGTCTCGACCTGTCCCCTCGCAGCAGGGCGAATCCGTCCGTGCCGCGGCACCGTCGGCCGGACCGGCAGGCACCGTCCGCTTCAACCACCCGGTCTGGTCAGTAGCCGATCGACCGCAGGTACGCGCGCGACTCGGCGAGGCAGTCGTACGGGTCTCGCCCGTAGGTCTCGTCCTGCTCGACGAAGAAGTACTCCGCTCCGGCCGCGTTCGCTGCGGGCAGCAGTTTCGGCCAGTCCATGTTGCCAGAGCCGACCTCGGCGAACTGGGCGAGATTCACGAACACGTCGAAGAAGCCGGCCATGTCGCCTCGCTGGAGCAGCTCCATCGCGGCGGGAGGCAGCGGTGCCACCCGGAAGTCCTTCACGTGGATCAGCTTGCAGACGCCCGCGTAGCGCTCGAGCATGTCGAGTGGAGCCATGCCGCCGCGCTGCACCCAGTGCAGATCCACTTCGAAACCCAGCGACGGTGCGAGTCGGCGGACGATGTCGAAGATCCGTTCGCCGTCGAACTGCGCGAGGTCGACGTGGTGGTTGTGGTAGCAGAGCGTGATGCCTTCAGCGGCGAGCCGCCGAGCGGCCCCCTCGCACTCCGCCGCCCACGCCTCGCAGGCCGACTTGGAGGCCATCGCGTCGAACGGCATCATGCCGATGCGCACGAACCGGGAACCGAGTCGTGTGCAGTCGGCCACGATCTTGTCGAAGTGCTCGGTGAGGTTGTCGCCGGTAGCCGTCGGACCGGGCTTGAGCGCCACCGAGAGGGCGCCGATGTCGAGCCCGAGTTCGGCGACGGCGCGCTCGAGCGCGGCGACGTTCTCGTGCGTCATCGGGATCTGGGACACCTCGACGGAGTCGTAGCCCAGGTCCTTGACCTTCTGCAGGACGGAATACATGCCCTCGTCGACCACCTTGTCCTTCAGCATCATCATCTGGACGCCGAGCACTGCCATGTCTGGCTCCTTCTCTGAATCTGGTATCGGGTGGGGCCGCCGCGGCGCGACGCCCGTTGGCGCGGCGGGGTCATCATGGGGAACGGGTCTCGTACTTGCCCTCGGCCGAGATGCGGGCGTTCAGTTCGCTGAGGTAGTGCTCCTCGTCGAAGTGCTCCAGGTCGACCTCTTCGCCGGTCCAGGAGGACAGGTGGAAGCCATTGGCGAGGCGCACGCCGTTGATGCCGTCGCCGCCGGGCGCGATGAGGGGTTGGCCCTCGAGCACGTTGAGCGCGAAGTTCTCCATGACGGTGGAGTGCTGTACGCCAAACGTCGCCTCGTAGACCTTCTCCTCGGTGGTGATCAGGTCCGCCGTGTCCAGCTGGCCCATGAAGAGTTGCCGGACCTCGTCCATCCCCATGTTCTCGCTGATCTGCTGCTCGGGGCGGGAGAGCCGGGTGATGGTCACCTTCTTGGAATCGTCGACGACGATCTTGCCGTGGTCGAACAGCAGCTCGAGCCGGTCGGTGCCCACCATGTCGTGGGTACAGGTCATGAAGTGCCCGGTCGCTCCGTTGCCGAAGTCGACGATGGCGTTGACCTCGTCCTCGACCGCGATGTCGCGCCGGAAGCCGTATGCGAGCTTCGCGAAGCAGCGCTTCGGGACGCCGCACAGCCACTGCCACAGGTCGAGTTGGTGCGGGGCCTGGTTGACGAGCACGCCACCGCCCTCGCCGCCCCAGGTGGCCCGCCACTCGGACTGGTCGTAATAGCCCTGCGGCCGCCACCAGTTGGTGATGATCCAAGAGGTGTGGCGGAGCGCGCCGAGGTGACCGGAGTCGATGATCTGTTTGAGGTCGACGTAGAGCGGGTTGGTGCGCTGGTTGAAGAACACACCGAACGTCAGCTCCGGCTTCGTGGCCGCGAAGTCGATGAGCTCGCGGGCCTGCTTCGTGTAGACGCCAACCGGCTTCTCGACGAGCGCGTGGATCCCGCGCGTCAGGGCCGCGATCCCCACCTCGGGATGCAGGTAGTGGGGCACGGTCGTGACCACGGCGTCGACCGTGCCCGACTCCATCATCTCGATGTAGTCGGTGAAGAACGGCACGCCGAGCTCGTTCGCCCGTTCCTGCTTCTCGGGGAGGATGTCGCAGATCGCCCCAACCGTCATGTGGGGGACGGTGCCCTGATCGATGAGGTTGGCATAGAGACCTCCCTCCGCACCGAGGCCGACGATGCCGAGCCGAACCTTGTTCGTCATGTGCGCTCCTTCCCCGTTTCGCGGGTGCGTTGGTAGAGGGCTGTCAGCATGCGCAGCGATGCCATGGCATCCCTTGGCGAGATCCAGAACGGCTCGGGCTCCTCCAGCGTCGCGTAGAAGTCTCGGATCAGGAGCTCGTGGGAGACACCCCAGTAGGCGCGTCCCGTCGAGGCGACGTGGCGCTCCGGGATGACCTCCACCGTGCCGTCGTCGAGGGTGAGGGTCAGGCCGTCGCGGATCGTCAGCGCACCGCGGTCCCCGTGGATCTCGATCTCCACGGGTCGGTCCGCCGGCGCGGTGAGTGTGGCGTAGAAGCAGGTCTGGGCCCCGCTCGCGTGTGTGAACAGCGCCTCCGCGGTGTCCTCGACCTCGATGGTGTCGGCGAACTTCCGGGTGGCGACGTCGCCGCCGACGGCGATGACGTCGCCCATCAACCACTGCACGAGGTCGAGGGTGTGGATGGCCTGGTTGATGAGCAACCCGCCACCGCTTCGGGCGACCGTGCCACGCCACGGCCGAGTCGCGTAGTAGTCCACGGTTCGGGACCACACGACCGAGGCGTAGGCACCCTGGATTGCCCCGAGGACGCCGGAGTCGACGATCCGGCGTGCCTCCTGGGACGCGACGTTGTAGCGGTTCTGGAAGCAGATCCCCACCTTCGCTCGGGCGTTGCACGCCGCATCCACGAGCCGCTGCCCCTCCTCGATGGTGTGCGCGATCGGCTTCTCCTGGAGCACGTGGACGCCCGCTTCGAGGCAGTCGATGGTGAGCGGTACGTGCTGGTCGTGCGGAGTCGCGATGTGGACGACGTGGGGCCGCGCCTCCGCGAGCACCTCGCAGTGGGAGCGATACGCCGCGACGCCGCGCCCCTTCGCGGCGATCTCCAACCGTTCAGGATCCGTGTCGCAGACGGCAACGAGGTCGATGCCGTCGATCGCGTCGATCGCGTCAGCGTGGACGCCGAACACGTCACCGCAACCGACGATGGCCGCCCGCCGTACGGGCTCGGTGGGCTTCACCGCCACTCGATGCCTTCCTCCCGGAGGATTCCGGTGAGCGCCTGGTACGCCGTTGTCCACAGTTCAGGTCCGCAGAGTCCGCCGAAGGCGTCGAACTGGCCGAGGTGGGGTTCGATCGAGACGAAGCCGTCGAATCCATCTCCCGCGAGGGAACGCAACAGCTCGCGGACCTGGCCGTCACCCTCACCGGCCGGGACCACCGAGCTGTCGGAGGCCTTCGCGTCCTTGATGTGGACGTAGTCGGTGTACGCGCGCACGACGGGAAGGGCTTCGTCGACGGGTCGGATGCCGCATTGCACGTAGTTCGCCGGGTCGAGGATCCCGCGGTAATGCGGGGAGTTCATGGTCGTGACCAGGTCGACGACACGTCGTGGGATGTCCCCGAAGATGTCCTTCTCGTTCTCGTGCAGCATCGTCACCCCGCCTGCCTCGGCGAGATCCACGAGTGCGCGGGTGCGCCGCATCACCTCGTCGCGGTGGCCGTCGGGATCGTGGCCATCGGGGATGAAGAACGAGAACATCCGGATGTTCGGCGCGCCCAGGAAGTTGGCCACCTCGACACCACGTCGCGCACGCTCGAGATGGTCGCCGAACGGGTCGATCACCTGGATCTTGCCGATGTCGGAGCCGACCGACGAGACCGTGAGGCCCGCGTCGTCGAGCATCCGCTTGGCCTCTCGGAGTTGCTCCTGGGTGAGGTCGAGCACCTTGGTCCGCCAGGCACTGCGGAACTCGATGTGGGTGATCCCAAGCGACGTCAGCAGCGCGATCTGCTCGCCGAGGTCGTGGGAGACCTCGTCCGCGAAGCCGGTCAGTCGGAACATGCGCCGACCTGGCTCTGTGTGACGCGCGGGTCGAGGCCGCCCCGCCACCGGCGCCGGACGACGTGGGCGGCCGTCTTCGGCTGGCGGTCGCGGGTGAAGACGCCTTTCTTGTTGCCGCCGACGCGCATGATGCCCGATCGGGTCGCGAAGTCCGCGAAGTTCCAGATGTGCTCGCCCACGACGGCGGGGATCTCGTCGAACACGGCGTGCATCGCGTCGAGGTAGTCGACCTGGTATTCCTCGGACCACGGGTCGGCTGGGAGCGAGTGCATCCCGGGCTGGGTGTCGGCTCCGTACTCGGTGATGATGATCGGCTTGCCGTCGCCGGCCCAGCCCTCGAGCTCGGCGCGGGCGGCGACCATCGCCGAGTCGAGGTCGCCGGTCTGGACGTACCAGCCCCAGTAGCGGTTGATCATGACGAGGTCGCACATCGGGGTGACGCGACACCTGCCGTGCGGCGCGAGCATGACGTTGACGAATCCGACCGGCCGTCGCTGTGGGTCGGACGTGCGTGCGACGTCGACGAGCGGCCGGAAGTACTGCTCGGCCGCCTCGGTGTCCGATTCGGGTTCGTTGGCGATCGACCAGATGACGACCGACGGGTGGTTCTTGTCGCGGGCGATGAGGTCGCGGATGACATCCGCGTGGAACGCCTGCGTGTCGCCGTTGATGGTGTCGTCGGAGAAGGTGGCATAGGTCTCCTGTGAGAAGATCCCGCCGGCGATGCCGGCGTTCATCCCGACTGCCGGCGTCTCGTCGATGACCAGGATGCCCTCACGGTCGGCGAGGTCGAGCACGTCCTCGCTGTAGGGGTAGTGCGACGTCCGGAACGAGTTGGCGCCGATCCACTTGAGGCACTCGATGTCGCGCAACCACATGGCGTCGTTGTGGCCCTTACCGAGCGTGACGTGGTCTTCGTGCATCCCGAATCCGCGGAGGTGGACCGGTTCGCCGTTCAGCAGTAGCTGCGTCCCGTCGATCGCGACGGTGCGGATGCCGACGGGCAGCCGGTACTCATCGACCAGCTCGCCGTCGACGGCGAGGCGGGCGCAGAGCTCGTAGAGGTAGCCGCGACCGATGCCCCAGAGCTCGGCGTCGTTGACCGTGAGGCGTCCAGCGGCGCCGGTCGCCTCGGCCACGACGGAGCCCCGGGCGTCGCGAAGGGTCACCTCGATCTCGCCGCCGGCACTACCGGCGGCGACCGAGTAGTCGACCAGACCGGTCGTCCCGTCGAGCCCGGTTACGATCGTGATGTCGTCGATCGAGTGATGGGGCCGAGCCATCAGCCAGACCGAGCGGTGGATGCCGGCGTAGTTGAAGAAGTCGTGGAAGTACCGCTGGGCCTGCTCGCCGGCGGCCGTGGTCTCGATCACTCCGGGAGGGATCGTCTGCCAGGTCAGGGTGTTGTCGACGCGGACCGAGATCCGAGCGGGCGCGCCCGCGGTCACGCGGTCGGTGATGTCGACCTCGAACGGGAGGTAGCCGCCTCGGTGAGCCACGACCTCGTGGTCGTTGACGTATACGGCGGCGGTGTGGGTCACGGCTTCGAAGTGCACGAGGATTCGTTGGTCGGCCCAGCCGCGCGGCACGAAGACGTCGCGCTGGTACCACACGGCCCCGACGTGCTCTCGCTCGGCCTGGGTGGTGAAGATGTCGTTGTACGACGACGGCACCGCCATCTCGCGTGCGTCGGCGAGTGGTGTCGCGTACCAGCGTTCGGTGCGGCCGACGTCATTCTGGTCGAAGCGGAACGACCAGCGGCCGTCGAGCCGCTTGCTCTCGCGGGTGCGGTTGTCCTGGGGACGCAACAAGGTGGAACCTCCTGGTTCGTTCGGCTCAGAACGACGTCCTGAAGAGCCCGGCCGGTGTGCTCGCGATCGCGGGCACACCGGCCGGGTGAGGGGGGATCATGCGACCTCGAAGCCCATCGCCGCCGTGTGGGCGAGCCGCTCCTCGCGACGTGCCGCCTGGCGGTCCGGGTCCGGAACTGGCGATGCCAGCAGGAGCCGCCTGGTGTACGGATGGTCCGGATCGGTGGTGACCTTCGTCGCGTCGCCGTCCTCGACGATCTCACCGGCGTACATGACCGACACGCGGTGGCTGATGTGGCGGACGACGTCGAGGTCGTGGGAGATGAACAGGTACGACACGCCGATGTTCTCCTGGATCTCCAACAGCAGATCGAGGACTCGAGCCTGCGTCGACAGGTCGAGGGCACTGACCGGCTCGTCGCAGACGATCAGCTTGGGTTCCAGTGCCAGGGCGCGGGCGATCGCGATCCGCTGGCGCTGGCCGCCGGAGAACTCGCGCGGCACGCGGTCCATGGCGTCCACCGGCATGTGCACTCGGTCAAGCAGGGTGCGCACGCGCTGGCGTGCGTCGGCGCCGGTGATCCCCTGGATGCCGAGGGGTTCGGACAGGATGTCGCCGATCGTCATCGCAGGGTTGAGCGACGTGTACGGATCCTGGAAGACGACCTGGAGATCGCGGCTCAGGGCCTGGCGTTCCTTGCGCGTTGCGTGGCTGATGTCCTTGCCGCCGAACTCGATCCGGCCCCCGGTCACGGGGGCCAGGCCGAGGACGGCTCGGCCGAGCGTGGTCTTGCCGCAGCCGGACTCGCCGACCAAGCCGAGGGTTTCGCCGCGGCCGATCCGGAGCGAGACGCCATGCAGGATCTCGACTCCCTTGGCAAACATGCCCTTGCCGGCGTAGGTGACGACGAGGTCGTCCACCTGCAGCAGTTCGTCGGTGGTCGTGTTCATGCCGAACCCTCCCCCGCGTCGACGAGGAGCCTGGTGAGTGGCTCCTTGTCCTCGAGTGTCGAGTCGAGCAGCATCTTCGTGTACTGCTCGCGTGGATCGCGGAGAATCTGGCGGACCGCGCCCTGTTCGACGACGCGGCCGTCCTGCATCACGACCACGCGGTCGCAGATGTCGGCGACGACGCCGAAGTTGTGGGTCACCATCACGACGCCCAGGCCAACCCGATCCTGCAGTTCGCGCAGCACATCGAGCACCTCGGCCTGGACGGTCACATCGAGCGCTGTCGTCGGCTCGTCGGCGATGATCAGGTCCGGGTCGCAGGAGAATGCGCCGGCGATCAGGACGCGCTGGGCCATGCCGCCGGAGACCTCATGGGGGTAGGCGGCCATCGTCCGTGGCGGGTCCGGGATACCGACGCTGGCGAGGAGGTCGATGGCGCGCTGTTTGGCTTCGTCCTTGGAGATGCCCAGCACCTTGACCATCGGGCGGACGAGCTGCGATCCGATCGTGAACGCAGGGTCGAGGTTGCTCATCGGCTCCTGCGGGATGTACGAGATCCGCTTGCCGCGCAGCTCCACGAGCCGACTCTGGGGCACCCGGTCGTCGCCGAGCGCCACGGTGTAGTTACCGTCGAACTGGATCGAACCGCCGGTGACGACTGCGTTGTCGGGCAGCAAGCCGAGGATGGTGAATGCCGTCTGCGACTTGCCCGATCCCGACTCGCCGACGATGCCGACGACCTCGTTGCGGTTCACCTCGAAGCTGACGTCGTCGACCACCTTCTTGATCGTTCCGTCCGACTGCGGGTACCCGACGCCGAGATCGCTGACCTTTAGCAGGATCCCCTCTGTACCGGCTTCGACCGGTGGCGCAGACCCGAGTGACCCGCGTGCGCTGGTGTCCGTGCGATGCTTCGCCTTGACCTTCTCGAGGTCCTCGAGCGCGTCACGCAGCGCGTTGCCGAGCAGGACGAATCCGCCGATGATCACGGCGAGCGCGAGCATCGGCCACACGAGATTGAGTGCCTGTCGGTAGATGTTGCGGAATCCGTCGCCGACCATCGCGCCCCAGGTGGGCACGAGCGGATCACCGAGCCCGAGGAACTCGAGCGCCGATTGGATCGAAATCGAGAGCCCGGCGACCATCGACGCCTGGATGATCACCGGTGCACGCACGACGGAGAGGATGTGTCGCGCGATGATGCGGGCGTCGGAGAGGCCCGCGACGCGTGCGGCGTCGACGTAGAGCTCGTTGCGTACCGATTGCACGGCGGTGCGCGTCAGGCGGTAGAAGCCGGGCGCAAACAACACGCCGAGGACGATCATCGAGATCCACACCGACGGGCCGGTGGCGGCACGAACCGCGAGGAGCACCATGATCCCGGGTAGCGACAGCAGCACGTTGACGAGCCAGCTGGCGACACCGTCGAACTTGCCGCCGAAATAGCCGGCGATCAAGCCGGTCGGCAGCCCGAGCACGATGCCGACCGATGCCGCGAGCGCCCCCGACAGGAGTGTCACGCGGGCTCCCCAGACGAGCCGCGAGTAGATGTCGCGGCCGGCGCTGTCGGTGCCGAGCCAATGGCCGTTCTCGCCTGGGCCGATGAGGACGTCGGTCAAGCTCGCCGTGTTCGGATCGTGGGTGGCGATCAGCGGGGCGAGTATCGCCGCAAGCACTGCGAGGCCGATGATGACGGCGGCAGCCATCCCGAGCGGATTCTTGAGCAGGCGGCGTACGAGGTTCGGTCGGACGACGGTGCCCGACTGGCCCGCCTCAGGTGAGGCGGGCTCGGAGGTCGTGACGTTTTCGCTCATCGTGCCCTCACCTTCGGGTTGAGCCAGCCATTGGCGATGTCGACGGCCAGGTTCACGATGATCACGATCGCCACCGTGTACATCACGACGCCCATCACGATCGGCAGGTCGCCCTGCGTGGTCGCGTCGACCGCAAGTCTGCCCATACCGGCGATCGCGAAGATCGATTCGATCACGACGACGCCACCGAGCAGACCGATGAACTGCAGGCTCAGCACGGTGAGGCCGGCGGGAGCCGCCGAGCGCAGCACGTGCTTGAACAGGATCTCCCGCTCGCTGATGCCGCGACTCCGGAGTGTCCGCACGTAGTCCATCTCGAGTTGCTTGATGAAGGCGCTGCGGATCTGGGCGGCGGCGTTGGCAGCGCCGTTGATCACCAGCGCGATGATCGGCAAGGTGAGCGAGTTCACCCAGTCGCCGACGCTCGCACCGGGCACGATGCGGGAGACGGCGGGGAACCATCCCCGTTGGACGGCGAAGAAGTTGATGAGGACGACACCGATAACGAAGCCGGGGAGAGCGCTGCCGCCGATCGAGGCGATCTGGACGGCGCGGTCGGCCCAGCCGCGCCTGACGGCCGCAGTGATGCCGGCGACGGTCGCGACGACGGCGATGATCGTGATCGAGACGAAGACCATCACGAGCGTCACGTCGAGGCGGTTCATGATCGCATCGACGACCGGTTCGTTGGTGAACCAGGACTTGCCGAAGTCGCCGCGGAGCGCACTGGAGAACCAGTCACCCATTCGCTCGAGGACCGGCTCGTCGAGGCCGAGTTCGGTGTTCTTCGCAGCGACGGCCTCTTCCGAGGCCTGATCGCCGAGGATCCTCCGGCCGACGTCGCCGGCCGAGATGTAGAGCATGAGGAAGGTGATCACGGCGACCACGAACAAGACCGCGACCCCGGACACCAACCTTCTGATGATCATCCGCAACATGGTTCCCCCCTCTGTGCGGTTCGGATTGGGTGGTGACCCCAGGGGGCCGGCTGGAATGCCGGCCCCCTGGATCACAGGAGTGATCAGCCGGCAGGCGTGTAGTTGTAGATGGCGGGGACGGCCATCCCGTCCTGTGCCTCGACGGAGACCTTCGAGCCGTCGTAGAAGTACAGCTGGGCCGGGCGGTACCACCAGGCGAACCAGGCCTCGTCGACCAGGTACTGGCCGAGCTCCTTGGCGGCGGCGTCGCCGTCGTCACCGCCGAGGCGCATGCGCTCGACGAGGGCTTCCTCCTCGGGCGTGGTGGTGTCGAACGGGTTGTACAGGGCGTCCGGCGAGACCACGAAGTCGTACGACGACCACGCCGGGAGCTGACCGAGGCTGAACCAGGCCGCCGGGAACTTGCCGGAGCCGAGCTCACCCTGGTAGTCCGCGATCTGGACGGGAACCTGGTTGACCGTGATCCCGATGTCGCCGAGCTGCTGGGCCACGAACGTCATGATCGTGTCGCTGATGCCGGGGACGACCGGCATGTCCATCGTGAACCCGTCGGCGTACCCGGCCTCGGCCATCAGCGCCTTCGCCTGCTCGGGATCGTACGAGTAGGCCGTGTCGAGCTCAGGCGTGTACCCGGCGGTCGACGTTCCGAAGAACTGGCTGGTCACCTCGCCCTGGCCGGCGGCGAGCTGCTGGAGCAGGTTCTCCC
>JAGQSS010000089.1:7436-11950 GCA_020439405.1 Ilumatobacter sp. | reverse complement strand
CCGCTCGTCGCCAGAAGGTGCCTGACCCCTTCTGACCCCTGGACGCGGAAAACCCCGGCTTTGCAGCCGGGGTTTCGGGGTCCGCCCCCTGGGATTCGAACCCAGAACCAATGGATTAAGAGTCCACTGCTCTGCCGTTGAGCTAGAGGCGGTTTGCTGCGAGCAGCACAGCGAGTCTAGGGGGCGGTGACCCGCCCCCCAACTCGCTTGCGATCGGCTGCCTCAGGAGGCCGGCGGGGTGAGGACCCGGTCGATCTCCCACACGAAGCCGCCTGCGGTCGGCATGGCCGAACCGAGTGCGTTCGCCGGCACCGAGCCGTCGAAGTTCGTGATCGTGGCCGGCGTGACCGAGGCATCGATGCCGATCGTGGCACCGGGCCGCGTCGCGACGAGCAACGAGTCGTATGTGCCGTCGGCCAGCGGATCGATCGCCTCGCCGATGATGTGACCCTGGACGATAGCGACCACCTGCGCATCGGTGGGTGTGCCCGTGAGTGCGGCCAGCGCGGTGTCGTTCGGGGCGAAGAAGGTGATCTCCGCCTCGGGATCGGTCAGTTCGGGGATCGCTGCCACGACGGCCGGGTTCAGCAACGCCACCAGGCGCGAGAACTGCGGCATGGTCTTCAACACGCCGAGTGCCGAGTTCGCCGGCACCGTCGTCGTGGTGGTCGGCGCCGTCGTCGTCGGTGTCGTCGGCGCCACGGTCGTGGTCGGGGCCAGGGTCGTCGTCGACTCGACCGGGAACGTCGTCGCCGTGCCGATCGTCGTCGTCGTGGTCTCCGGCGGGTTGTTCTCACCGGTGGTCACGCCGGCCTGGTAGATCGCCCGCAGGGTCGCGGCGTCGAGGATGCCGGTCGGCTCGACACCGAGGTCGGTCTGGAACGCCATGATCGCGTCGGAGAGCTCGTCGCTCCACGTCCCGTCGATCGGGCCCGTGTAGTAGCCGAGTTCGGTGAGCAACTGCTGCACCTCGATGATCGTCGACGTCAGGATCGAGTTGTCCCCGAGCGCCGCCTGCAGCGCAGCGATCGTCGCGGCGTCGAGCTCGCCGGTCGGGTCGAGCCCGTTGTCGGCCTGGAACGCCGAGACGGCGGCACGGAACTCGTCGCTGTCCTGGCCGTCGATCGGGCCGGTGTAATAGCCGAGCTGGGTCAGCGCGACCTGGACGTCGGCGATGAAGCCGGCGATCTGCGGTGCGACACGATCGCGGAGTTCGTCGAGCGAGATGCTCAGGTCGGCGACGATGGTGAGCGTGCCGCCGCGGACACGTGCGGTGAGGAATCGGCCGCCGCCGGGTTCGCCGTCCTCGTCGATCTCGATCGGTCCGCTCGGACCGTTGTAGTCGATGTCCTCGCCCTCGGCGAGGAGTCCGCGGCAGGTCGCGTACGTCGTGCAGACGACGCCGCCACCACCGGTGACGGTGCGGAGGGTGACCGCGACCTCGGCCGGGTCGGCGCTCCCGGCGGCCTCGACGGCGAGGGCGTACGAGATCGCACAGTCGTACGCCTGGGCGCCGTAGAGGACCTCGCCCTGCGACTCCTGCTCGGCGACCAGGCGGGTCAGGAAGCTGATCGGTCCGGTCGATCCGATCGCGGCGGCGCCGTCGAGCGCCGTGGGGTCGTCGGGAATCGCCTTCTCGCCGAGTCGGGGCGTCGCCAGGCCGTCGAGACCCAGCATGCTGCTCGGCTCGACGCCGGCCTCGCGAAGGACGCCGGCCAGTCGGGCGCCCTCGTCGAGACCGATCATCACGTACAGGTCGGCGCCGGTGGCCGCAGCCGCCTCGCCGACGCCCTCCATCAGGACGTCTTCCGGGTTGTACCGCTGGACGGTCACCTGCATGCCGACGAGACCGAGCAGGCCGGCGAGGGTGTTGGACAGGCCGTCGCCGTAGGCGTCGCCGCGAGACACGATCGTCACGACGGGCGGGCGGCCGATGACACCGGCGGTGTACTCACGGATGCGGTCGAAGGTGTGGACCGCGACGACGTTGTCGTCGAACGTCGTCCGGATGAAGCGGCCGTCGGCCCCTTCGAGCGTGGTCAGTCCGGGTGCCGTCGTGCTGGCACCGCACAGGACGGCGTCGGACGAGCCGAGCATCGGGATGATCTGGCGTGCTTCGTCGCTCGTCGCCGGGCCGACGATCAGCCGGCTGGTGTCGTCGAGCAGCGTCTCGAACACCGACGTCACGTCGCGTTCGGGCGTCGGCTGGTCGGTGACGACGGTCAGCTCGCCACCGAGGACGCCGCCACCGGCGGCGATGTCTTGCGCCGCGAGCGCCAGGCCACCCGCCTGGGCGGCGCCGAGCAGGTTGAACAGACCGACCTCGGGCTGGATGAAACCGATCGACAGGCCCTCGCCGTCGAGGCTCGGGGTCTCGTCGGCGTCGTCACCGGTGCCCTCGTCGGCCCCGTCGTCGACGACCGATTCGTCGGACGGTTCGTCGTCCTCGTCGTCAGCCCCGCTGCACGCCGATGCCACCAGGGCGACGACCGTCAGGGCCGCCGTCGCTCGTGCCAGCTTGGGACGTCGAATCGCTGCCCGCATGTTCCACTCCTGTTCACGGCCGCGCTCGTGATCGAGGCGCGTCGACGTCATGATCGCACGACGCACACCCGTACGGGAAGACAAAGACGAAAACCAGAAGCGGTGCCCGGGCGCGAGACCGGGGAGCCGGACGAATCCGACTCCCCGGGCGCAAAGGGTGGCCGAGGGGACTTGAACCCCCGACCTCCAGGATCACAACCTGGCGCTACCACCAGCTGAGCTACGGCCACCATGTGGTTCCGAGAGCGTTGCCGCTCACGGCGTCGAACATTCTGCCAGGTCGGGAGCCGATCGCCACCCTCGAATCGGGTGCAGCCCGATCGGCCCGTCGATCGGCTCGTTCGCGCCCGAGTCGTTCACTTCGCGTCGACGGGTGCGCGTCCGCGACACTGATCGGGTGACGACTACCGCGACGACCCCGCTCGAACGCGTCGATGCTGCCATCGACGCCCTCCTCGCCGAGCACGACCCGACCACGACCCCGAACCAGGAGTTCCGGGGGCACCGCTACGACGCCGGCCTGGCGTGGGTCCACTTCCCGGAAGGGTTCGGCGGCCTCGGCCTCAAGCCCGAGCTCAACAAGCACATCGACCAGCGACTGAAGGAAGCGGGGGCGAAGCCGACCGAGCCGCACACGTTCTTCATGGCGCTCGCCGGTCCCACGATCGTGACGCACGGCAGCGACGAGGTGAAGGAGCGGTTCCTCCGCCCGATGTACACCGGCGAAGAGGTGTGGTGCCAGCTGTTCTCCGAGCCAGGTGCCGGCTCCGACTTCGCCGGTCTGGCCACCCGGGCGGTCCGCGACGGCGACGAGTGGATCATCAACGGGCAGAAGGTGTGGAACACCCTGGCCCACATCGCCGACTTCGGCATGCTCGTCACCCGCTCCGACCCGGACGCCCCGAAGCACAAGGGCATGACCTATTTCGCGCTCGACATGCACGCACCGGGCGTCGAGGTCCGTCCGCTGCGCCAGATCACCGGCGAGGCCGAGTTCAACGAGGTCTACATGACCGACGTCCGCGTACCCGACGCCCATCGCGTCGGCGCGGTCGGCGAAGGATGGCGGGCCAGCCTCACCACCCTCATGAACGAGCGCAATGCGATCGGCACCGGGAGCGGGGCGGGGAGTGGCTCGACGTCGCGTCCCGGCGGCGCAGCGAACGACGCCGTCGCACTCTGGAACGAACTCGACCCGTCCGAGCAGACGCCGGTCCGCAAGGACACGCTGATGAAGTTCTGGATCCAGGGTGAGGTCAACCGGCTCACGAACCGGCGCGCCGGCCAGAACGCCAAGGCGGGCAACCCCGGCCCCGAGATGTCGATCGCGAAGCTCGCGTTCTCCGAGCTGAACAAGGGCCTGTACGAGTTCTGCATCGACCTGATGGGCGCCGACGCGCTCGTCGGGTACGACTACACGTTCCGTCGCCCGGGCGATCTCGACGTGACCGGCACGATGCACGGCACGCGCTACTCGTTCCTGCGCGTGCGGGCCAACTCGATCGAGGGCGGCACGACCGAGATCCTGCGCAACATCCTCGGTGAGCAGGTGCTGGGCCTGCCGGGCGAACCACGGGTCGACAAGGACGTCCCGTGGAACACCGTCCCCCGCAGCTGACGCAACCGCCGCTCAGGAACGGATGTGGTCAGGGAACGGATGTGGTCAGACCAGGTCCGTTCCCCGACACCGACCGAGTCTCCAGCAGTACGGAACGGACCTGGTCTGACCACATCCGTTCCGGGATCGGGTTCGCTGGTGAGCGGCGCGGCGCACGTCTAGCCTGGGGCGACCCGCCGCACCCGTTGGCGGTCGTTCACAGAAAGCACCGATACCCGTGTCGAGCCACGACGAACTCGTTTCGAAGGCGAAGCAGATCACCGAGCGCGAAATGGCGGCCTACGCCGAGCGCACCAAGGCCAGCCAGGCGGCCACCGAACGCGCTCGGAAGGTGATGCCGGCCGGCGTGCCC
>JAGQSS010000089.1:5617-7337 GCA_020439405.1 Ilumatobacter sp. | reverse complement strand
ATGGTCGACGTCGACGACAACACCTACATCGACTACGACATGGGCTTCGGTGCCCTGTTCGCCGGGCACATGAACCCGGCGGTGTACAAGGCCGTCCGTGAGCAGCTCGACGACGGCACCTTGTACGTGACGCCGTGCGAACTGAACGGCGAGGTCGGCGAGATCCTCGCCGACCGGTACGGGTTCCCCATGTGGCGTCCGACGAACTCGGGCACCGAGGCGACGATGGACGCGATCCGTCTCGCCCGTGGTGTGACCGGTCGCGAGAAGCTCGTGAAGGTCGAGGGTGGCTACCACGGCCACCACGACGAGGTGATGATCTCGAACAAGCCGAGCCTCGCCGACGCCGGCCCGGCCGACGCGCCGCACTCGGTGCCCCAGTCCGCCGGCATCACCCACGGCACGATCGACGACGTCATCGTCATCCCCTACAACGACCCCGAGGCGCTCGATCGGGCGCTCGCGTCGGGTGAGGTCGCCTGTTTCATCGTCGAACCGGTCATGGAGAACATCGGCATCTGCCTGCCCGACGACGGCTACCTGCAGGCGGTCCGCGACATCTGCGACAAGTACGGCACCTTGCTCATCTTCGACGAGGTCAAGACGGGCATCACGGCCGGGTACGGCGGTGCCACGAACCAGCTGGGGGTGAGGCCCGACCTGATCACCCTCGCCAAGTCGATCGGTGGCGGCTTCCCGGTCGGTGCGTTCGGCGGCAAGGCCGAGTACATGAACTACATCACCGACGGCACGGTGCTCCACCTCGGTACGTACAACGGCAACCCGCTCGTGATGGCGGCGGTCAAGGCGACCCTCACCGAGGCGTGCACCCAGCCGATCGTGGCCGAGACCGTCGAGCGCAACGGACGGTTGGTCGACGCGTGCCAGGCGATCATCGACCGGTCGGGCATCCCGGCGCACACGGTCCGGTTCGGCGCCAAGGGCTGCATCACGTGGTCCGAGTCGCCGGTCCGGAACTACCGCGACTACAAGGCGACCGACTTCGATCTGGCCTTCGCGCAATGGATCCACGGCATCAACCGCGGCGTCCTCCTGCCGCCCGGCCTCGACGAGCAGTGGCTGATCTCGGTCATGCACGACGACGACGCCGCCATGCGCTACGCCACGGTGTTCGACGAGTTCGTCGACGAACTCATCGGCTGACGCCCTTCTCCCGCGGGAACGGACCTGGTCAGACCAGATCCGTTCCCGGGTCGACCGGTGGGACGACCTCGAATCGGCCGGAAGGACGACGTCGGCGGGGGAGCGGTGGGGCATGATGCAGACGTGAGTGTGATCTCGACGACCGGGCTGACGATGCAGTTCGGCTCCCAGCGCGCCATCGACGCGCTCGACGTCGAGGTCCCGAGCGGGGTGACCGGCCTGGTCGGCGCCAACGGTGCGGGAAAGACGACCCTGATGTCGATCCTGCTCGGTCTGCGCCGCGCCACCGCCGGCGAGGCGACCGTGCTCGGGCTCGATCCGGCGACCCAGGGGGCCGAACTGCGCGCCCTCGTCGGCTACGGCCCCGAACGCAACGTCCTGCCCGAGGACATGCCCGCCTCCGACTTCGTCAAGCACCTGGCCGAGGTGCGCGGTCTGCCGACCGACGAGGCGCGCAGCCGCGCCAGCGACGCGCTGTGGCTCGTCGGCCTCGGCGAGGAACGGTTCCGGGCGCTCGGTTCGATGTCGACCGGGCAACGCCAACGCGTCAAGCTCG
>JAGQSS010000089.1:0-5520 GCA_020439405.1 Ilumatobacter sp. | reverse complement strand
CGCGCAGGCGATCGCCGCCGACCCCCGGCTGATCTTCCTCGACGAGCCGACCGACGGTCTCGACCCGGTGCAGCGCGACGAGATGCTCGCCCTCATCCGACAGATCAGCGCCGAGTACTCGATCGACGTGGTGCTGTCGTCGCACCTGCTCGAAGAGGTCGAACGGATCTGCGACAACGTCGTGGCGCTCGACGCCGGCCGGCTGGTCGCGAGCGGACCCCTGGCCGAGCTGGTCGGCAACGACGAGGGTGTCGTGCTCGAGATCGTCGACGTCGCCGACCGTCCGCCCGTGCTCGATCCGGTCTCGGCCGCGCTGACGGCCCGCGGTCTCGTGGTGCGCCCGCTCGGCGTCGGCACGATCGAGGTCATCGGCCCCGACGCCGACCTCGTCGCCGACGCCGTCCGCGACGTCGTCGCCGACCACGGTGCCCGGCTCGGCAAGGTCGTCCGTCGTCGACGTCGGCTCGAAGACCTGTTCCACATCGCCGCCGAGGCAGCGTCGTGAGCGACGCCCGCATCCTCGACCGCGGCTACCGCCGCTACGACGGTGAACGCTCCGGTGTCCGTGGCGCCGTGCGTTCCGTCGCGTGGCACACCACGCGCAGCATCCTGGGCCTGGGTCGCAAGGGGCGCCACAAGATCTTCCCGATCATCGTGGCGGTCATCGCCTTCGTGCCGGCGACCGTGTTCCTCGCGGTGACCGTCCTCTTCGGCGAGTTCGGCGAGGAGGTCCGCCCGGAGTACTGGGAGTTCTTCGGTTTCTCCGTGATGGCGGCACTGCTCTTCACCGCATTCGTGGCACCCGAGGCGATCGTGCGCGACCGGCGCGACGGGATGTTCGCGCTGTACCTCTCGACCCCGCTCACCAAGCCGACCTACCTCCTGGCGAAGGCGATCGCGACGGTCGGCACGCTGTGGCTGATCATCGGCCTGCCCGTCGTCATGGCGTTCATCGGCTACACGGTCCAGTCGCAGGGGCCCGACGGCTTTCCCGCCTGGCTCGGCGTGGCCGCACGACTGTTGGCCTCCGGTCTGCTGGTCAGCGCGATCTACTCGGCGATCAGCCTGGCGGCGTCGAGCATCACCGACCGTCGGGCGTTCGCCAGCGTCGCCGTGATCATGGTCATGTTCGGTTCGTCGATCGCCGTCAACCTGATCGTCGACGAGGGACAGATGAGCGAGTACCTCCGGTTGCTCGCGCCGCTCGGCACGCCGCTCGAGATCCCGGCCAGGATGTTCGGCGGCCGCTCGTACGAGTACGAGGACGTCGCCACGTGGGCCGTCGCGCTCGCCAACGCGCTGTGGCTGCTCGTCCCGTCGGCGATCGTCGCCGCCCGCTATCGCAAGTTGGCGGGCGTCTGATGAGCGACTGGGCACCCCCGACCGCGGCCACCGTCCCGCCGCCACCCGACCCGAACGCGCCGACGCCGATGGTGCAGGTGGCGAACGTGACGAAGGCGTTCGGCGACGTCGTCGCCGTCTCCGACGTCTCGTTCGGGGTCGGCCCCGGTGTCACGGCGCTGCTCGGCCCGAACGGTGCCGGCAAGTCGACGCTGTTCCGAATCATGTGCGGCCTGACGCCGCCGTCGCAGGGCACGGTGAGGGTGCTCGGCGCGGACGCCCGTGCCGATCGTGAAGTGCGCGGTCGGATCGGCCTCGCGCCGCAGCAGGACGCGCTGTTCGACCGCCTGAGCGCGCACCGGTTCGTCGAGATCGCCGCACTGACCCACGCCGTCCCCGACCCGGCGGCGGCCGCCGACCGAGCGCTCGAACAGGTCGATCTCGACCCACGCGCCGACAAGCCGGTCGGCTCGTACTCCAAGGGGATGCGCCAGCGCGTGAAGCTGGCCGCCGCCCTCGTGAACGACCCCGATGTCCTCATCCTCGACGAGCCGCTCACCGGCCTCGACCCGGTGCAGCGGAATCGGATGATCCGGTTGTTCCACGACCTCGGCGGTGCCGGCAAGTGCTTGCTCGTGTCGAGCCATGTCCTCGACGAGGTGGCTCGGATCGGTTCGAACGTGCTCGTGATCGCACAGGGTCGGCTCGCCGCGACGGGCGACTACCGGGCGCTGCGCGAGCTGATGGACGACCGTCCCCTGCGGTTGCGGATCGCCACCGACCGGCCGCGCGACCTCGCGGCGGCGTTGCTCGGCGGCGCGTACGTCGACGGTGTCTCGGTCTCGGCCGACGAGGTGATCGCCGACACGACCGACATCGATCGGTTCGGCCGCCACGTCGCGGTCGTCGCCAAGCAGCTCGGGGCGCGCCTGTACGAAGTCCAACCGACCGACGACGACCTCGAGTCGGTCTTCCGCTACCTCGTGGAGCGTCGACGATGAGCACCCCGACCACGACCGGCACCGGTGCACGATCGGTCGCGCCGATCGCCGCGATCGTGCTCACCTACCGGCTCCTGCTCCGACAGCTCGTCACCCGCGGGCGTGTGCTCGCCCTGCTGGCCGTCGGCCTCGCCGTGGCGGCGGTCGCGTGGGCGGTCGGCGCGTCCGACGAGGTCACCGACCCGCTCGACGCATCGGTCGGCGTGATCGCCGGGCTCGGCCTGACGGTGCTCGTCCCGATCGTGTCGCTCGTGTTCGCGACCGCGGCGCTCGGCGACGCACGAGAGGACGGCACCCTGGTGTACCTCTGGCTGCGGCCGATCGACCGCTGGCCCGTCGTGGTCGGTGCGTGGCTCGCAGCACTTACGGTGAGCCTGCCCCTCACGCTCGGGCCGCTCGCCCTGGCGGCCCTGCTGTCCGGGCAGGCGGGCACGGTCCTCGGTGCGACGATGGCAGCCTCGGTCGTCGGGGCCATCGCGTACAGCGCGGTGTTCCTCCTCGTCGGCCTGTTGGTGAAGAACCCGATCGTGTGGGGGCTCGGCTACGTTCTCATCTGGGAAGGCATCATCTCGGCGTTCGGGAGCTCGGCCGCCCAGCTCGCGATCTCCGGGTACACCCGGTCGATCGTCACGGCGATGACCGACGTCGACGTCGACCTGGGCGATCAGTCGCTCGGCGTCGCGGTCGTCGTCCCGATCGTCGTCGCGGTCGTCGCCCTGGTCGTCGCGGCTCGCCGGCTCGACCGCATGGACGTCGCCTGACCTCTGCCGCCGTCGTGCTCGGGGCGGTTCAGCCCCAGCCGGGGTTGTCGCCGCCGCGGTAGCGGGCGACCGACAGGGGCGTCGACCACTGGCGCCGCTTCCCGCCGCTCATCGACGACAGGATCAACACGACACCCACCACCGCGAAGATCACCGCGGCACCGAACACCACGGGCGTGGTGCGCATCGCCAGGCGGGGGACCGCGTGGGTCCACGTCTGGTTGTCGAGCGCGGTGAGGAGATGGACCGGGACGAGGTAGCCGAACACGATCATCGACGCCGCGAGCGCGATGCCGAACTCGCCGAGGCCGCGCAGCACGTCGCGTCGGTCGGGCCGCGTGAGGATGCCGAGGACGAGCGCCACCACGCCGATCACCCCGGTACCGAGCGCGAGCCAGCCGAGCGTCCGGCGCATGTTGGCGAGGACGCCGATCGTGCCAATCGGCAGGGTGACGTCGGGAGCGTCGTGGGCTCGTTCGTCGCGCACGATCGGCACCATGTCGGCACCGGTGACCACCACCGGGTCGTCGAGGTTGCCGATGATCCGGTCGTGGATCCGCTCCAGCACCGGGGCCATGACGGCGGCACCGGGCCGCGAGGTCATCACGACGTCTTCGAGGAGGGTGCCGAGGTCGGTCGGATTCGTCTCGATGTACGGGGCGGCGGCGCCGGAGATCACCGTGTTGAGTTCGACCCGGATGTCGGCCTCTTCGAGGATGGCGGCGGCGCTGTCGCGGGTCGCGTCGGGGGTGAACGCGACCCGTTGCAACCACCACGCTCCGGTCGCGATGCTGATCGCCACCGCTGCGACCAGAAACAACATCCCGGCAAGACTCCGCTCCACGGGGGGAGAGTCTGGCAAACTCGGGCGGTAGTCTGCGAGTGTGACCGATATGTCCGGACACATCCCCGTCATCCAACCGATCGACAAGGCGCCCTCGAGGCCCCGTCTGTTGGCGCGCGGATTCACCCGTCGGTGTGCCTGGTGCGGCGATCGCAAGGCCTATTTCACGGGCTGGTTCCAACGGCAGGAGCGGTGCCAGGCCTGCGGTCATTCGTATCGGCGTGGTGACGAGGCGTTCGAGCTCGGTGCCGTCACGGCCAACATCATCCTGACGTTCCTGTCGCTGTTGCTCACCATCCTCGTCCTCGTCGTGGCGACGGCGCCCGACGTGCCGGTGGTGGGGGTGGTCGTCGCTGCTGCGGCGGTCGGATTGCTGGGGCCGGCGATCTTCTACCCGGTGTCGTTCACCTTGTGGCAGGCGGTCGATCTGTGGATGCGTCGGCCCACCGAGGCCGAACTGGCCGGCATCTCCGACGCCACGCTCTGACCCCGCCGCTCGCGCCACCGGGAGTCGCACCCGACCCGGTTCGGTGAGAAATCGAACGATTGTTCCCTCGAAAGCCTTGCCGAACGGTTGTTCGACAACTACATTGTTGTCATTCCGGTGCGAACCGTTCCGGAAACCATGTGACACCCCCTCCGTACGGTGGCCATCGACGTCACACGACGGATCGGGAGCACGTCGCCCCGACAACGAGAAGCAGGAACAGGGAGACACCACATCATGGCGAACGACCGCGAAAAGGCGCTGGACATGGCGCTGTCCCAGATCGACAAGCAGTTCGGCAAGGGATCGATCATGCGGATGGGCGAGAAGGGCACCATGGCGGTCGAGGCCGTCTCCACCGGTGCCCTCAGCCTCGACCTCGCACTCGGCATCGGCGGCCTGCCGCGTGGCCGCATCACCGAGATCTACGGCCCGGAATCGTCGGGTAAGTCGACGCTCGCCATGCACGTCGTGGCCGAGGCCCAGCGCAACGGCGGCACGTGTGCCTACATCGACGCCGAGCACGCGATGGACCCGGTCTACGCCAAGGCGATCGGCGTCGACATCGATCAGCTCCTCATCTCCCAGCCCGACACGGGCGAGCAGGCGCTCGAGATCTGCGACATGTTGGTCCGCTCCGGTGCGATCGACGTCGTCGTGATCGACTCGGTCGCGGCACTGACGCCACGGGCCGAGATCGAGGGCGAGATGGGCGACACCCACGTCGGCCTCCAGGCCCGCCTGATGAGCCAGGCCCTGCGCAAGCTCACCGGCAACCTCAACAAGACCAAGACCATCTGTGTCTTCATCAACCAGCTGCGCGAGAAGATCGGCGTCATGTTCGGGTCGCCCGAGACGACGCCCGGCGGTCGTGCGCTGAAGTTCTACTCGTCGGTCCGCCTCGACATCCGCCGCATCGAGTCGTTGAAGGACGGCGCCGAGGTGGTCGGCAACCGCACCCGTGTCAAGGTCGTCAAGAACAAGGTCGCCCCTCCATTCCGCGAAGCGATCTTCGATATCCTTTATGGCGAAGGGACATAACGCGAGGGCGAGATCATTGAGTTGGGCGTCACCCACAAACTGGTA
>JAGQSS010000899.1 GCA_020439405.1 Ilumatobacter sp. | reverse complement strand
TCGACCGGTACCGCGACGAGTTCCGGTCGCTGGTGAACGAGCGGGTGGACGTCCTGTTCGCCAACGAGGCCGAGATCACCTCGCTCTACGAGGTCGACCGTTGGGAGGCGGCCCGCGACGAGGTCCGGGGCCGCTGCGAGATCGCCTGCCTCACCCGCAGCGAGAAGGGCTCGGTCATCGTCACCGCGGACGAGGAGCACGTGATCCCCATCCACTCGCACGGCGACGTGGTCGACACGACGGGCGCCGGCGACCTCTACGCCGCCGGGTTCCTGCACGGGCTCACCACAGGCCAGGACCTCGAGCGCTGCGGCCGCCTGGCCGCCCTCGCCGCCGGCGAGGTCATCAGCCACTACGGCGCCCGTCCCGAGACCTCCCTCGCCGAGCTCGCGGCGTCGCTCTGACCGTCGCCTTCTGGCTCCCGAACGGTGGAGCGGTAGCGTCGCGGGCCATGGGGTACGAGTGCTTCGACGTCGAGATCGCCGACCAGGTGGCGCACCTGCGCCTGAACCGGGGGGACGAGCTCAACACCATGACCCCCGCCTTCTGGCGGGAGCTGCCCGAGATCGTCGACCGCATCGACG
>JAGQSS010000898.1 GCA_020439405.1 Ilumatobacter sp. | reverse complement strand
ATCTCCTCGGTCGAACTCGAGAACGAGATCATGTCGCATCCGGCGGTCGCCGAAGCAGCTGTGATCGGGGTGCCGCACCCCAAGTGGTCCGAACGTCCGCTGGCGTGTGTCGTGGTGGTCGAGGGTGAGCAACTCACCAGGGAAGAGGTGCTCGACTACCTCGATGGTCGGGTTGCCAAGTGGTGGCTACCCGACGACGTCGTGTTCATCGACGAGGTGCCGAAGACCAGCGTCGGCAAGTTCTCCAAGAAGGACCTGCGCGAACGGTTCGCCGACCACGAACTCCCCGAGACCTGAACGGAGTGAGCGCTCGCATACGGGCGTGAGCCGGTCCAGTTCCTAGAGTTCGTGGGGTGTACGACTTCGCCAAACGGCCGCTGTGGATTCTGAGCCACGTACTCGTCGTCATCGGAGTGCTGGCGATGATCCGGCTGGGGTTCTGGCAGATGAGTCGCTGGCACTCCGAGCAGGCTGCGCTGGACGGTATCGAGGCCGGTCTGGACGCAGAGCCGGTGGCTCTCGGGGATCTCCTGGGTGAACTCGGGGACCCTGCCGAGCCCGGTGATGTGGATGACTCGGCGAAG
>JAGQSS010000897.1 GCA_020439405.1 Ilumatobacter sp. | reverse complement strand
CCCGACCTGCGTCGCCACGTCCATCGCGAAGCCCCGCCGGTCGAGTGCGTCGAGATATTCCGGGAACGTCTCCCACTCCCACGGAAGCCCCGCGCGCAGCACGTCGCCCGGGATGTCCTCGACCGATTCCATCGTCGTCACGAGCAGGTCGTGGTCCGCCTCGCGCGCGGGCGCGAAGCCGATGCCGCAGGAGCCGAGGACGACGGTCGTGATGCCATGGGCGTTGCTCGGCGCGAGGGTGTCGTCGAAGAACGCCTGGCCATCGTAGTGCGAGTGGATGTCGACGAAGCCGGGGGTCACGACGAGGCCGGTCGCGTCGAGGGTCTCGGTCGCGGTGCCGGGGAGGGAGGCGCCGATCGCGGCGATCTGGCCGTTCTGGATGGCGAGGTCGGCGGGATAGGGGGCGCGGCCGGTGCCGTCGACGAGGGTGCCGCCGCGGATGAGGAGGTCGTAGTGGGTGGGCATGGGGGAGCTCCTTGGGGCGTTGATTGGTGTGGGGTTCGGCGGGCGTCGGCAGGCGCGGGCCTGGAGATGGGCGGGCGAGGCCCCGGAGTCTACCGAGCCTCGATTCGACTGGCCGCCACC
>JAGQSS010000896.1 GCA_020439405.1 Ilumatobacter sp. | reverse complement strand
ATGCCCGACGAGGGCAGTTACACCCTCGACCTGCCAGACGTTTCCGGCAATCTTTTCGAGCTCGACCGCTTTGCCCGGCGCATGTTCTGTGCCACGCGGATCGGCATCGTCTACCAGAATCCGCATCAGGGCCTGCTCATGCGGCATTCGTCCTCGGGCAACGTTGCCGAGCGCCTGCTCGTCGCCGGTGAACGGCGCTTCGCTACCCTGCGCGAAAAGGCGCGCACGGCGCTCGCGGCGTCCGAATTTCCGCTCGAACGGCTGGACGCGCCGCCGATCGAACTGTCCGGCGGCATGCAGCAGCGGGTGCAGTTGGCCAAGGCCATCGCCCTGGAGCCGGCGCTGCTGCTCCTCGACGAGCCGACCACGGGTCTCGACGTTTCGGTTCAGGCGCTGGTGCTGGACACGCTCAAGCGCCTGCAGGCAGAGCGCGCCATTACCATGGTCATCGTCAGCCACGACCTCGGTGTCATCCGCACGTTGTCGGACCGTGTCATGGTCATGCGGAATGGCGAGGTCGTCGAGGAAGGGCTCGCCGACCAGATTTTCCAGGACCCGCAGCACGCCTACACGCAGCAACTGGTG
>JAGQSS010000895.1 GCA_020439405.1 Ilumatobacter sp. | reverse complement strand
TGACATCACCTATCTACACACCGGCGAAGGCTGGCTCTACCTGGCCACCGTCATCGACTTGTACTCGCGGCGGGTGATCGGCTGGGCCGCTGCGGAGCACATGCGCACCGAACTCGTCGCCGATGCGCTCACCATGGCTGTCGCGACGAGAGGCGGGCATGTCGCCGGGGTGGTGTTCCACTCCGACCGCGGTTCGGTCTACACGTCCCGGGCGTTCGGTGAGCTCTGCGACCACCATCACGTTGTCCAGTCGATGGGTGCCACCGGGGTGTGCTGGGACAACAGTGTCGCTGAGAGCTGGTTCGGGACGATGAAACGCGAACTCGCGTACCGACGCCGATGGGCGACCCGGGCCGAGGCCCGTCGTGATCTCATCCGCTGGATCGAAGGCTGGTTCAACGCCCGACGGCTCCACTCGTCGAACAACTACAACAGTCCCATCGACTGGGAGAACCTCTACTACCGTCGCGGTGACGGCATCGCCGCATAACCACCCGTCCGTCAGCAGGGGTGAACCTCAGGCCATGGATTCCCGAGCCTGGCTTGTGGCTGCAGTGGGATTACGCAGCTGGGCCGATGGTGGAG
>JAGQSS010000894.1 GCA_020439405.1 Ilumatobacter sp. | reverse complement strand
CGTGCGGTACGTCGACATCGCCGCGCCGTGGTTGCGCGACGTGGGGGGCGATTCGCGGAGCAGCCGTCTCCAGGCTGCGGTCGTCGCCCGCGTGTCGCTGCGGTACGACGAGACCAAGGCCGACCTCGTCCACGACGAGGAGTACGAGGCGGTGCTGCTCCCGATCGGGGAGCACCCCGACGTCACCCGGCGGGTGGAGGTCGACTACGACGACCGAGATCTGCGCACCGATCCACCCGACGCCGCGGTCTACGTGCTGCCGGAGGGAAAGGTCATGAACAAGACCTTCTGGAGCCAGCTCGAGCGCGACCTGAAGGCCGACGTCACCCGCACGATGACCGTCGAGATCCCGGCCAACGGCGAGCTCAAGCTGTACGGCCGGCCCGGGGAGTCCGCCGAGGACTTCGAACGGCGGTGCCTCCGGGCCGCGGACGACCAGGCCGAGCAGGAGATCGCCAAGCTGCGCGACAAGTACGAGGCCAAGGCGAAGCGGCTGCAGGAGCAGATCGACGCCGCGGAGGACCGCGTCGACGTGCTCGAGGAGGAGGCCAAGAGCAAGAAGAGCTCCGAGTTGCTCTCGACCGCC
>JAGQSS010000893.1 GCA_020439405.1 Ilumatobacter sp. | reverse complement strand
TCAGCCACGTCATCGGCACCGAGCGGTCGCTCCTGGGTGATCCACCACCCGACGTCGACATCTCGGGCTGCACGCATGCCGTGTCGCCCTTCCAGCAGATGATGGAGGTGTGGGTGCAGGCGCGGCGCGACGCCACCCCCGCCGAGATCCGCGCCGAGCTCGCCACCACCGTGGCCGACCGGCTCGCCGCGCTGCGCGCCATGACCGAGGCCGAGCTGAGCGTGCCCGGATGGTCGCCCATCGGCGAGGTCCCCTACCGCGAGTTCATGAAGGTCCGGGTGTTCGACTGCTGGATGCACGAGCAGGACATCCGGCGGGCGACCGGGCGACCGGGCCACGAGTCCGGCCCGGTCGTCGACTCGGCGCTCGACAACATCACGCGCGCGCTGGGCTTCATCGTGGGCAAGCGCGCCGGTGCCCCCGACGGCAGCTCGGTCGTGTTCCGCACCACCGGGGGCAACCAGATCGTCCGCTCGGTCGTGGTCGACGGCCGTGCCGCCGTGGTGCCGGACGTGCCGCCGTCACCGACCGTCGAGCTCACCATGCCGTTCGTGACGTTCGTGGCGCTGGCGGGCGGGCGCATCGA
>JAGQSS010000892.1 GCA_020439405.1 Ilumatobacter sp. | reverse complement strand
AGGCGGTCGACACCTTGACCGATGCGGCGGCGGCACGCACGATGAGGCACATGACGGACGCCACGACGATGCCGGTGGTG
Organism: Ilumatobacter sp.; assembly: GCA_020439405.1. Taxonomy (GTDB): domain Bacteria; phylum Actinomycetota; class Acidimicrobiia; order Acidimicrobiales; family Ilumatobacteraceae; genus Ilumatobacter. The sequence goes on along the minus strand of JAGQSS010000892.1, from coordinate 507 downwards.
TTCATCGGACACGGCAGCCCGATGAACACCCTCGAACGCAACCGCTACACCGACGCGTGGCGGGCGTTCGGTGCCTCGGTTCCGACGCCTCGCGCCGTCCTGATCGTCTCGGCGCACTGGTACACGAACGCCACGGCCGTCACCGCCATGCCGCAGCCCCGCGTGATCCACGACTTCTACGGGTTCCCCGACGAGCTGTTCGCCTTCGACTATCCGGCGCCCGGCCACCCCGAGATCGCCGAACTCGTCGTCGACACGGTGGCACCGCGATGGGTCGGCCTCGACGTCGACAGCTGGGGACTCGATCACGGCACATGGTCGGTGTTGGCACACATGTTTCCCGATGCAGATGTCCCCGTCGTGCAGCTGTCCATCAACGCCTTGCAACCGCTCGATTACCACCTCGACATCGGTGCCCGACTCGCGCCGCTGCGCGACAGCGGTGTGCTCATCGTGGGCAGTGGCAACGTCGTCCACAACCTCCGACGCATCGACTGGAGCCAGCCG
>JAGQSS010000891.1 GCA_020439405.1 Ilumatobacter sp. | reverse complement strand
AGAAGCTGATCGGGTCGCGTTCGAAAGCGTCGACGCCGAGCGAGACGACCAGCAGGTCGGGGGCAAAATCGGCGATCCGGGCGAGGCCTTGCGCAAGCGACTGCCGCCACACGGCATAGGGGGTGCCGGGCGGCATCGGGAAGTTGAGCGTATAGCCCTCCCCTGCCCCGCTGCCGGTCTCGGTGGCGTGGCCGAGGTAATAGGGGAAGGTCTCCATCGGGTCGCCGTGGAGCGAGACGAAGAGCACGTCGTCGCGGCTGTCGAAGATGTCCTGGGTGCCGTTGCCGTGGTGGAAATCGACGTCGAGGATCGCCACCCTCGCGGCGCCCTTGTCGCGCAGGTATTGCGTGGCGATGGCGGCATTGTTGAGGAAGCAGTAGCCGCCGAACATGTCGGAGGCGGCGTGGTGCCCGGGCGGACGGCAGAGCGCGAAGGCGGCGGGCGCACCGCTGCGGACCCGCTCGGCCGCGGTGAGCGCCACCTGGGCACCGGCATAGGCCGCCTCCCAGGTGCCGGGGCTGATCGCGGTCTCGGTGCTCGACCCGTAATAGCCGATCTTGCCCTCGATGTTGGCCGGGCAGGTCGTG
>JAGQSS010000890.1 GCA_020439405.1 Ilumatobacter sp. | reverse complement strand
GAAGAAGTCGCCGTGGGTGTAGAAGAAGAACGAGATCTGCGGCGCGAACTGGTCGATGGTCATCCGGCCGCGCTCGACCACGGTGTCGCAATAGGTGACGCCGTCGGCCAGGGTGAACGACATCTCCTGCACCGCATTGGCGCCGGCGTCGCGGAAGTGCGCGCCGGCGACCGAGATCGCGTTGAATCGCGGCACCTCGGCGGCGCAGAACTCGATGGTGTCGGCGATCAGTCGCAGCGACGGCTCGGGCGGCCAGATCCAGGTGCCGCGCGAGGCGTACTCCTTGAGGATGTCGTTCTGGATGGTGCCGGTCAGCTTCTCCCGCGGAACACCCTTCTTCTCGGCGGCCGCGACGTAGAAGGCCAGCAGGATCGCCGCGGTGCCGTTGATGGTGAAGCTGGTGCTGATCTTGTCCAGTGGGATGCCGTCGAAAAGGACCTCGGCGTCGGCCAGGGTGTCCACCGCCACCCCGACCCGGCCGACCTCCTCGCCGTACTCGGGATCGTCGGAGTCGTACCCGCACTGGGTGGGCAGATCCAGCGCCACCGATAGCCCGGTGCCGCCCTGGTCAAGCAGGTAGCGATAGC
>JAGQSS010000088.1:8287-12057 GCA_020439405.1 Ilumatobacter sp. | reverse complement strand
CGCTCTATCGGCGCGATACCGACCTCCAACGTCGCCATCGCTCCATCGGATCGACAGCCGGCTCGACGAGCCGTCAGGGGCTGGGCGCGCTCGGGTCAGCGGGGGGCGAGGGTTCGCAAGGTTCGGGCTGCTGCATCGCCGGCGGTGGCCGGGACGACGCAGATCTCGTCGACACCGGCGGCGACGTAGTCGTCGACGCGGTGGCGGACGTCGTTCGCCGATCCGATCAAGCCCACCGATTCGAGCAGCTCGACCGGCACCGCCGCGAACACGTCCCGGGGATGGGCGCCCGATCGGGCCAGGTCGACCAGGTTGCCGAAGCCGGCCTCGGTGAACATCTCGCCGTAGCCCGGCGCGGCGAGGTAGATCACGAGCCCCGTCGTGATCTGTGCGATCGTCTCGGGCGTCGGGTCGACGGCGGCGGGGAGCCACGCCGCCACCCGCGGTCGGGACCGTCCTGCGGCTGTCGCAGATCGTTCGAGCTCGCCGCACAGGCGGCGGGCGCCGTCGGGCGTCACCATGTTGAGCAGCATCCGGTCGGCGACGCGCCCCGCCGCGGCGACGGCCTGCGACCCGAACGCGGCGATGGTCATGCTGCTGCCCGGCGGCCCGAGCCGGAGTCGGTAGCCGCTCGTGTGGACGGTGTCGAGATCGAGGTCGGCACGGCGGCCGCTCAGCAGTTCGGCGGTCGCGATCGCATGGTCTTCGAGCGTCCTCGCCGGCCGGTCGCGCGTTCGGCCGTGCCAGCGTTCGACCACGACGTCACTCGACGTGCCGAGCGCGACGTCGACGCGTCGCCCGGTGAGCGAGGCGACCGACGCCGCACCGACGGCCACGGTCATCGGCGTGCGGACGTGCACGGCGAACGGGCCGAGGCAGAAGTCGATCCTGCGCGTCGATCGCGCCACGGCGACCGCGAGCGCGAAGGTGTCGTAGGTCGCCATCTCGCCGATCCACAGTTCGGGGAAGCCGAACTCGTCGGCGAGGCGGGCGACGGTGACGTTCTCCTCGGGCGGGCGGTCCTGCCACAGACCGAGCACCGCCGACATCGTCGGTTCGGGCATGGGCCGATACTGCCGGAACGGCGGAGGTGGCGAAGACCCGGCGGCTCAGTTCGGTGGGTTCGGGCGCCGTCGCGACAGCGCGACGAGACCGGCGCCGCCGGCGAGCAGTGCGAGCGCGACGAGCGCGAGCCGGCCGTCCGCACCGGTCTGGGGCAGTTCGTCGACCGGCACCGGTCCGCCCGACGCCACCGTCGTGGTGGTCGTCGGGATCGTCGGGATGGTGGTGGTGGTCGTGCTCGTCGTCGGCGGCGCCACGACCCCGACGAAGCAGTACGTCACCTCGACGTCGGCGTCGACGATCGACACCTCGAACGCATCGTCGTCACCGCCGCATCGGACGACCGCGTACGCGACGTCCGGGACGTCGGCGACCTCGAACGTCAGCCGATAGTCGCCGGCCGGAAGATCGAACGTCGTGCACGCGCCGAGCGCGTCGCACGCCACCGGACCGGCCACGACATCGTCACCGGGATCGGTGACCGTCACGACGACGTTGTCGGGCGTCAGCTCGGGCGGTGCACCCTCGAGCGAGACGCCGAGCGCGTGCGCCACGACCGTCGCTCCTGACGTCGGAGCGTCGGCATCGGGAACCGACGGCTCGCCCGAACCTGCCGACACCGATGAGGCCGAGAGGAACGCCACTGCGGCACACATCACCGCCACCAAGATCCGTCCACCCGTCATCGACCATGTCCTCCGCCGCGAGAACGTACACGCACCGGGCACCACCGTCACCGCGATCACCGTCGACACTTCGGCCGGCGTCAGGTGGTGTCGGCGGTCAGGGTGACGAGGCGGGCGACGCGGGGGTCGTCCGGCCCGAGGTAGATGGCGAGGACGCCGACGATCCGTTCGACGTCGAGACTGCCGGCGGTGTGCATCTCGGCGAGATCGACCCAGTCCTTGGGACGGTCGAAGAAGGCCTTGAACACGGCGACGTCGGAGCACGACAGGAACGGAACCTGTCGACCGGCGAACTCCTCGCGGCGGACGCGACCTGCTGCGTCGTCGTGGAAGCGGGTGGTGCTGAAGAAGATGTCGACCGGCACGCGATCCCACCAGAGGCGGGTCTGTCCGTCGTCGGCGATCTCACGGCGATTGCGATCGGTGATCTCGACGCCGTCGGGCAACGCGGTCTCGACGCGATCGAACGCGTCGGCGGGAAGGAAGACGTTGACGTCGATGTCGATCGTGCCGCGTGCCTGCTGCGTGCACCAGGCGAGCGCGAGCGCCCCGCCGAAGGCATGGGGGATATCGCCCTCGGTGAGCCGCTGGTCGAGTTCGATGATCCGACCGACGAGGTCGATCACGGTGAGGCCTTCCGGCCGAAGACCGGGAGATCGAGGTGCGGGCGATGGCGAGCGGGGAACTGGCCGGCGAGGTCGAGCACGGCCCGGAGTTCGTCGCCGCGCCGCTCGGCCGGCGCCGGACGGTGCGTGAGCGCGATCTCGGTCGAGCAGCCCGATGCGCGGACGATGCGGTCGACGGTCGTCGCCGTCGGTGACTTGGCCCCGTGCTCGTAGGCCGACAGGGTGGCGTGCGAGGTCCCCGCCCTCGCCGCCAACTCACGCAACGACAGGCGGGCGGTGGTCCGCACCGAGCGGATCAGTTGCGCCGTGTCCATGCATCGATCCTAGATCGGTATCCGATCGGATACCAGACGAGACAATGCCACCGAGTCGGTCGGTGGGCGTCGATCGGCGCTCGTCACCGTGGGTGGGGACGGTTCTAGGGTGCGGCAAGAACCGCTTTGCGCCGGCGACACGGTGTACGTACGCAGCACATACTCCTGTTATGGCGGGACCGACCAGGGGGCGACGGAGACCACGTCCGCGTGGCGCGCCTCGGACTGCTCGGCTGACGGGTCAGGCCGAGGCGAACCAGCCGTTCGTCCCGATCTCCTGACCGAAGCGCGGCTGGTATTGGTCGAAGAAGATCCGGCCCATCAGCTCGCGCCGGCTCCGGACGTCGGCCTTGGCGAAGATCGACTTCAGGTGGTCCTGCACGGTGTAGGCCGACAGGTGGAGCGCGGCGGCGATGTCCTTCGTCTCGGCACCCTGCAGCACCAGTTGGGTCACGTCGCGCTCGCGGTTGGTGAGGCCGAACGCCTCGACGACGAGCGGGATGATCTCGGGCGGTCGGGCGTCTTCGATGGTGATCACGACGTCGCCGGTGACACCGTCGCGGGCGGTCATCGGTGAGGCGTGCATCACGACCCAGCTGCCGTCGCTCAAACGGAGGCGTCCTCGCGGGATGACGGGTGCGTCGCCCGACGCGTACCGGCGGGCACTGGCGACGAGCGCCGCGATCGTGCCGATCGGGTCGGCGGCGTGGTCGGTCGACATGACCTGGCGGAGGCGTTCCTCGGCACCGATGCTGATCTGGCTCATCCGGTCGTGGGCGTCGACGATGATGACGGCGGGCCCGGCGTCGACCTGGGCGCCCGGTTGCGTCGCCACGCGGCTGAGGAGGCCGGTGCGGAAGCCGTTCGCCAGGACGGACGAGAGCGTCGAGGCGAACTCGATGTCGGCCTCGTCGAAGGGGTCGTCGTCGACGCCGCGGAAGAACGCGAGCGCGCCCCACATGCGGCCGTCGACCGTCGCGACCAGGCGGAGTTCGTCGCCGTAGCCGTAGTACGGGGCGATGCAGTCGCGGATGCGGGTCGAGCTGGCGAGGTCGCCGCCGGTTTGCAGGTGCATCCCGATC
>JAGQSS010000088.1:0-8188 GCA_020439405.1 Ilumatobacter sp. | reverse complement strand
ACGTCGAGGAACGACGTCCGTTCGTCGCCGCCGTACTCGATCAGACCCCACTCCAGGTCGTGGTCGTCACGGCCGAGCAGGTCGCCGAACTTGTAGGTGCTGGTGAGCAGGCGCGTCGTCGGGTCGAGCGTGGCGATGCAGGTGGCGACCGGCCGGAGGACCCGGCTGACCGACGCGTCGATCTCGGACAGGAACGTCGGGAGATCGAGCCCTGCGGTGGCGACGACCTCGACGTCACGGCGGACCCGCTCCGCCGTGAGGGCTCGGCTCATGTTCGTCATTGTGAACCTTCGCGGGCCGGAGCGCCATCCCACGTTTCTGGGGGTGGCCGACGGGCCAGATCGGGTGGAGGTGAAGTCCGTGACGACACGGGATGGTGACGAGCGGGGCGCGACGCGGACGATGACGGCATGACCCTCACCGATGCCACCAACGCCCACCCGTCGAACGACGACGCCGCCCCGGCGTCGCAGCCCGGTCGTCTCGCCCCGATCGAGATCGCGCCCGAGACGTTCGTCATCCACGACACGTTCGCACCGCCCGGGGCGCCCGGTGCCGTGCACATGAACTCGATGCTGATCCGCGGTGCCCAACCGGTCGTCGTCGACACCGGCGCACCGACCAACCGCGAGCAGTACCTCGAGGACCTCTTCTCGCTCGTCGAGCCGGAGGACGTCCGGTGGGTGTTCATCAGCCACGACGACGTCGACCACTACGGCAACATGCACGAGGTGATGGCGGCGTGCCCGAACGCCACCCTCGTCGCCAGCTGGTTCGCGTGCGACCGCATCGCCGTCGACCGACTCGACATTTCGCCGACGCGTTGGCGGTGGCTGAACGACGGCGAATCGATCGACGTCGGCGACCGCACCCTGCACGCCATCCGGCCCCCGCTGTACGACTCGCCGACGACGCGGGGTCTGTTCGATCCGACGACCGGCGTCTACTGGGCGTCCGACTGCTACGCCACGCCGGTGCAGGGGCCGACGGCGTTCGTCGACGAACTCGACCCCGACGCCTGGGCCGGCGGCTTCCAGACCTTCCAAGCCTGGAACAGCCCGTGGGTCACGATGCTCGACGAGTCCCGGTTCGCCGAGGCCTGTTCGGTCGTCGAGCGGCTCGAGCCACGGATGATCGCCTCGTGCCACGGCCCGACGATCGGCCCGAGCCAGGTCGACCGGGCGTTCGAACTGCTGCGGCTCGTGCCGGTCACGCCGATCCCGCCCCAGCCCGACCAGATGGCCCTCGACCAGATCGTCGCGACGATCGAGTCGCTGATCCTGCCGCTGCCGTCATGAGTGCGACGACGATCGAGCGGGTCGCCGTGCGTGCGCCCCGCGACGCCCAACGCCGGCAGCCGCGGCCGCCGGCACCACGCACCCGGCCGGCGACGACCGGCCGGAGCGGTCTGCTGGCGACGATCGCAACGGCGTGACCGTCGGACAGATCGCCGGGCCGGTGACGTCGTGGAGGTCGTCACCGGCCCGTCGCCGCGTGCGGTGACAGCATCACGAGTGGGTCGCTCCGAATTGACGTCGTCCACCGTCGCGGCTGTTCTGGTGGGATGGCCGACAGCGTTTCGCTCGAGATCGACGACCCCGTCGCGGTGATCACGTTGCGTCGACCGGAGGTCCTGAACGCCTTCACCCACCCGATGCTCGCCGAGCTCGAGGCAGCCGTGCGGTCCGCCGTCGCCGACCGCCGAGTGGTCGGGATCGTGATCACCGGCGAGGGCCGCGGCTTCTGTTCCGGCCTCGACGCGCAGGCGCTCGCCGCGACCGCCGGCGGTGGTTCGTCGGGGCGACCCGACGACGACCACGAACTGGTCGGTCTGTTCAGCTACCTGCTCGAGCAGCCGAAGCCGATCATCGGGGCGATCAACGGCGTCGCCGCCGGTGGTGGCTTCGTGCTGGCCGCCAAGTGCGACGTCCGGATCGCGTCGACCGCCGCAGCGTTCACGACGATCTTCACCATGCGCGGGCTGATCGCCGAGCACGGGATGACGTGGCTGCTCCCCCGTCAGGTCGGGCTCGGTTCGGCGCTCGACCTGTTGTGGTCGAGTCGCAAGATCGACGCCGCCGAGGCCTACCGCGTCGGGCTGGTGCAGCAGGTGGTCGAACCCGACGCGCTGCTCGAGACGGCACGCGAGTACGTGCGAGAGCTCGCACGGAACGTGTCCCCGTGGACGGTGGCCGAGACGAAGCGGCTCGTCTACCGGCACGTCGGGATGGAGGCGCCGGAGTCGTTCCGCGAAGCCGACGAGTCGACGTGGGCGGCGCTCGACCGACCCGACGCCGGCGAGGGGGTCGCTGCACTGATCGAACGGCGGCCGCCCGACTTCGAACGGTTGGGCGATTGATGGCCGGCGATCGGCGCTTCGAGACGGTCGACTGCCAGCGTCGGGGTGGCGTTGCGACCGTCTGGCTCGACCGTCCCGACTCGCTCAACGGCATCACCAACACCATGTCGCGCGAGCTGTACGAGTTGGTCGGCGAACTGGCCGGCGACGACTCGGTCGCGGTCGTGGTGCTGACGGGTCGGGGGCGGGCGTTCTGCCCGGGCGCCGACCTGAAGCACTACTCGTCGGGCGCCGCCGACGAGACGCTGCGCGCCGAGTACTTCCACGTCGTGACCCTGCTGCACGAGATGCCGGCCCTGACGATCGCCGCGATCAACGGCGCCTGCGCCGGTGCGGGCCTCGGCTACGCGCTGGCGTGCGACCTCCGGTACGCGGCCGAGGGTGCCATGTTCAACACGGCCTTCCTCGGCGTGGCCGTGGCCGGCGACATGGGTATCCCGTGGACGCTGCCACGCATCGTCGGAGCGGGCGTCGCCCGTGAGCTGTCGTTCTTCCCCCGCAAGGTCCGTGCCGACGAAGCGGCCGAGCTGCGGCTGGTGAACGGGGTGTTCGCCGACGACGAGCTGCTCGGCGAGGTGGGTCGTCGGGCCGACGAGTTCGCCGCACGGGCACCGCTCGCCCGTCGGGCGTTGAAGGAGCACTACGTGGCCGCCGAGGCCATGGGATTCGAGGAGTTCATCACGATGGAGACACGAGATCACCTGAGGATCACCGAGTCAGCCGACACGACCGAGGCGTTCCGCGCCTTCGTCGAGAAGCGCCCCGCCCGATTCGAGGGCCGCTGATGTTGCGCCTCCGACAAGTCGCGGTCGTGGCCGCGGACCGCGATGCGATCACCGCTCGGCTGCACGACGCGTTCGGGCTCGACGTCGCCTACCACGATCCCCACATCGAGCAGCTCGATCTCGTGAACGCCGTGATCCCGGTCGGCGACCAGTTCCTCGAGGTGATCGCACCGACCAAGGAGGGGACGACCGCCGACCGGTTCCGGCAGCGGCAGGGCGGCGACGCCGGCTACATGCTGATCTTCCAGACCGACGACCACGCTGCCCACCGTGCCGCGGTCGACCAGCTCGGGGTGCGGGTCGTTGCCGACTACTCGGCCGAGGGGTTCACCAACATGCAGCTCCACCCGGCCGACACCGGCGGCACCTTCTTCGAGATCGATCAGCAGGAGGGCGACGACGCCTGGCACCCCGCCGGCCGCGACTGGCAGCGGGCCGTCCGGACCGACGTCGTCATCGGGATCACCGCGGTGATGGTGCGGTGCCACGACCCCGAGGCCGTCGCGCGACGGTGGGGCGAGCTCCTGCTCCGGACGCCGACGACCGACGGTGCGGGCGCCTGCCACCTCGACACCGACGACGCCGTGGTGCACTTCGTGCCCACTCCGCCCGACACGCGGGAAGGCATCGAGCAGGTGACCCTCACCGCCGCCGACCCGGACGCAGCCGGCGCCCACGTCGACATCGCCGGCGTCCGGTTCGAGCTCGCCTGACCGTCATGGCCAAGCCGGCCGGGCGGGCCTACGTCGACGACGTGCCGGAGGAGGACGAGGCGCGGTTGCGGGCGGTGTGCGAACGGCTGCCCGACGCGTACGAGGAGCGGGCGTGGGTCGGGGTGCGGTGGCGCGTGCGCAACCACACGTTCGCCCACCTGTTGGCGATCGACGACGACGGCGAATCGCGCAAGCTGGTGCTCACCTTCCGGTCCGAGGGCGAGGAGCTCGAGGTGTTGAAGCGGGCGGGTCATCCGTTCTTCCTGCTCGGCTGGGGCCGCGACGCGATGGGCATGGTGATCGACGACGACACCGACTGGGACGAGGTCGCCGAACTCCTCACCGAGAGCTACTGCACCAAAGCCCCCAAGAAACTGATCGCCCTCCTCGACCGCCCACCCGACGAGCCCGGTTGACGGTCGGTTGATGTCAGACCGGAACCGACCTCCCAGCGTCCTGTCACCACTGCAGTCCCGGTCGGTTCCGGTCTGACATCAACCGACCAGGCGCTGCAACTCCAGATGGGGTCAGGCACCATCTGGCCGGCCAGGTCGAGGGTCGCAGGGGGTCGAACGCCAGATGGTGCCTGACCCCATCTGGCCCTACGACTCGCGTTTGGAGCTGGAGGCGAGGGCGGCGGGGAAGACCGGGCCGGAGCCCGCTCGGCGGAGGCGGCGGGCGATGTCGGTCATGGTCCAGCTGGAGTCGACGATGTCGTCGACGAGGAGGACCGGCCCGCCGTCGACCGGTCCCTCGACCGCGAATGCGCCGTCGATGTTGATCTGTTGGTGGACGCTGTTCTGCTGCTCGAACTGGGGCGGCCGTTCCTCGACCTTGGTGACCACGGGCACGAACGGCAGGCCGAGCCGCTCGGCGACCGCCGCAGCGAAGTCGGGCACGAGCGTCGGGTACCGCAGCGACGGCACGGACGTGACCCACGTCGGTGTCGGGTTCGGCCGCCACTCCTCGATCATCTCGACGAACGCGTCGAGCAACCGCTCATCGAACACGCCGTCGTCGAGCTTGCCCTGGCGCACGAGTTGGCCCCAGCCGGCGTCGCCCCAGATGGCGAGCACCCGGCCGTCCTCGGCTCGCTCCTCCTTCGGGAAGTTGCGGCGGCTCCCGCTCGACGGGTCGTAGACCTGCTTCTTCGTCGTCAGTTCGATCGGCCGCTTGCGGAGGAATCGTTCGGCCGCGGCGACGAGATCGGTTGGGAGATCGATGGCGGCGGTGTTCCCGGTGCAGTTGTCGCAGATGCCGCAGTCGGAGGCGTCGGGGTCGTCGAGCAGGTCGGCGATGTAGCGCATGCGGCAGGTGTCGGTGTGGAAGTAGTCGAGCATCGACTGCTGCTCGCGGCGGCGTGCGGCGGTGACCTCGTCGATCCGCTTCGCCGGGTACTCCCACGGTTCGGCGGTGCGGATGTACTTCGATCCGTCGACGCGTTCGAGCACGCCGTCGACATCGAGCTGTTTGGCGACCATCTCGAGCCGTCCGATGCTGACGTTGACGTACTGCTGGGCGCGGATGAGCGTGGCCGGCTCGTCGAAGCGGTCGTACGCCTCGACCAGATCGTTGACGAGGTGCTCGGCGGCGAACGCGTTCTCGATGAAGTAGTCCTGGATCGCGGCGTCTTCGAGACCCCGCAGGAGCACGCCTTCGCTGCGTTCGAGCGCACGGCCGGCACGGCCGACCTGTTGGTAATAGGCGACGGGTGAGCCGGGCGACTGGAAATGGATGACGAAGCCGAGGTCGGGCTTGTCGTACCCCATCCCGAGCGCGGTGGTGGCGACGAGCGCCTTGATCTCGTTGCGCTGCAGCTTCGCCTCGGCGGCGAGCCGCTCCTCGTTCGGGAGACCTCCGTGGTACGACTCGACGTTGAGGCCCTGGGAGCGGAGCCAGTCGGTGACGTTGTCGACGTCGCGGATCGTGAGGCAATAGACGATGCCCGAGCCCTCGAGTGTCGGGACGGTCTCGGTGAGCCAGGCGAGCCGTTCGGCCGGCCGGTCGAGCGCGTGCGCGCTCAGGGCGAGCCCGTCACGGCGGAGCGGGCCGCGGAAGGTGGTGAGTTCGGCGCCGAGCTGGACGGCGACGTCGGCGACGACGCGGTCGTTCGCAGTGGCCGTGCAGCCGAGAATCGGGACCGACGTGCCGGCCAGCTTGTCCAAGAGGCGACCGATGCGGCGGTAGTCGGGACGGAAGTCGTGCCCCCAATCGCTGATGCAATGCACCTCGTCGATGACGATCAGGCCGGGGCGCTCGCCGACGAGCGGCATGATCTTCTCGGCGAACTGCGGGTTCGCGAGCCGTTCGGGCGAGATGAGGATCAGGTCGACCTCGTCGGCGCGCAACTGCCCCTCGAGTTCGTGGACGGTGGTGGCCGACGCGCTGTTGATCGTCTCGCACCGGAGCCCGAGCCGGGTGGCGGCGTCGATCTGGTTGCGCATCAGCGCGAGCAGCGGCGAGATGAGCAGGGTGGGGCCGAACCCCTGCTCGCGAAGCAGGTGGGTGGTGAGGAAGTAGACGGCGCTCTTGCCCCAGCCGGTGCGCTGCACGACGAGGACGCGTGACCGGTCGTCGACCAGCGCGCTGATCGCCTCCCGCTGTCCGTCGCGGAACGAGGCGTCGGCGCGCCCCGTCAGCTTCCGGAGTGCATCGAGCAAGGGATCGTCGCCGGCCATGTGCCCGAGCATGCCAGAGGGGTGCCACACAGTGCCCCCGGTCGGTTGGAACCAGATGGGGTCAGGCACCTTCTGGCCAGCCAGGTCGAGGTCACCGCGGCGTCGATGCCAGAAGGTGCCTGACCCCATCTGATGGTCGGTTGATGTCAGACCAGAACCGACCAGGTCGTCGGCGATGTCGCGCTGCGGTGGGGTCGGTTCTGGTCTGACATCAACCGACCTCGTCCGACCGGGTCAGCGGCTGGGGTGGCGCATCATGGCTTCGATGCGGGCGACCCGGGTGCGGGCCGGGGGGTGCGACGTCATGAGGCGGGCCCGCCAGCCGACCGAGCGGCTGCCGCCACCGAGCCGGATCACCTGACGGAGGGCGTCGGCGAGCGGCCGCCCGTAGCCCATCCGCACCGCCCGCCGGTCGGCCTCGAACTCCGAACCGTGCCCGACGAGATTGCCGAGCGCGTCGGAGGCGTACAGCGCGGCGAGGAACACCCACGAGATCGCGTACAGGATCCCCGACGCCAGCCGGCCGAGTGCCGTCAACGCCGCCGAGTGCGACACGAACGAGTCGGTGGCGGCGCGGGCGACGTTCTGGAAGAAGAAGCCGATCCGGGCGAGTGCCACGACCGGCAGCGAGAGCCAGTGCCCGACCGTCAACGCGAACGTGTGCAGCCCGAGGTGGTGACTCAGCTCGTGCGCCAGCACGCCCGACAGCTCGCGATCGGTCAGCTCGTCGAGCGCGAACGACGTCACGATCACGAGATGGCCGCCACAGGCGAAGGCGTTGAGCTCGTCGGAGTCGATCACCCGGATCGCGTACCGGTACGAGGGGAGGTTGGCGGCGACCGCCAGGTCGCGCCAGATCGGCGAGATGATCGCCTGCTCCTCCTCGGTCGGCGCTCGAGCCCCGAAGAGTGGGCTCAACACCGACACCTGCACCGACGGGATGAACAACAGGGTCCCGGCGGCCAGCCACACGACGGGCAGCACCCAGATCGGCATGTCGACGATCAACCGGACCGGCAGCCAGATGACCACCATCGCCAGCAGCCAGAAGGGGAGGAGCGCGACGACAGGGAGCATCGCCGTGAGCGCGGACCGCTCGAGGTGTCGTCCTCGGGGGTCCTCCGCCGACGCCATCGGGACACATGATACGAAGGGCACGAGCCGGTGCCGCCGCGACCTGGTGGTTCGTGCGTGATCACACCGTCACCGACTTCTCAAGAAGCCTTCAAGGTCGGTCGGGAGCGTGCCGATGCAACCTTCGTGGAGTCGAAGACAACGACCGCGGACACCGGCGCGTCACCCGCGGTGCGCGAGCTGCTCGAGCGAGCGGCGCGCACCCGGCACAGCCAGCCGGACGATGCGCGGAACTACGCGTTGCAGGCCCGCGTCGTCGCCCGCGCCGAAGGCGATCGTCCCGGCGAGGCCGAGGCGCTCTACCGGCTCGCCAGCATCGCCCACCTGGGCGGCGACCCCGAGGACGCGTTCGGCCTGGCCATGGAGGCCAGCGAGGTCGCCCAGTCGTGCGACGCCGGCATCGTCGAGGCCTGGTTTTTTTTTTTGTGAGACGTCATCCACCGACATCTATACTCTTTCCCCGCACCGCTCTCTCCCGGTCTCGGCGCGCTCGAGACGTACCAGGCGGCGGTCGACGGC
>JAGQSS010000889.1 GCA_020439405.1 Ilumatobacter sp. | reverse complement strand
CGACCCGCAACACACCGGAGCCGGGCCGCCCCAGTGCGCGGTGCCCGTCGACGGTGGCACACTCCAGCAGCCGGGCGGCCGGGAACAGCCCGCGTTCCCGCCGGTGGAGCCGTTCGTCGAGTTCCACCGCACGCGCCTCCTCGAAGAGGTCGATGATTGCGTGGCTGTCCGACCCGAGACTGAACGTACCCTCGATCAGGGCCGCGGCCGGGCCGATCCCGTCGCCGAGATCGCGTTCGGTGGTCGGGCAGAAGCACACCCCGGTGGCACTGCCGGTGAGGTCGGCGACGTCGCGCTCGGTCAGGTGCGTCGCGTGCACCGCGGTGGTTCGCGCCCCGAGCACCCCATGGTCGCGCATCAGGGCCGTCGGGGTGCAGCCGTGCACCGCCAGACACTGCTCCACCTCACCGGTCTGCTCCGAGGAATGGATGTGCAGCGGGGCTTTTCGGCGCGCTGCCCAGTCGGCGACGGTCCCCATCTGATCGGCCGGTACCGCGCGCACCGAATGGATCGCGGCGCCGATCGTCACCGAGTCCGGTGCGCGCAGCGCGTCGACCCGCTGGGCCCACTGGTCGGCGTCGCCGTCCA
>JAGQSS010000888.1 GCA_020439405.1 Ilumatobacter sp. | reverse complement strand
TGCCTGCGCCGAAGCTGCCGCCGAGCACGATGGTGAACTTGGGCACCCGCGCATTGGCCACGGCCTGGATCATCTTGCTGCCATGCTTGATGGCGCCGGCCTGTTCGGCCGCAGCGCCGACCATGTAGCCGGTGGTGTTCTGCAGGAAGACCAGCGGCGTGCCACTCTGGTCGCACAGCTGGATGAACTGCGCCGCCTTGGTCGAGCCCTGCGGCTGGATGGGGCCGTTGTTGCCGATGAGGCCCACGGTGTGGCCGTGCAGGCGGGCATGGCCGCAGACGGTGTCCGCGCCGTAGCTGGCCTTGAACTCCAGGAAGTCGGAGCCGTCCACCAGCCGGGCGATCACCTCGCGCACGTCGTACGGCGTGCGCTCGTCGGCCGGCACCACGCCCAGCAGTTCCTCTGCCGCGTAGCGCGGCTCGGCGCAGGGCGCGGGTGGCGGCATCACGTCCCAGGGCAGCTTGTCCAGCAGATCGCGGGCCAGCGCGATGGCATGGCCGTCGTCCTCGGCCAGGTACTCGCCCAGGCCGGTGACCGAGGCGTGCATCTCCGCGCCGCCCAGCGTCTCTTCATCGGCCTCCTCGCCGA
>JAGQSS010000887.1 GCA_020439405.1 Ilumatobacter sp. | reverse complement strand
GTGCCAACGTCGAGTTCGCCGGCCCGTTCCTCTACATGACGGCCACCACATCGCTGTACCGTCTGCGACTCGCGTGAATCCCGACGGGGTCGGGTGGCGGCACTCAGTGCCCGGACAGTGAGTTCTTGAGGAGCACGACGACCGACGCCACGATCAGGGTCGCCGAACCGTAGAGCACCGATCGCACGATCGACGCCCCGCTCGACCGGGCCACGCCGAAGCCGACGATCGCGATGCAACCGGCGACGACCCAGCGTGTCGCGTCGAGTTGCGCCTCTCCGTCGACCAGGAGGACGGGGATCGTCGCCACCGCTGCGATCGCGATGCTGCCGACCAGTTGGGCGACGGCCAGTTCGGCGTCGCTCCGACGAACGGAGCCGCTCGCGACCAGCCGGGACGAGAGGCGGAACGCGAACCAGTGCGCCAACGCCAGCCCCAGTGTCGTCCCCCAGACGACGGCCACCACCGACCGCCGGTGTTCGAAGGTGTCGTGGCTCGCCACCGTGAGAGCGGCGAGCAGGCAGATGGCGACGTACAACGCCATCGTCGCCGCCTCCTTGACCAGCTCCTCGCGATGTGGTTCGGACA
>JAGQSS010000886.1 GCA_020439405.1 Ilumatobacter sp. | reverse complement strand
CAAGGCGGTCGACTGGGCGTTCCTCATCCCACTGCTGGTGGGCATCGGCCTGGCGGTGATCGCCCTGTCCCACACCATCGAGCACCTGCTGGAGACCCAACCGGTGCGCATGGCGGCCGCCTTCTTCGGCCTGGTGGTGGGCTCGATCATCGTCACCGCCCAGCGCCTGAAGCTGGACGCCACCCGGGCCGCCACGTTGGTGGGCGTCGCCGTCGTGGCGTTCGTGGTGCTGGGGCTCCGCTCCGGCCCGGTGGAGGACCCGTCGTTGCCGTTCGTGTTCGTCGCCGGTGCGATCGCCATCTGCGCCATGATCCTGCCCGGCGTGTCCGGATCGTTCCTGTTGCTGATGCTGGGCCTGTACGACTCGGTGCTCGGCGCCGTCTCCGACCTGGACCTCGCCATCATCGCCGTGTTTGGCCTGGGCGCGGTGCTCGGACTCGCCGGGTTCTCCACGCTGTTGCACTGGGCGCTGCACCACCACCACCAGCTGGTGCTGTCCGGCCTCGTCGGGCTGATGCTGGGATCGCTTCGGGTGCTGTGGCCGTGGCCGAACGGAACCGAGGGCACCGAGATGGCCATGCCCGCCGGG
>JAGQSS010000885.1 GCA_020439405.1 Ilumatobacter sp. | reverse complement strand
CCAGATCCGGGGATGCACCCTCGAGGAGGCCCGTCTGGCGGTGGCCGCGCTCGCCGGACTGCACGGGCCGCGCTGGTGCGATCCGGCGTGGCTGTCCTTCGCCGGCACCGTCATGCCCAAGGCCGACGAGGCGACCGCACGGGGGCTCGGCGACATCACCCGCCTGGCCGCCCAGACCACCCTGGATCGGCTGGGCCCGCGGATGGATCCGGCCGACGCCGCCACCGTCCTGGAGTCCGCGGATCTGATCGCGGCGTGGCTGCTGGGCGCCCCGGAGCGGTTCAGTCTGCTGCACGGCGACTACCGCCTCGACAACCTGCTGTTCAACCCCGCCAGAACCCGGGTGACCGTCGTCGACTGGCAGACCCTGGCCGTGGGCCTGCCCGCCCGGGACCTGGCCTACTTCATCGCCACCAGCCTGGCGCCGGACGATCGCGCGTTGTACGAGCGGGAGCTCGTCGAGATCTACCACCGTGCGTTGGAAGGCCACGGAGTTCGTGACTACGACGCGCAAACCTGTTGGCGGGACTACTGTTTCGGCATGCTCCAGGTCCCGTTGATCACCACGTTGGGGTTCGCGTTCTCGGCC
>JAGQSS010000884.1 GCA_020439405.1 Ilumatobacter sp. | reverse complement strand
GACCACGGCGCCGGCCACCACCACCACCCGGAGTCGCCGCCGGCCCGCCGAGCGGCGGACGGCGACGCGACGGGCCCGCAGCCGCGGGTCCATGGAGGGGCGTCCCGTGCCCTCGACCTCGTCCCCAGGTGCAGGGTCACCCATGGCCGGCCGGGGTCACTCCCCCTCCAGCTCAGGATGAGGGTGGAACGGCTCGTCGTCGAAGCCGACCAGGCGGGTCTCGGGGTGCAGCGCCACCCCCGCCTCGGCGAGCACCCGGGCCTGGACCGCGAGCATCAGGCGCCGGATGTCGTCGGCCGAGCCGCCCTCGTCGGCCTGGATGAAGTTGGCGTGCTTGGTCGACACGTGGGCGGTGCCGATGCGCAGCCCCTTGGCCCCGGCCACCTCGACCAGGCGACCGGCGGAGTCGCCGGGTGGGTTGGTGAACACGGAGCCCGCGTTCTGACCGCCGGGTTGGTGCGCCCGGCGCCAGCGGACGATCTCGGCGATCGTCGCCTCCGACGCGGCGCGGTCGCCGGTGGCGAGGCCCAGCTCGGCGCGCGCCACCACCTGGGCGGGGCGCACCGACGAGCGGCGGTAGTCGAGGTCGA
>JAGQSS010000883.1 GCA_020439405.1 Ilumatobacter sp. | reverse complement strand
CGAGCACGTGGTTGCGCAGTCGCACGGCGTCGGCCAGCTGGTAGAGCGGGAAGCCGTGCTCCTCCACGCCCGGGATGCCGAAGGTGTTGGCGGTGGCACCCGCGGCCACGACGAGGTGGTCGTAGGGGAGATCCTCCACCTCGTGGTCGTCGTGCTGGAGGTGGACGATCTGGGCGTCGAGGTCGGCACCGATCACGGTCGCCTGGACGAAGGCGACCTGGTCACGATGGCCCCGACCGACGATCCCGCGGATCGGGTGGGCGACGTCGGCCGACGCGAGGCCCGCCGTGGCCACCTGGTACAGCAACGGCTGGAACGTGTGGAAGTTGTTGCGGTCCACCAACGTGACGTCGAGGTCTTCGCCAGCGAGGGAGCGAGCGGTGGCCAGCCCGCCGAACCCCGCTCCGACGATCACCACCCTCGGTCGCTCCACGGCGCTCACCTCTCACGTCTCGGCTCGGCTCGGCTCGGCTCAGCTGGCTCGGACGTGACCACCGCCTCGTGCGACAAGGCGTCGACGCCCTCGCCCTCAGCGTACGGAGGCACCGACGCAATTTGTGCATGAGTTCACAAAGCACCCCGAGCGTCGCCG
>JAGQSS010000882.1 GCA_020439405.1 Ilumatobacter sp. | reverse complement strand
CATCATGCCGGCGGAACAGGTCATGGAAGGCGTGAAAGGCGAAAAGAGCGTCCCCTTGGGGATCTATGACGTGGAGCAGCGTCGGCTCATCGATGCTGAGATCACCCGCCGCGCCGTCTCGTTCATCGAGAAGCAGTCCCGAACAGGCAAGCCGTTTTTTGCCTATGTGGCTCTCACGCAACCCCACTTGCCGAGCGAGCCGAATCCGGCGTTCAGGGGCCGCACGGGCAATGGCGACTGGGCGGACATGCTGACCGAGATGGATGACAACGTCGGGCAGATTCTTGCCGCCGTGGAAAGGGCGGGCATTCGGGACGACACGATCGTGATCTTCACGAGCGACAACGGCCCCGAGTATTTCCGGCCGTGGGATGGCTGGGCCGGCCCGTGGCGTGGGCAATATTTCACCGCACTGGAAGGCGGCATTCGCGTGCCATTCCTGATCCGCTGGCCCGGTAGAATCGCTGCTCGTCGCGTCAGCAACGAGATCGTTCATGGCGTGGACATGTTCGCCACCCTCGCCAGGTTCACTGGCGCGGATGTGCCCGACGACCGCCCCTTCGACAGCATCGATCAATCCGAATTCTTCCTGGG
>JAGQSS010000881.1 GCA_020439405.1 Ilumatobacter sp. | reverse complement strand
CGTGCTGCATACGGTCAATCCGCGCCTGTTCCCGGACCAGCTCGTCTACATCATCAATCATGCGGAAGACCGGCTGCTGTTCATCGACCGTGCGACGCTGCCGCTGGTCGAGGCGATCGCGCCGCGGCTGGAGACGATCGAAGCCTTCGTCTTCATGTCCTCGCGCGAGCGCATGCCGGAGGTCAATCTGCCAAAGCCCGTGCATTGCTACGAGGAATTGCTGGCGGCGGAAGACGCGACCGGATTCGAGTGGCCGCTGTTCGACGAGAAGACGGCTTCGACGATCTGCTACACGTCGGGCACGACCGGCAATCCGAAGGGCGTCGTTTATTCGCATCGCGCAGCGATCCTGCAGACGCTGGTCTGCTCGAGCTTCGAATTCATGCCGGGCCACAAGGAAGGCGTGCGCGAGGTCATGTTCCCGATGGCGCCGCTGTTCCACGGCAACGGCTGGAACATGCCGTTCACCGCGCCCTTCACCGGCTCGAAACTCGTGCTGCCCGGCCGCAACTACGAGCCGGACAAACTCTACGAACTGATCGAGGGCGAAGGCGTGACGCTGTCTGCGGGCGTGCCGAGTTTCTGGCTGATCCT
>JAGQSS010000880.1 GCA_020439405.1 Ilumatobacter sp. | reverse complement strand
TGAGCGGATTGACCGGCGAATCGCCGATCCGGTACGCCGCGAGCAGCGCTTGCGGCGAGATGTCGAGGTCGTAGAACACCGGCACGAAGACCGGGGCGAAGATCGCCCATTTCGGCAACGATCCCGGAATCACGAAGTCGAGAAGGATGATGACGAGGATGAAACCGATCATCAGCGGCAGCGCGCCCAGTCCGAGACTCTCGAGCAAGTGCGCCATTCCGACGGCCATGACTTGCGGCAGGTGGGTGTAATTGAAGTAGGCGATGAACTGGGCGATCATCAGGAACATCACCAGCAGGCTCGCCAAACCGGCCCAGGTTTTGGTGATGGCGCCGATCACATCGTTGGCGCTTTTGACCGTGCCCGCTCCAACTCCATACGCCACGCCTGAAACCAGGAAGAAGATGGCGATGATGAAGAGCAAACTCTCCATGAACGGAGTCTGGCCGATGATGTCGCCGGTTTCGGGATGCCGGAGCGGCGCGCCGCTCGGGATCGTGCACGCGAGAACAACGACCAGGACCGCCACGAATCCATAAAGCGAGTAGCGCAATCCGCGCGCTTCGGCGTTCGCATCGACGGCTTCCTCCGGCTCT
>JAGQSS010000087.1 GCA_020439405.1 Ilumatobacter sp. | reverse complement strand
ACCTTCTGTTCCACCGCAACCTCCCTGACCGCGCCACACATCCGGCACCATCATGACCGACCGCCCGTCACCGGGGGGCGGTGACGGGCGGTCCGGGCTTGAACTGGAACCGCTTCCAGAGTACGGTTCGAGACGGACGCTGTCAACGACGGCAGGCCGGTGCAGTCTCGTGTGGGTGGTGAGCTGGTCTGATCCCGCCGCTTCGACACCGCACGCTCGACGAAAGGTCCCATCCATGAGCACCACGACGATCTCGACTGCAACCGCTTCCGAACCACCGTCGACGAGATCGTTCCCGGTCGATTTCGTGTGGGGCGCGGCCACGTCGTCGTTCCAGATCGAGGGAGCCGCCACCGCCGACGGCAAGGGCGAGAGCATCTGGGACCGCTTCTGTGCCACCGCCGGCACGATCGTGGACGGCAGCGACGGGACGACCGCGTGCGACCACTACCACCGCGTCGCCGACGACGTCGCCCTGATGGCCGACCTCGGTCTGAACGCCTACCGATTCTCGATCGCATGGCCCCGCGTCGTCCCGAACGGAACGGGCGAGGCGAACCCCGCCGGCCTCGACTTCTACGACCGCCTGGTCGACGAGCTGCTCGCCGCCGGCATCACGCCGTACCCGACGCTGTACCACTGGGACCTGCCACAGGCGCTGCAGGACCGCGGCGGCTGGACCGATCGTGCGACGGCGGAGGCGTTCGCCGACTACGCCGCGACGACGGTTCGCCGGCTCGGCGATCGTGTGACGCGATGGACGACCGTGAACGAGCCGTACGTCATCGCGAACCTCGGTCACCTCACCGGCGAGCACGCACCCGGGCACCGCGACCTCGGCGAAGCCCTTGCGGCGAGCCACCACGTCCTCCTCGGCCACGGGCTCGCCCGTCGCGCCATCAAGGAGATCGACCCGGCGCACGAGGTCGGCATCGTCATCAACTTCACGCCCGTCACCCCGGTCGGCGACTCGCCGTTCGCCCGCGACCGCCAACGCGTGGTCGACGAGTTCGAGAATCGCTGGTACACCGATCCGCTCGCCGGGCGCGGCTACCCGGCCTTCACCACCGAACGGTTGGGCTGGGACCAGTCGGAGGTGCTGCCGGGCGACCTCGATCTCATCGCCCAGCCGCTCGACTTCTTCGGGATCAACTTCTACACGCGCAAGTTCGTCGCGGCGATCGAGGGCGAACGCGGCGAACGTGGCGCCGACACGTCCATGGGGTGGGAGATCCATCCCCCGGCGCTCGGCGACCTGCTCCGACGCCTCGACAGCGAGTACGGATTCCCGAGACTGTTCATCACCGAGAACGGCGCCGCGATGCCCGACACCGAACGCGACCCGGACGGCCGCATCGCCGATCACGACCGGATCGACTATCTCCGTGGCCACCTCGATCAGGTCGCCGGGGCGATCGCCGACGGCGTCCCCATCGACGGGTATTTCGCGTGGTCGCTCCTCGACAACTTCGAGTGGGCCTGGGGATACGGTCCGAAGTTCGGCATCGTCGAGGTCGACCCCGATTCGCTCGAACGGCGACCGAAGCGCAGCGCCCTCTGGTACGCCGACCTGATCCGATCCGGGACACTCCCGGCCGACTGACGAATCGGGATCGGAGGAGACCGTGACATCCGTTCGCTTCGACGGCGTCGTCCGGCCGGCCGACACACCGGACGACCCCGATCTCGATCTCGAGTTCGAGGTCGAGGCCGGGGAGTTGCTCGCCATCGTCGGCCCGCCGGGTTCGGGCAAGTCGGCGGCACTCCACCTCCTCGTCGGCACCGACCGGCCGACCGCCGGTCGGATCCTGATCGACGACCGGTGCGTCAACGCACTCCCGACGAGGGACCGTGGCGTCGCCATGCTCCTCGCCCGAACGGCGCTCTACCCACATCGCACGGTCGCCGAGAACCTCGGCGGATCGCTCGAACTCGAGTGCTGCGACCGGACCGAACGACGACGCGTCGGTCGGGTCGCCGACGCGTTGGGGCTGACCGACCTCCTCGACCGCTCGCCACGCTCGCTGTCGCCCGCCGAACGACGATGCGTCGCGCTCGGGCGGGCGTTCGTCCGCGATCGGGGCGTCGTCGTATTGGACGATCCGTGCGCCGGCATGGGGTCAGAGATGGCGTCGACGGTCCGCGCCGGTGTCCACACGCTCCGACGTGCAACCGGGTCGACCGTCCTGTACACGACCACCGATCCCGCCGAGGCGCTCGCCGTCGGCGATCGGATTGCCGTGATGGCGAGCGGGACCGTCGAACGGATCGACACACCTGCCAATGCGTGAACAATTTGCGGGATCATCCTGCAAATTGTTCACGCATTCGGCGGATTCGACCCGGGCGGGTCAGACGGGTTGGGAGGCGACCCAGGCGGCGGCGAGGCGCGCGTAGTGGCCGTCGAGGGCGACCAACTCGTCGTGTGTGCCGAGCTCGGCGAGACGGCCCTGCTCGACGACCGCGATCCGGTCGGCGCGCTGCACGGTGCTGAGCCGATGAGCGACCACGATCGTCGTCCGTCCCGCGGTCAGCCGCTCGAACGCCTGCTCGACGAGCGCCTCGGTCCCCGGGTCGAGGCTCGACGTCGCCTCGTCGAGCACCAGCACCGCCGGGTCGACCAGCGCCGCACGGGCGAGCGACACGAGTTGGCGCTCCCCTGCCGACAGCCGTGACCCGCGCTCGCGCACCTCGGTCGCCAGACCGTCGGGGAACTCCTCGAACCGGGCCCGCACCCCGATGTCGTCGAGCGCACGTGAGAGATCGTCGTCGGTCGCGTCGGCCCGGGCGATCCGGAGGTTGTCGGCGATCGTGCCGTCGAACAGGAAGCCCTCTTGGGGGACGACGACGATCCGCTCGCGCAACGACGACAGCGTCGCGTCGCTCAGCTCGACACCGCCGAACCGCACCTGACCCTCGGTCGGGTCGTAGAGCCGGGCGACGAGCTTGGCGAGCGTCGACTTCCCGGCACCCGTCGGTCCGACGAGCGCGATCCGCTCCCCCGCGGCGATCGTCAGGTCGACCCCGCTGAGCACGGGCTTCGAGGTTCCGGGATACGTGAACCCGACACCGGCGACGTCGAGCACGCCCGACTCGGGGAGGTCGACGGCCGCGTGGTGCTCGTCGACGTCGGGGGTCGTGTCGAGGATCTGGAACATCTTCGCCAGCGAGGCGGTCGACGCCTGCAGGGTGTTGTAGAGCTGGGACAGCTGCTGCACCGGCTCGAACAGGCTCGACAGCAACAGCACGACCCCGACCACGGTGCCGGTCGACACCTGGCCGGTCGACGCCAGCCAACCGCCGGCGCCGATGACGATCGCCGTCGCGAGGACCCCGAAGAACTCGATCGCGCCGAAGTACCACGTCGACACCTTCACGCTGTGCAGGTGGGCGTCGTACAGCTGCCGGTTGATGACGGCGAAGCGTCGACGCTGCTCGCCCTCCCGAACCGACGCCTGGATGACCCGGACACCGGTGATGTTCTCCTGGATCGCCGACAGGTTCTCACCGACCCGTTCGCGCACCTCGAGGTACGCCTCGTTCGAGTCGCGCTGGAACCGACGGGTCGCGAGCACGATGAACGGCATGACGAGCAGACCGAGCAGGGTCAGCTGCCACGACATCAGGAGCAGCACGATCAGGGCGAAGATCAGCAGGATCGCCGCCGACACGAACTGGAGGAGTCCCCACTGCACCAACTCCGACATCGACTCCATGTCGGCGGTCATGCGCGACACGAGTACGCCCGCCTTGTTGCGGTCGAAGAAGGCGAGCCCCTGGCGCTGGATGTGCGCGAACAGCCTGATGCGCAACGAGCGGAGGAAGCCCTCTCCCGCCCGGTTCACGAACACGTACTGCTGTCGCGACCCGATGAAGGCCACGATCGCAACGGCGATGTAGACGCCGATCGCCAGGTTGAGCGCTCCCTTGTCGCCCTTGGCGATGCCCTCGTCGATGCCGTACCGCAGGAGGAGTGGTCCGACGATGGTCGTGCTCGTCGCGAGCGTGACGAAGCCGAGCGTGGCGAGCGCGAGGTTGCGCTGCGGCCGTGCGAGTCGCGCCGCACGGCGCAGCACCTGCTTCGCCTCGTCGGCGTCGAGTCGGTCTTCGGCGCTGACCGCCGACCCGCCCCACATCAGCCTGCTCCTTCCGGAACGCCGTCGCGGTCGGACACGTCGGCGAGCTCGGCGGCGGCGAGTACCGCCCGGTAGCGCGGTTCACTCGCCAGCAGGTCGTCGTGCGTCCCGTCGGCGATGACCCGTCCGTCGTCGACGACCACCACCCGATCGGCCATCGCGATCGTGCCGGCGCGGTGGGCGATCACGATCGTCGTCCGGCCCTGCATCACGGTCGCCATCGCGTCGCGGATCTGGTGCTCCTTGGTGGGGTCGACCGCGCTGGTCGCGTCGTCGAGGACGAGCACGGCGGGGTCGGAGACGATGGCCCGGGCGATTGCGATGCGCTGGCGCTGACCGCCCGACAGCGAGAAGCCGCGCTCGCCGATGATCGTGTCGTAACCGTCGGGGAGCTCGTCGATGAAGTCGGCGGCACCCGCCAGCTCGGCCGCACGCCGCACCTCCTCCGGGCTCGCGTCCGGGTGCGCGAACGCGATGTTCGCGCCGACGCTGTCGTTGAACAACAGGGTGTCCTCGAACACGAGCCCGACCGAGCGGCGCACGTCGTCGACCGTCAGGTCGCGCAGGTCGGCACCATCGAGCGCGATCGATCCGCCTTGCGGGTCGTAGAAGCGGATCAGGAGTCGGGCGACGGTCGACTTGCCGCTGCCGGTCTCGCCGACGATCGCCACCGAGGTGCCGGGCGCGATGTCGAGCGAGAAGCCGTCGAGCACCGGCTCGTCGGCGTCGTAGCCGAACCGGACGTCGTCGAACCGGACGGCGCCCTGCGTCGGTCGCGGTCGAGGTTCGGGTGGGTCGACGATCTCGGGGGTGACGCTCATGACCTCGTCGACCCGTTCGAGTGCGGCGGTCGCACGTTGCGCCCACGCCACGGTCATGCCGATCGTCCGCAGGGGCCAGACCAGCATCTGCACGTAGATGTTGAACGCGACGAGTTCGCCGAGCTGCATCTCGCCGTTGATCACCTGATAGCCGCCGATACCGAGTACCGCGATCAGGCCGATCGACGGGAGCAGTTCGTTGATCGGCAGGTGCGTCGCCCGGATGCGTGCCGCGTCGAGCGAGACGTCGCGGATGTCGTCCGCCTCCGCTTCGAGCTTCTTGGCCTGCACCGGTTCGGCACCGAACCCCTTGACGACGCGTACGCCGGCTACCGTCTCCTCGACGACCGTCGCGAGCTGGGCCTGTTCCTGCTGCACCGCACGGACCGCCGGATGGATCCGGGTCGAGAACGAACGCGCGTTGACGAGCAGGAACGGCAACGGGAGCAGCGCGAACAGGGCGAGGTAGGCGTTCATCGAGAACAGCACGACGGTGACGACTGCGACCAGGAAGAGGTTCGACACCGTGAGGGGGATCATCACGACGAACGCCTGGATCTGGTTGAGGTCGCTCGACGCGCGGCTCATCAGCTGACCGGTCTGGGCCCGGTCGTGGTACCCGATGTGGAGGCACAGGATGTGGTCGAGGAGGCGCTCGCGGAGCCGCCGCTCGACCAACCGGCTCTGCGAGAACGCGACGTACCGACGCGCCGCGGTGAACGTGCCCGTGACGAGTCCGGCGATCGCGATCAGTGCGGCCCAGCCCCAGGCGCTCTCGTCGCCCTCGATCGAGCGGTCGATCGCCAGCCGCACGAGCTGCGGCACGGCGATCTTGCCGAGCGTCCAGAGCAGTCCGACCCCCACCCCGAGTGCCAGACCGAGCCACTGTCGACGCAACAACGCCAGCAGCGGCTTCCAGGCCGCGCGGGATGGGGTGGTACTCGAAGGTTCGCTCACGCTCCGATCACCGTACCCAGCGATCCGGCGGAGGTCACCGTCGGAAACGACGGCAGTGGGAGCGTGCCGCGGGTCAGACGGGGGGCGCGACCATCGCCGGCTCGGCGACCGGTGCACCGCGTGAGCGCTCGCTGTGGCGCATCATCGCGTCAGTGAGTCCCTCGATCAGCTCGCTGCGCAACTCGGGCCGGGTCGACGCCAGGTTGGTGCGCTCGTCGTCGTCGGTGGCGAGTTCGTACACACCGTCCTCGCCCGTGTTGTACCTGGAGTAGCGGTGCTCGGGCGTGATGAGGGTCCGGATCATCGTCGGGAACGGATCGATCTTCGGCCAGTCGAGGTCGTCCTCGATCAGCACCGAATCGCGCACCGACGCAGTCGGGTCGTCGAGGACGGGGAGCTGGCTCGTGCCCTGCACCCCGTGGTACGTCTCGACGCCGCACAGATCCATCAGCGTCGGACCGATGTCGATGCTGGCGGCGAGCGACGTCGTGCGGGCCGCGGGCCGC
The DNA here is from genome assembly GCA_020439405.1 of Ilumatobacter sp. GTDB lineage: Bacteria > Actinomycetota > Acidimicrobiia > Acidimicrobiales > Ilumatobacteraceae > Ilumatobacter. The sequence goes on along the minus strand of JAGQSS010000087.1, from coordinate 5,893 downwards.
CGCGGATCGGACACGACCAGCGGCACCTGGAGCGTCCCGCGATAGTGCATGTACCCCTTCAGCATGAGGAAGTGGTCGCCCATCATCTCGCCGTGGTCGGCGGTGAACACGACGATCGTGTCGTCGAGCTGACCGAGCCGCTCGATCGTCGCCATGATCTGACCGACGCGGTCGTCGATCATCTCGATCGCTCCGTAGTTCGCCGCCATCGCCGCCCGGGTGACCTCCGGGCTCGTCGCCCCGGTGAGGCCGACCCAGTTGCGCATCTTGTCGACACGCCACCGCTGCACGATCTTCAGGTACTCGGGCGCGCCCACCATCGGATCGTCGAACGTGTCGGGGAGCACCATGTCGTCGGGATGGTGCCGGTCGTACCAACGGCCCGGCGGCGTGAACGGGTGGTGCGGATCGGGGAACGACGCCCAGGCGAGCCACGGGGAGCCCTCGGCCGACGCTCGTTCGATGAAGTCGATCGTGCGGTCGGCGACGAACGAGGTCGAGTGGAACTCCTCGCCGTACGGCGGGTCGTAGATCTGCCACCAGACGTCACTGCCACGCGTGCGCGGGTTGTCGGCCGACTGGGGGACGCGCAGGTGGTCGGGGTTCGCGCCCCGGTCGACGGCCCACTGGAAGTGGTGGCCGGTCACCGCGGCACCGTGGTTGATCGACAGTTCGGCGGTGTCGAAGCCGTAGAAGTCGTCGGGCCACGGCGGCACGTCGTCGTAGTAGCGCTCCTCGTCCTCGAGGTGGTCCCACCCGGCGGGGAAGGCGTCGAGCACCGACGGCCGTCCGTCGGGCGCCATCACCGAGTTGCGGCTCATGCCGTGCTGCAGGTGGCTCTTGCCGAACAATCCGGTGCGGTACCCGGCGGCACGGAACTGACGGACGTGGGTGTTCGCCGCCCACTCGAGCGAGCGGTCGTTGAAGATCACGCCGTGGCTGCTCGGCATGCGGCCCGTCATGATCGTCGACCGGTTGGGCATGCACACCGGGTTGTTCACCCACGCCGACTCGAACACCGTGCCACGGGCGGCGATGGCGTCGAGGTGCGGTGTGCGCACGACCTGGTTCCCCATGAAGCCGACGTGGTCGGCACGCTGCTGGTCGGTGATGATCAGCAGCACGTTGGGACGACGCGCGGCGGCGCCACTCGTCGCGTTCGGGTCGTTCGTCATGTCGGATCCTCCTGGGATGCGCCGGCACGGGCGGCGAGTTCGGCTCGGACTTCGTCGGTGTGCTCGCCGAGGGTCGGGCCGACGTCGCGCACCGAGCCGGGCGTCCGCGAAAAGCGCGGGACGATGCCGTTCATCGGCGTCTCGAACCCGGCGCGTGCGGTGCGGCGCACCACCATGTCGCGGGCGAGGTAGTGCGGGTCGGTGATCATGTCGGGCGCGGTGTACACCCGGCCCGCCGGCACGCCGTGTTCGGCGAGCAGGTCGAGCACATCGGCCGACGGGCGGGTCGACGTCCAGTCGGCGACGATGCGGTCGAGCTCGACCGAGTTGCGGCCGCGCGACACGTGGTCGGCGTACTGCGGATCGTCCGAGAGGTCGGTACCGCCGAGGTCGGGCGCCATCGCACCGGCGAGCCGTCGGAACACGGTGTCGGCGTTCGCCGCGATGAGCACCTCCGAGCCGTCGGCACACGGATAGGCGTTGGCGGGCGCCACGCCGGGCAACACGCCGCCCGACCGTTGGCGGATGACCCCGCCGACCTCGTAGTCGACCATCGTCGACTCCATGAGCGAGGCGACGGCTTCGTAGATGGCGACGTCGACGCCCTGACCGACACCGCTGTGTTGGCGTTCGTGGAGGGCGGCGAGGGCGCCGATGACGGCGTGCATCGCGGCGAGCGAATCACCGAGGCTGATGCCACACCGGGCGGGTGGGCGGTCGGGGTCGCCGGTGAGATAGCGGATACCACCGACGGCCTCGCCGATCGACCCGAAGCCGGCCTCCGACGAACGCGGTCCGGTCTGCCCGAACCCCGACACGTGCACGATGATCACGCCGGGGTTCGTGCTGCGCAGGGTGTCGTCGTCGAGGCCGAATTCGGCGAGCTTCCCCGGTCGGAAGTTCTCGAGCACGATGTCGGCGGTGTCGGCGAGCGCCCGCACGAACGCGATGCCCTCCGGATCGTGCAGGTCGGCGACGACCGACCGCTTGTTGCGCGCGATCGCGGGCCACCACAGGCTGTCGCCGTCGTCGGTCGTGACGCCCCACGACCGCATCGGGTCGCCCGCACCGGGGCTCTCGATCTTGATGACGTCGGCCCCGTAGTCGCCGAAGAGCTGTCCGGCGAACGGACCGGCGATGAAGCTCCCGAGTTCGAGCACGCGGATGCCGTCCAACGGTCCAGCGGAGGTCATGCGCAATTGCATACAAGATGGCTCCAGCCCGACGCAAGGTGGCCGCCGACTTGACACTGCGCCGTCGATTGCGCACAATCCGGCCATGAGCGACTTCGAGTACCGCGGGATCAACCACCTCGCCCTGGTGTGCGAGGACATGGGCCGCACGGTCGACTTCTACGAGGGCGTGCTCGGCATGCCACTCACGAAGACGATCGAGTTGCCGGGCGGTGGCCAGCACTTCTTCTTCGACTGCGGCGGTGGCGACTCCGTGGCGTTCTTCTGGTTCCCCGACGCCCCGCCCCGGGCGCCCGGCATTGCCTCCCCCGCCGGTCGTGTCGACGGCGGCGACTGGATCACGGCCCACGGCTCGATGAACCATGTCGCGTTCAACGTGCCCGCCGATCGCATCGACGGCTACGTCGAGCGACTCCGAGCCGCCGGCGTCGACTGCACCGACGTCGCCAACCACGACGACTCCGAGTTCGGCATCGCCGCCGAGCCCCACGACGGCGTGTTCGTCCGATCGATCTACTTCATGGACCCCGACGGGATCATGCTCGAGTTCGCGGCGTGGCAGCGCGAACTGACCGCGGACGACGTCCGACACGCACCCGCCCGCCCGGTGTCGGCCTGATCGTGCCGCGCCTCGATCCCGTCTCCCGCGCCGACAACACCGACCCGTTGGTCGAGTCGATGTACGGCCTCCTCTTCGGCGACCGCGACCCCGCTGTCGAACCGGGCACCGCGACCGGCACCCCGGGCGACTGGTGGACCGTGTTCGCCAACGACTCGAAGGTCTTCGAGCACGCCATCCAGGGCTTCGGCGTGTACCGCTCGGTCAGCATCGACCCGATCCTGCGCGAGTGGGCGCAGGCCCGTGCCGGGTACGCCACCCAGAGCCAGTTCGTGTATTCGCAGCACTGCAAGGCCCTTCGAGGCCTGGGTGCGACCGAGGAACAGATCACTGCGATCCCCCATTGGGCGGCCGCCGATTGCTTCGACGAAGTCGATCGGTTGGTGCTCGCGTACACCGACTGTCTGGTGTACGACCTCGGTCGAGTCCCCGATGCCCTGTTCGACAAACTGCGTGCCCACTTCTCCGATCGTGAACTGCTCGAACTCACCTACGTCGCGTCGCTCTACATGATGCACGGCGTCATGTCGCGGGCACTGCGGACCGAGTGGGACGACGTCGACGAACGCGTCACCGAGGTGTTCGTGGCCGACGCCGACGACGACCTGCTGCGCATCTCGGCCGACGACATCGACGACAAATGACGAGCGACTCGTCGCCTGAATCGTCGAACGACGCGGCACGTGTCTACGACGGGGTGCGGCGCGGGATCGTCGAGGGCGACTTCCTCCCGGGCTCGCGGCTCGTCGAGCAACGGCTCGCGGAGAAGTTCGAGTGCTCGCGCACCCCGGTGCGCGAGGCGGTGCGCCGGCTCGAGTCGGAGGGGCTCGTGGTGGTCGAGCGCAACCGCGGCGCCCGCGTGCGGCCGCTCACCGAGCACGAGATCGCCGATCTGTACGACGTGCGAGCACGGCTCGAGGGATACGCCGCCTCGCTGGCGGCATCACGCCACGAACACGCCGATCTGGTGGTGCTCCGCCGAGCCCTCGACCGGTTCGAACGTGCGACCGACGCCGGGCTCCGGTCGCGCGACGATCGTGCGGTCGTACGCGAACTCGACGCTGCCAACGCCGAGTTCCACGAGGCGCTGCTCACCATGAGCCGCCACACGCGCATCCGCAGCCTCGTCCACTCCGCCGTCGACGCCCCGCTCGTGTTCCAGGCGTTGCAGCACTTCGAACCGGGCGAACTCGAACGATCGGCCACCTTCCATCGCCTGATCGCCGACGCCGTCACCGCGCGCGAGCCCGAGCGCGCCGAACGGTTGATGGTCGAGCACGTGCTGCAGGGTCGCGACACCCTGCTGGCCGGACTGTCGGCGTTCGACGACGTCGCCGACCTCTTCGCCGGGAGGCGCGGATGAACGCCCCCGACGTCGTGCTCCGCGACGTGACACTCCGCGACGGCCTGCAGGACGAGGCACCGATCGCGACCGCCGACAAGCTCGCGATCTACGAGGCGCTGGTCGCCGCCGGTGTCATCGACCTCGAACTGACGTCGTTCGTCCGCCCCGACCGGGTACCGGCGATGGCCGACGCCGAGGCGATGTGTGCGGCCACCGACCACGACGGTGCCCCGACGCGATGGGGACTCGTCCTCAACCTCCGGGGCGCCCAGCGCGCCCTCGACGCCGGACTCGATCACCTCCAGTACGTGGTTTCGGTGTCCGACACGCACTCCCGGCACAATGCCGGTGCGTCGACCGACGACGCCGTCGCCGGACTCGCGGCGGTCGTCGCCGAGGCGGCGCCCAGAGGCGCGACGGTCGAGGTCACGCTCGCCACGGCGTTCGGCTGTCCGTACGAGCTGCAGATCGATGCAGGACGCGTCGTCGAGGTCGCCACCGCCTGCACCGCCGCCGGTGCCACGGCGATCGGCCTCGCCGACACGATCGGCGTCGCGATCCCGTCCGAGGTGGCACACCTGATCGACGTCGTCCGACCCGAGGTCGGTGTACCGATCGGCGTCCACCTGCACGACACCCGCGGCCTCGGCATCGCCAACGCGCTGACGGCGATCGAGCACGGCGTGCGCCGTGTCGACGGCAGCGTCGGCGGGCTCGGCGGATGTCCGTTCGCGCCCGGCGCCTCGGGCAACCTCGCCTTGGAGGACCTCGCCCACGCGCTCGAGGCCTCGGGCGTCTCGACCGGTGTCGACCTCGACGCCCTGATCGCCGCCGCGCACGTGGCGACCGATGCCGTCGGCCGCTCCGTCGGGAGCAAGGTCGGCGTCGCCGGTCCCCGGTTTGCCGCAACGGCGACGCCGGGCTGACGACACCGCCGACTGCGGGTCCGGCCGACTGCACCCCACCGCCGTCGCCGTCGTAATGTCGGCCGTATGGAGATCTCCCCCAACGCGACCAAGTTCTACATCGACGGCCAGTGGGTCGAGTCGTCGACCGGCGAGACGCTCGACGTCATCGACCCGTCGACCGAGAAGCCGATCGCCACGATCGCCATCGGTGGGCAGGCCGACGTCGACGCCGCCGTCGCCGCCGCGCAGCGGGCGTTCGAGTCGTGGTCGCAGACCTCGATCGAGGAGCGCACCGCGATCCTCAACAAGGTGACCGAACTGATCGGCGCGCGCGCCGACGACCTCGCCAACGCGATCAGCGCCGAGATGGGCGCACCGCTCGGGCTCGCCAAGGCCGCACAGGCGGGCAGCGGCCTCGCCCACTTCGCCACCACCGCGGCGATCCTGCCGACCTACGAGTTCGAGGAGCGGCTCGGCAACTCGCTGATCGTCAAGGAGCCGATCGGCGTGGTCGGCATGATCACGCCCTGGAACTGGCCGATCAACCAGATCTCCTGCAAGGTCGCCCCCGCCCTCGCCGCGGGCTGCACGATGGTGCTGAAGCCGTCGGAGGTCGCTCCCCTCAACGCGATCATCTTCGCCGAGATCCTCGA
>JAGQSS010000879.1 GCA_020439405.1 Ilumatobacter sp. | reverse complement strand
CACAACGGCATGCCGGGCACCGACGGCGAGTTCGACCCGAACCGACGCGGGAACTCACGGCGTTGGATCCGGCGCGCGGTCGACGACAGCCTGCGCCGGCTCGGCACCGACCACATCGACCTCTACCAGGTGCACCGCCCCGACCCGATGACCGACGTCGCCGAGACGATCGACGCTCTCACCGACCTCGTGCGCGACGGCAAGATCCTGGCGTGGGGAACGTCGACGTTCCCGGCCGAGGAGCTGGTCGAAACCTGCTGGACCGCCGACCGTCGCGGTGTCGCAGCGCCGCACACCGAGCAGCCGCCGTACTCGATCTTCTGCAGGGCGATCGAACGTGACGTGCTGCCGACGTGTCGTCGACACGACATCGGCGTGATCGTGTGGAGTCCGCTCTCGGGCGGCTGGTTGACCGGTAAGTACTCCCGTGCCACACCACCGCCGAGCGACTCGCGGGCGGCGACCAACCCCGACCACTTCGACGGCGGGAACGACGACAAGTTCGACGCCGTCGAACGACTCGCCGCGATCGCCGACGAGGCAGGGCTCACGCTCACGCAGATGGCGCTCGGCTTCACGCTCGCCCACCCCGACGT
>JAGQSS010000878.1 GCA_020439405.1 Ilumatobacter sp. | reverse complement strand
CATGATATAGCGCAAGCCGCTGCACAACTGCTCGACCGACCCATCGGGCGCGAGGCGCAGCAGGCAGCCGCGGCGCTTGTCCGGCGAGTAGCCGGCCCCGCCCGCCTTCTCCGTCTTCGGGTCCCATTCGTTGCCCTCGCCTTTCCGCTGCCAATAGCCGTTCGCCGGGTTCGCGCTGCCCATCGTCACATACCACGCGCCGTCCGGGCCGGCGGCGAGCGCCATCGCGCTATCCACGCGGCGGTGCATCAGGTTCGGGTGCTCGCGCAATTCCGGCAGGTCCCAGCCTTCGGCGACCGTCTCGCGCTGGTCGGGCACGCCGTCGCCGTCGGTGTCGCGAAACCGGACGATCGCATCTGATAACAGCGCGTGCGGCATCCCGTCTTTCACCACCAGCCCGATCGGATAGTCGTCGGACGTCTCGCCGGAGAACGTATCGACCTTGTCCTCCAGCCCGTCGCCGTCGGTGTCCCGCAGCAGGTGGAACCGCCCGTCGTAGCCGGCGGCGAAAAGCCGGCCGTCGGGCGCGTATTCGAGGTTGTTCAGATTCGTCGTCTCGGCGGGCAATTCATCGACGCGGAAGCCGGGCACGAGCAT
>JAGQSS010000877.1 GCA_020439405.1 Ilumatobacter sp. | reverse complement strand
TACCGGCCGCCCGCCATGCTGGCGCACTTGATCGCGTCACTCGCCGACATCTCGGGTGGCCGCTACGTCCCGACGCTCGGTGCCGGCAACAGTTTCGACTACGACCAGCTCGGCGTCGACGCCGAGCGGCGGGGGAGCGGCCTCGAGGAGTGCGTCCAGGTGGTCGCCGAGCTGCTCCGCACCGGCACGGCGCACCTGGAGGGCAGTCACTGGACCACCGACCGGGCCGAGTTGGCGTTCCGGCCCGACCCGGCACCACCGATCGTCGTGGCGGCGTCGGGGCCGCGGGCGATGGCGGTCACCGCCCGACTCGGCGACGGCTGGAACGGCTGGATCCCGACCGACCCCGAGAGTTCGCATCTCGGTGATCTACTCGAGCGCCTCGACGCCGCGTGCGCCGATCACGGTCGCGATCCGGCCACGCTCACCCGCACGGTCGACGTCGTGATCGATCCGCTCGACCTGGCCGGTGCGCGCACCCGATCGATCGAGGTGCTGGCGATGGTCGCCGAGCAGGGCATCGACGAGGTCCGCTGCTGGCTCCACGCCGACGCCACGGCATCGCAACGCGCCGAGGCCCTCGACGCCTACCTCGACC
>JAGQSS010000876.1 GCA_020439405.1 Ilumatobacter sp. | reverse complement strand
GGCCGGGGTCGCGCTGGACGCGCGGGGCGTGTGGAAGATCTTCGGCGCCCATCCCGAGCGCTTCGCGAAGCTCGCCCCATCCGACCGCACCGCCGAGGCGCTTCAGCGCGAAGGGCTGGTCGGCGCGGTGCAGGACGCGAGCTTCCAGATCGCGCATGGCGAGGTTTTCGTCATCATGGGCCTGTCCGGTTCCGGCAAGTCGACGTTGCTGCGCTGTCTCACCCGACTGATCGAGCCGACGATGGGCGAGGTTCTTTGTGACGGGCAGGACATCCTGAAGCTTGAGGAAAAGGCGCTGGTGACGCTGCGGCGGCAACGGATGGGCATGGTCTTCCAGCACTTCGCGCTTCTTCCGAACCGCACGGTCCTTGCCAATATCGCCTTCCCGCTCGAAGTGCAGGGAATGCCCCGCGCGCAGGCCGAGGCGCGGGCGCGGGAACTGGTCGAGACGGTCGGCCTTTCGGGGCGCGAACACCGCTTCCCGGCCGAGCTATCCGGCGGCCAGCAGCAGCGCGTTGGTATCGCCCGGTCGCTGGCCACCGACCCGGAGTTCTGGTTCCTGGATGAACCCTTCTCGGCGCTCGACCCGCTGATCCGC
>JAGQSS010000875.1 GCA_020439405.1 Ilumatobacter sp. | reverse complement strand
CGGGTTGTCCTCGCAGTCCTCGTTGGCCGAGACGTCGGTGGACTTCATCGGTGACGGCAGGTTGCCGGGGTCGTTGCCGGGCAGGGTGGTGTTGCCGTCGCCGTTGCCGGGAGAGATCACGTCGAAGGCGTCACCGGTCGAGAGCACGACCATCTTGGTGCCCTCGCGCACCGGGTAGGTCGGCGGGTTGTTGTAGGTGCCGAGCTGGCCCTCGTGGACCATCAGCGCCAGGTAGTGGCCGTTGTAGTCGAGCTGGGCCTGGAACTCGCCGGGGCAGTTGAGGCCCAGGGCCCGCCAGGCCTCCTGCTCCTCGCTGGGGAAGGACAGGTGATCGCAGGGGATGTGCTGCGGCACCAGGCAGATGTCCGGCGAGTCGGGCATCGTCGCCACGTCGAACTTGGAGTCGGGGATCTCCGTGTCCGAGGGATCGGTGGTGCTGCCGTCGGTGGTCGAGGTCGTGCCCGCGGTGGTGCTGGTCTCGGCGTCGGTGGTCGCCGTGGTGGTGTCGACGTCGTCGGTGGTCGGGATCACGTCGACGCCGCTGTCGCTGTCGCGGCCGGAGACATCGTCGCCGCAGCCGGCCAGCGCCAGCGCCAGACA
>JAGQSS010000874.1 GCA_020439405.1 Ilumatobacter sp. | reverse complement strand
CCCGCTCGTCGTGCACGACGTGGAGTGCCAGTTCGTCGCGTTCGGCGAGCGCGATCGCGAGCGGGGTCGAGCGAGAGCCCGGTGCGACGACCGCGTGTCGTACCCCGCATCGCACCCACTCGTCGACCAACGTCGCACAACAGGTCGCGTTCGCATCCCCGATCACGCCCCGCACGATACGGGCCAGATGGGGTCGGATACGTTTCGTCGGTCCCGACGAAACGTATCCGACCCCATTCGAACGTCAGACGACGAGCGCGTCGAGTTCGGGCGCGACGGTCGACCAGTCGTGGCCGTCGAGCGCTGGGCGCATCGCCGAAGCGACGTCGGTGGCCTCGTCGCGGTTCGCCAGCGCCCAGCGAAGTCGTTCGAGCAGGCCGGCGTCGTCGTCGTAGAGGCAGCGGGTGTGCCACTCGGGCGGGATCCGCTCCGGGTACACGAGGCGGTTCGGCAGGATCGGGAAGGCACCCGCTCCGATCGCCTCGACGACGGCGATGCCGTAGAACTCGTGGTGCGCCGTGCTGACGACCACGTCGGCCGACCGCAGGAGCCGCGGGTACTCGTCCGTTTCGGCCCATCCGGCGTGCACCACCCGGTCACC
>JAGQSS010000873.1 GCA_020439405.1 Ilumatobacter sp. | reverse complement strand
AGTCGTGATGGACGCGGCCTCGGTGGTGATCGATCTCGGCCGCAAACGCCGGTTCAGCGGTGCGGCGCGAGCGGCGCTGCTGCTCCAGAACCAGACCTGCGTGTTCGCCGGATGCACCACCAAGTCGATGTACGGACAGGGTGACCACACGATGGAACACTCCAAGGGCGGAGCGACCAACCCGGCGAACGGGGACATCCTCTGCCCGCATCACAACCGCTTCAAGAACCGAGGGTTCCGGGTGGCGCGAGGACCCGACGGTCACTGGCACACCTACCGCCCCGACGGCACCGAACTCGGCCAACCCGACCACCCACCCGACTGAGCGTCGCGATCTTCGGACCCTTCGAGGGTTCGCGGCGGCAAGACTCGGCGGACCGGAGATCGAGCGAGAGGTTGGGCAGCATGGACACGGCGGGCCACGAACGGCACTTCCACATTCCGCTGACGGAACTCGACGTGGCTCGAACCGCGTTCATCGAGCCGTCGCAGACGATCGCTCGGCGCGACGTGCCGGATGCCTGCGTCATCACCTTCTTCGGCGACGTCGTCGACCGGCTCATCGAGCATCGAGGGGCGCGAGTGTTGGCCGAGAATCGGTG
>JAGQSS010000872.1 GCA_020439405.1 Ilumatobacter sp. | reverse complement strand
TGCAGGACATCGTCATCCTCAGCCGATGGCTGGCGAGTCTTGGCTGAACCTTGGCTGAAACGCGCCCTCGCCGCGTCCGAAGATCAGGGGGAGGACGAAGGGAGCCGACATGAAGGTCTGGGTCGATCAGGACATCTGCACCGGTGATGGGCTGTGCGAGGAGCAGTGCCCGTCGATGTTCCATCTCGAGGACGGGTTGTCGTTCGTGCACGCGCCGGGCCTGCAGCCGACGTACCGCGGTGGCGCCGGGGATCTCGCCGAGATCCCGGATCACCTCTTCGACGCGGTGCTCGAAGCCGCCGAGGACTGCCCCGGCGAGTGCATCTTCATCGAGAACTGAGGGTTCGCGCCACGTGCCATGATCGGTCGGCAGCGCCGCTGCCGAGGGTCGATCCCGGGGAGGAGCAGGTGTGAACGAGGTGATCCGGCTGAGGCCGTGTGCGGGGCCCGGCCGGCTCCGACACCACGGGGACCGGCGGGTCGTCGTAGGTTCAGGTCACGTTCGCACAAGGGGGATCGACGTCATGGCACTCACCGTCGCTGCGCAGAAGCCCATTCACCAGACCCACGCCGTGGAGGTCGACGGCGCGGTCGACGCGGAC
>JAGQSS010000871.1 GCA_020439405.1 Ilumatobacter sp. | reverse complement strand
CTTCTTTTCGAGGGGTGTGAGCTTGTCCATGCTGGTGGCGGGCTCGAGGTCGTCTTCGCCCATGCTGGCGTTATATGTGCCGAGGCGGGGTTCGACGATCTTGGCGGTGATGAACCAGCCGACGGCGGTGACGAGGAATGTTGAGGCGGCCATGAAGTAGTAGTTGGCGATGGGGGAGACTTCGTAGGTGGGGTCGATGAGCTGTGCGGCTTCCTGGGTGATGCCGGCGAGGAGTGGGTCGACGGTGCCGATGAGGATGTTGGCGGAGTAGCCGCCGGAGACGCCGGCGAATGCGGCGGCCATGCCGGCGAGTGGGTGGCGGCCGAGCGCGTAGAAGACGGCCATGGCGAGTGGGATGATGACGACATAGCCCATCTCGGAGGCGGTGTTGGAGACGACACCGGCGAAGACGACGACGAGGGTGACGAGCTGGGGCGGTGCGGCGAGGATGAGGCCTCGGATGACGGCGGTGAGGAGGCCTGAGCGTTCGGCGACGCCGACGCCGAGTAGGGCGACGAGGACGGTGCCGAGGGGGACGAAGCCGGCGAAGTTGGGGACGATGTTCTGGAACATCCAGCGGATGCCGTCGGGCGCGAGGAGTG
>JAGQSS010000870.1 GCA_020439405.1 Ilumatobacter sp. | reverse complement strand
GAAGGCGTCACAGAGCTGCATGAAGCGCGCGGCCTTGTCGGCGCCGTCCGACTCGATGGCGCCCGACTGGTGCTGCGGGTTGTTGGCGATGACGCCGATCGGGCGTCCCTTGATGCGGATGAGCGCGGTGATCATCCCCTTGCCGAACTGGGGCCGCAGCTCGAGGTAGGAGCCAACGTCGGCGATCGTCTCCAGCACCTGCCGCACGTCGTAGACGCGCAGGCGGTTCTCGGGGACGGCGTGGCGCAGGAGGCGCTGGTCGTGCTCCTGCCACTCCGGGACGTCGCCCTGGAAGTACGAGAGGTACTGCTTCGTCGCGGCGACCGCCTCGACCTCGTCCGCGACGGCGATGTCCACGACGCCGTTGGGCACCTGGACGCTCATCGGACCGACCTCCTCGGGTCGGAAGACCCCGAGGTTGCCGCCCTCGATCATCGCGGGGCCGCCCATGCCAATGCTCGAGTTCTGCGTCGCGATGACCACGTCGCACATGCCGAGTAGCGCCGCGTTGCCGGCAAACGAGAAGCCGGAGTTCACGCCGATCAGCGGTACCTGTCCGCTGAGGACACCCAGCCGCCGCCACGTCGGGGTGTCGAGCGGGCC
>JAGQSS010000086.1 GCA_020439405.1 Ilumatobacter sp. | reverse complement strand
GGAACGACGTCATTGTCTCCTCGAACCGTGCACACGCCTCGGTGGTCGCCGGGTCGCTCTCGTAGGTACCGCAGGCCGACAGCAGGGTCACGACGGCGAGCGCCGGTGCGAACCGCACGCCGTCCGTCAGATGACGGGCTGGCCGATGGGGCCGCGGGGCGACATACCGACCATGCCGGCGCCGGCGGGAACCGGAATCGGCAGGTCGACGTGTTCGGCGATCGGCTCGCGCGACTGGAACAGCGAGAGCTGCGCCAGTTCGGCCAGGGCGGTCATCGTCGAGCGCATCGCCGGTGCGGGCACCGGGTGGCTGATGAGGAAGCCCTGCGCCTTGTTGCAGCCGAGGTCGCGGAGGCTCTGGAGCTGGTGGACGGTCTCGACGCCCTCGGCGACGAGGTCGAGCCCCATCGAATGGCCGAGGGCGATGATCGTGCGCACGAGCGAGCGGTCGTTGGTGTTCTCGGCGATGCCCTGCACGAAGGCACGGTCGATCTTGATGCGCTGGATCGGGAAGTTCTGGAGCAGCGACAGCGACGAGAAGCCGGTGCCGAAGTCGTCCAGCGCCAGCTGCACCCCGAGGCTGCGGATCTCGCGGAGGGTGTGCTCGGCGAGTTCGGGCTCGTCGAGCATCATCGACTCGGTCATCTCCAGCCACAGCAGATGCGGCGGCACGGCGGAGGCGATCAACGCCTGACGCACGATGTTGGCGAAGTTCGGGTCGGCGACCTGGCGCGGCGACACGTTGACCGACATCGTCGTCGAGGGGGAGACGACACCACTGTCGATCCAACGACGCAACTCGCCGAGCGCGTCGCGCAGCGCCCAGGCGCCGATCTCGCAGATCATCCCGGTGTCCTCGGCGATCGGGATGAACGTGACGGGCGACATGGTGGTGCCATCCGGACGTTGCCACCGGATCAGGGCCTCGAAGCCCGAGACCCGGCCGCTGCCGATGTCGACGATCGGCTGGTGGTAGAGCCGCATCTCGGCGCGGCCGATGGCACCGTGCAGGGCGTGCTCGATGTCCATCCGCTTGGCGACGTTGGCCTGCATCGAGTCGTCGAAGACGGCCACACGATTCGCTCCGTCGCCCTTCGCCCGATGGTTCGCGATGTCGGCCCGGCGGAGCAGTTCCTCGGCGGTGAGTGACCGCTTCTTCGGAACCATCGCCACCCCGATGCTCGCCGTGATGAAGATCGGTGCCTCGTTGATGACGATCGGCGACGACACGGCCGCCCGCAGGATCTCGGCACGTTCGACGGCCTCGTCGATCGTGCGGGTCGATCCGTCGACGACGGCGAACTCGTCGCCACCGATCCGTGCGACGAAGGCGCCGAACGTGCCGGCGGCGGTCTCGATGCGACGGGCGACCTCGACCAAGACGTCGTTGGCGCCGTGATGGCCGAAGGTGTCGTTGATGTTCTTGAAACGGTCGAGGTTGAGCTGCGTGACGGTCGGCAGGTGCTCCGATCGCCAGTTCGTCTCGATGACCTCGCCCACCTGCTCGACGAAGCGGGTGCGGGTCGCGAGGCCGGTCAGCTCGTCGGTGTAGATCCGGTGCTGGAGCGAGCGATGAGCGGTTTCGTGCTCCTGGAGTGCGATCGCGAGCCGGACGACCACGAGCACGATGAGGAGCACGGTCGCGACGACCCGGAAGGCGATGTCGGCCGGCCCGTCGGGCGGGCGGACGGCGGTCAGGGTGACGGCGACGAGCACGCTGACACCCATCATCATCAGCCGGGCGCGGCCGACGGCGGGGTCCGGGGACGCCGAGTCGGTCAGATGGTGGCGGAACGAGGGATGGACGATCGCGGCGAGCATCAGCGCAGCGGAGGCCGAGTAGATCGTCGCAGCCATCACGGAGCCGTCGAGGTCGATCGTGCCGACGAGTTGGAGTCGCTCGGCGAACGATCCCATCACGAAGATGATCGCGGCGATGGCGGCGAACTGCATTGACCGGTTGGTGCGCAGTCCGTGGTTCCAGAGATCGACCACGAAGGCGGCGACGAGCACGTTGATCGGGAGGAACACCGACGCGAGCAGGGCCCGGGGGAGATCGTCGCCTCGTTCGAGCAGCGGCTCGGTGAGCACGACCCACGTGGCGATCGACGCCCCGGTCAGGACGACGAACACCTCGACGAGATAGCGACCGGCCGGCGCACCGAGGCGACGGGCGGTCGAGAAGCCGAGGACGCACACGAGGCCGATGGCGACGCCGAGATCGCCGAGGATCTCGGCCCAGGTCAGCGGCCGGTCGACCCCGAGATCGCGTTGGGCGTCGGAGACGACGAGGTGGAGGACGGCGATCGACATGACGACCCCGTAGATCGGGTTGACCCGGTTCACGACGACGCTGTACGTCGCGGCGCCGACGGCGAGGAGCACCATCACGACGTTCCAGATGGGCGACACGACCTCGCCTCGGACGAGGCCGGGGACCAACACGATCGACGCGACACCGAGCAGTGCCCACGGCAGGATCAGCTGGCCCCGCGATGTGTTCGAAGAAGTCGTGTCGGTCATGATGTCGACGGTGACCCGGTGTCCGCTCGGATCGTTCCGATGCGTGTATCGGCCCGTTCGTCAAGATTCCGTAGAAATTTCTTCCGCGAGTTGGTGGTGTCGTCGCGGTCGGTGGGCGAAACCTGGGACCGCTCGCCCCGTCGAGGCGCTACCGTGGAGGGACGAGCGCCGCCGAGGTGCGCCGACCCGCATGAGCACTACCGATACGTTCACCACCGTCGTCGTTCCCGGCCAACACCTGATGTCGGCGCTCCTGGGACCACGCGATCAGCATCTCCGCCAGATCGAGGCCGCGTTCCCGACCACCACCATCTCGGTGCGCGGCAACGAGGTGTCGCTCAAAGGTGGCGAGTCCGAGCAGGCCGGTCGCCTGTTCGAAGAACTCGTCGGTCTGCTCGAGCGGGGCCACGAACTCGACGACGCCTCGCTCGCACGTGCGATCGGCATGGTGCGCGACGACGAACGGCCGACCGAGGTCCTGACCCATCAGGTCCTGAAGGGCGCCAAGGGCCGTCAGGTCCGACCGAAGACCGCCGGCCAGAAGCGCTACGTCGACGCCATCCGGAACAACATCATCACGTTCGGCATCGGCCCGGCCGGTACGGGCAAGTCGTGGCTGGCGGTCGCGATGGCGGTCCAGGCGCTGCAGGCCAAGCAGGTGCAGCGCATCATCCTGACCCGGCCCGCGGTCGAGGCCGGCGAGCGACTCGGCTTCCTGCCGGGCGACCTGATGGCCAAGATCGACCCCTACCTGCGGCCGTTGTACGACGCCCTCTACGACATGGTCGACCCCGAGGGCGCAGCCCGTCTGGTCGAGCGCGGCACCGTCGAGGTGGCGCCGCTCGCCTTCATGCGTGGCCGCACCCTGAACAACAGCTTCATCATCCTCGACGAGGCACAGAACACGACGCCCGAGCAGATGAAGATGTTCCTGACCCGCATCGGGTTCGGGTCGAAAGTCGTCGTCACGGGCGACGCGACCCAGGTCGACGTGCCCGACGGACGTTCGGGCATCAAGGGGCTCGAACGGATCCTGACCGACATCGACGGTCTCGAGTTCGTTCACCTCACGGCCGCCGACGTGGTGCGCCACCAGATCGTCGCCGACATCGTCGCGGCGTACGAACGCGGCGCCGACCAGGCGCCCACCGACCGACGTGGTCCGCAACGAACACCTTCGAGGAGGTCGTCGGCCGATGGCTGACCCTGTGAGTCCCACCGGCGTCGAGGCGCCATCCGAGGTCGATGTGGTCGTCGAAGACCACCAGACCGACGTGGCGATCGACGCCCCCCGGTGGGCCGCACTCGCGGCCCACACCCTCCGCGCCGAGGGCGCGCGTGGCGAGTTGACGTTGACCTTCGTCGACGTCGACGAGATCACGTCGCTCAACGTCGAACACATGGGCAAGGAGGGGCCGACCGACGTCTTGTCGTTCCCCCTCGACGCGCTCGACGAGCCGATCGCGGGCGAACCGATCCTGCTCGGCGACGTCGTCGTGTGCCCGGCCGTCGCCGCCGAAGCGGCACCCGATCACGCCGGCACCGTCGACGACGAGTTGGCGCTCCTGGTCGTGCACGGCTGCCTGCACGTGCTCGGCTACGACCACGCCGAGCCGGACGAGACGGTGGCGATGCGCACGCGTGAACTCGAACTGCTGTGCGCGTTCCACTGGGACGGCCCCGCACCGGAGGGCTTCCGTCAGGAGCAGGACGGATGAACGGCACCGACATCGTCCTGCTGATCTCGATCGTCGTGATCCTGCTCGTGCTGATCGCGCTCGCGATCGCAGAGACCGGCCTCAACCGCATCTCCCATGTCAAGGCCCAGGCCCTGGCCGACGACAACCCGTCGAAGTCGACCGAGGCGCTGCTCGAACTCACCGACAAGCCGGAGAAGTTCATCAATCCGGTGCTTGTCACCGTCACGGCGCTGCAGACCGGACAGGCATTCCTGACGACCATCCTCGCCGACCGCCTCTTCGGCGGCTGGGGCGTCGTCGGCGCGTTCGTGCTCAACGTCGTCGTCTTCTTCGTCCTCGCCGAATCGATGCCCAAGACGTGGGCGGTGCTCCACACCGAACGCGCCGGCCTGGCCACCGCTCGCCCGACGGCGTGGCTGATCTCGTTCTGGCCGCTGCGGGTCGTGTCGCGCGGTCTGATCGGTTTGACGAACGTGCTGCTGCCCGGCAAGGGCCTCAAGCAGGGCCCGTTCGTGAGCGAGCAGGAGCTGCTCGGCATCGTCGAGGCCGCCGCCGAGGACGAGGTGATCGAGCACGAGGAACGCGAACTGATCGAGAGCATCATCGAGTTCGGCGACACCGTGGCCCGCGAGGTGATGGTGCCGCGTCCCGACATGGTGATCGTGCCGCACGAGGCGACGATCTCGGAAGGGCTCGACCTGGCGATCGCGAACGGCTACTCCCGACTCCCGGTCTTCGGGCCCGACGACGCCGACATCGTCGGCCTCGCCTACACCAAAGACCTCATCCGCGCCGAGCGTGAAGGCCGTGGCGACCTCGCCGTGCTCGACCTGGCGCGGCCGGTCCGGTTCATCCCGGAGAACAAGCCCGTGAGCCGGCTGATGCGCGAGATGCAGGCCGGCAAGTTCCACCTGGCGATCGTGGCCGACGAGTACGGCGACATCGCCGGCCTGGTCACGCTCGAGGACTGCCTCGAAGAACTCGTCGGCGAGATCGTCGACGAGTACGACATCGAGGAGCACACGATCGAACGCCTGCCCAACGGCGACTACCTGGTCGAGGGCGGGACATCGATCCACGACCTCAACGAGTTGCTCCAGTGCGACCTTCCGAACGACGACTGGGACACCGTCGGCGGACTCGTGTTCAACATGCTCGAGCACGTGCCCGAGGCCGGTGAGGCGGTCGAGGTCGACCGTCTGCGACTGAGCGCCGAGGAGGTCGAGGGGCGGCGGGTCCGCCTCGTGCGCATCCACGCGCTCGGCCCCGAGGCGATCCCCGCCGACGCCGAGTCGGTCGCGGCGACCGACTGACCTCACCGCGACACCGAGGGCTAGGTTCGCCCCATGCAGGTGTCACTCGACGGCAAGGTCGCACTCGTCACCGGCGGGTCGCGCGGGATCGGCAAGGCGATCGCAGCGGGCTTCGTCGAGGCGGGTGCCTCGGTGATGATCTCGTCGCGCAAGCAGGACGCGCTCGACGCGGCGGCGGCCGAGATCGGCGGTGACGTCGCGACGTTCGCAGCGAACGCCGGCGAACCCGGTTCGGCCGAGGCGTGCGTCGACGCGACCATCGAACGGTTCGGCCGGCTTGACATCCTCGTCAACAACGCGGCGACGAACCCGTACTACGGGCCGACGCTCGAGGTCGACCGCCCGCGGTACGACAAGACCTTCCAGGTCAATCTGGCTGCGCCGCTGTTCTGGTCGCAGGTCGCCTACGACCGTGCGTTCCGCGAGCAACCGGGCGTGATCGTCAACATCGCGTCGGTCGGTGGGCTGCGGGCCGAGCCCGGCCTCGGCGTCTACAACCTGACGAAGGCGGCGCTGATCCACCTGACCCGCCAGCTCGCGAACGAACTCGGCCCGAACCGTGTCGTCGGCATCGCGCCCGGTCTGGTCGAGACCGACTTCGCGTCGTTCCTGGTCGAGAACTTCGGTGATCAACTCGCCGCGACGATGCCGCTCCGCCGCCTCGGCGAGCCGGAGGACATCGCCAACCTGGCGGTGTTCCTGGCGTCCGACAAGGCGTCGTGGATCACCGGCGAGACCTACGTGATCGACGGGGGAGCAGGCGTCCGCTCCAGCTGACGCCCCGGGCGGCAACGCTTGCCCGGTCCGGCCCTGTGGTGACCGAGTGCGCGACGTGCCGATCTCGAGCGGGCCGACTCGTCCAGAGACTCCGACGTTCTGAGCACCCTGATCTGCTGGCGCGAAACCGACCCGCAATGTCGGAATCGCGCCAGCAGACGACCCCCAGGGGTTCTGGCGGCGCGAAACCGACCGTGGAGGTCGCTATCGCGCCAGCAGAGACCGAGCAGAACGCCACACGCGTCGCGGTGGACTCCCGGGGGCCACTCACCGGTTCCCGTTCGGGTCGGCTGTCCCGACGTGCCGATCCGGGCGTCTCCGGAGGTCTCGGAATGCTCGCGGATCAGCCGGGGTAGGAGGCGAAGAAGCGCTCGAGGACGAACTCGACGGTCCGGTCGACGGCGGCGTCGTCGTCGGGGTGTGCGGTGAGGACCGCGAAGAAGATCGGGCCGATCAGTTGGCGGGCGACGAGTTCTTCGTCGATGTCGGCCGGGAGGCGACCCTCGGCCACGCCGAGCTGCAGGACGGCGTCGAGGATCTGCCGTTTGCCCTGATGGTCGGCGTGGGCGATCTCGGCCAGTTCGGGCTGGTGCTGCTGCAGCATCATCAGGGCGGGCAGGATGCCCCGCCATCGTGGCGACGAGAACATCGCCGCCAGTTCGGTGACCACGTGCCGGATCGACGCCTCGAACCCGAGCCCGTCGGGGGCCGGGTCGATGTCGGGGACGTTGGCTCGCATGACGTCGACCAACAGTCCTTCACGCGAGTCCCAGTGGCGGTAGAGCGTCGACTTCGCGACCCCCGACCGCTCGGAGACGGCGTCGACGGTGACCGCACGCGGGCCGGCCTCGATGAGCAGATCGGTCGCAGCGTCGATCATTTTGGCGCGGCTGCGCAGCACTCTCGGGTCGGTCGGTCGGTCGTCGCAGGCGGTCATGTGTCGTGATCTCGTGGCGGGTGTCGTCGGTCACAGTGTGGCCGTTCGTGGCCCTGAAGTGTTGACCCTACCGTTTCGCTACGATACTGTTTCGTATCGTTTCCGACACCGGGAAACGACATCTCCACCACCCACCGCACCAGCGAACCCCCGAAGGACCCCCCATGACCACCCCCGACACGCATCACGGCGTGGGTGATCTCGCCGTCGACCCCCCGGCCGACGAGATCACCCACGACGAGAAGCAACTCCGCAACATCCTGATCGCGATGTGCACCGCCCTCATCGCGGTCATCGCATCCGTCTCCGGCCTCAACGTCGCCCAGCAAGACCTGGCGATCGATCTCGGCGCCTCGCAGAGCGAGATCCTCTGGATCATCAACGCCTACACCGTCGCACTGGCGGCGCTGCTCATGCCGATCGGCGCGATCGGTGACCGGTGGGGACGCAAGCCCGTCCTCATGATCGGTTTGCTCGTGTTCGGGCTCGCCAGCCTCGGCGCCGGACTGGCGACCACCACCGCGTTCATGATCATCGCCCGCATCGTCGCCGGCGTCGGTGCCGCCATGATCATGCCGGTCACCCTGTCGGTGATCACCTCGAGCTTCCCGCCCGAGGCGCGCACACGGGCGATCGGCATCTGGGCCGGCTTCGCCGGTGCCGGTGGCATCATCGGCCTGTTCGTCTCGGCCTTCATGGTCGACATGGTCAGCTGGCGCTGGCTGTTCGCCTTGCCGGTCGCACTCGTGCTGCTGGCCGGCGCGATGGCGTGGCGCTCGGTTCCCAACTCGCGGGAGCACAGCGAGCATCCCTTCGACACGATCGGGTCGATCCTGTCGGCCGTCGCGATCGGCGGTCTGGTGCTCGGTATCCACGAGGGGCCCGAGCGCGGCTGGACCGACGTCCTCACCCTCACCGGTGTCGTCGTCGGCGTGATCGCCGCCGTTGCGTTCGTGATGTGGGAACTGCGTCGTCACGACCCGCTGCTCGACGTCACGACGTTCCGCAACCGTGGCCTGGCGTCCGGATCGCTCACCCTGCTGATCGTGTTCGCCGTCATGTTCGGCATCTTCCTGGTGCTGTTCCCGTACTTCCAGGCCGTGATCGGCTGGTCGGCGCTGCGGTCGGCCGTCGCACTCCTCCCGATGGCGTTCGTGATGATGCCGATGTCGGCCGTCGCGCCACTCGTCGCCGAGCGGATCGGCAGCCGCACGACGATGCTCTCGGGCGTCGCGATCTTCGCCACCGGCCTCGCCACGCTCGCGCTGCGGGCCTCGGTCGAGAGTGGCTACATGTCGGTGCTGCCCGGCCTGGTGATCATCGGCCTCGGCATGGGTCTCACGATGACCCCGGCCACCGCCGCCATCACCGAGACCCTCCCAGCCGACAAGCAGGGCGTCGCCTCGGCGCTCAACGACACGTCCCGTGAGGTCGGCGGCGCCCTCGGTGTCGCTCTGCTCGGGTCGGTGCTGAGCGCCGGCTACGAGTCGGCGATCGAGCCCGACCTCGCCGGTCTGCCGAGCGAACTCGCCGAGCCGGCCCGTGAGGGCATCGGCGGTGCGTTGGCCGTCGCCGCCCAGGCGGGCGACCAGGGCCCGCAGCTGGTGTCGGCTGCGCAACACGCGTTCGTCGACGGCTGGGTCCAGTCGATGTGGATCGGTGTGGCGATGGCGGGCGTGACGTTCGCCTACCTGCTGTTCTTCGGCCCGAAGAAGGGCGCCGACGCCGCCGAGGCGCCGACCCCCGAGGCCGAACTCGAACTCGCCTTCGAGGCCTGAGGCCCGCCGTTCAGAGATCGTCGTCGTTCGCCAGGCCGGCCAGGACCGGCTTGGCGAACACGACGGCGGCGGCGAGAGTGATCCCGCCCCCCAGCAGGAACGGCGCCTGCAGGTCGACGAAGTAGGCGACGAACCCGCCGGCCACGATGCCGGTCGCGCTCGCCGCGGCGCCGAAGAAGCGGTACGCCCCGTTGACGCGACCGAACTGGTCGCCCGGGATGAGCCGCTGGCGCACGGTGATCGTCGCCACGTTCCACACCGTGATGCCGAACCCCATCACGAAGCCGGCGGCACCGACCACGACCGGCGGCGGCGCGAAACCGATGACGATCTGAGCGACGCCGAACGCCAGGTACGGCGCCACCACCGAGTTGCGGAGCCCGATCGCGGCGACGATGCGAGGCCCGACCAGTCCGCCGGTCGCGGCGCCCATCGCGGTGATCGCGAGCAAGAGACCGAACCCGAGGCTGTCGAGGCCGAGCTCGTCGACGGCGAACTTGGCGAAGATGCCCTGGCCGAGCATCAGGCCGAGGTTCGTGATGGTGAACATGACGGCCAGCGTTCGCAGGAGCTGGTGTCGCCCGAGCCAGCGGATCGCCGACCGGAGGCTGCGATCGTCGGCGCTGCGCGGCACGATCGCCGTCGGCGCACGCCGGAGTCGGATCGTCAGCAGCAGCACGGCTGCGACGGCGAAGCTGAGCGCGTTGGCGGCGAACGGCAACCCGACGTCGACGTCGAACAGGAGGGCGCCGAAGGCCAGGCCGGCGATCGACCCGGCGACGATCTCGGCGGTGAACAGCAACCCGTTGGCCCGTGCGAGCTGGTGCGGTTCGACCAGCATCGGGACGAACGCTTGCGCCGTGCTGTCGAAGACCACCTCGCAGGCGCCGATCACGAGCAGGATGCCGACGAGCCACCAGATCGAGATGCCGCCGTCGATCGCCCACGCAGCGATGAGCGCATACAACCCGACGCGGGCGAGGTTGGCGCTCACCATCAGGAGTCGTCGGTCGACGCGATCGACCACGACCCCGACCGGCAGGGCGATGATCAGCCACGGGACGAACGTCGCGACGGTCGTGAGCGAGAGCAGCCGCTCGTCGTCGGTGAGCGAGAGGGCGAGCAGCGGCATCGCCACGAAGTTGATGCCGTCGCCGAGATTGCTGATCAGGCTCGCCCACCACTGCCGCCAATAGGCGGTGGGGAGCTGTTCGCGTGCCTCGCTCACGCGGCCGCCATCGCGTCGCGCTCTCGGTTCCCTGCCCGCGCCATCGGGGGCGAACCTAGCGGCCGTGCGCGGTGAGTTCGGCTCGTTTCAGCTTGCCCAACGTGGTGCGTGGCAGCTGTGGGACGATCACCACGTTGCGTGGCGCGCAGTACGCAGGGAGCGCGGCGCGCACCGCGTCGCGGAGCTCGCCGAGCGTCGGCGGGCGTGCGGGATCGGTGGGCACGACGAAGGCGGTGACGGCGTGACCCCACTCCGGATCGGGGACGCCGGCGATCCCGACGTCGGCGATCGACGGCAGCGTGCCGAGCAGTCGTTCGATCGGGTCGGGCCACACGTTCTCGCCACCGCTGATGATCAGATCGCCTCGGCGGCCGTGCACGGTCAGGCGACCGTCGTCGGCGAGCTCGCCCAGGTCACCGGTGGGGAACCAGCCGCCCGGGAGGAACGGGTCGGTGCCGTCGCGGTAGCAGCGGAGCAGCATCGGGGCGCGCAGGTGGATCTCCCCGTCGACGATCCGGACCTCGACGCCGTCGAGGGGCACCCCGTCGTAGACGACGCCGCTCCCGGTCTCGGTCATGCCGTAGGTCGTCACCGAGTTCGGCGGTCGGTCGGCCGGAGCGTGGGCGCCACCGAGCACGATGACGCGCCACCGTGACGTGTCGATCCGGCGCATCGCCGTCGCGACGAGTGAGACGAGCGTCGCGTCGCTGGCGTCGACCTCGTCGGCGTCGAATGCCGGCCGGACGGTGAGCGGTGTACCGGTGTGGAGTGCCCGGGTCACGACCGACAGGCCGCCGACGTGGGCGAGCGGCAGGCACGCCAGCCACCGGTCGCGGTCCGGGTCGACCTCGAGCCGCGCCGAGGTCGCGTCGGCCGACGCCGCGACGGCGTCGTGCGTCAGGACGACGCCCTTCGGGGTGCCGGTCGAGCCGGAGGTGGCGACCACGAGCGCGTCACCGTCGTCGACCGGGATGCCTTCGGCGAGGTCGGCCGAGCCCGAGGCCTCGACGACCCGACTCGCGCCCATCGCCGCGATCAGCGCCGCCCGCGCCGCCGCCGGGAATCGTTGATCGACGGGGAGCGCCGCGTCGCCATCGTCCCAGACGTGACGGAGCGCCGTGACGAAGTCGGGTCCGCCCGGCAAGTCGAGCGCGACGAGTCGGCGCACCGTTAGGCCGTGACCGGGTCGATCGG
Organism: Ilumatobacter sp.; assembly: GCA_020439405.1. Taxonomy (GTDB): domain Bacteria; phylum Actinomycetota; class Acidimicrobiia; order Acidimicrobiales; family Ilumatobacteraceae; genus Ilumatobacter. Next base: position 939 of record JAGQSS010000086.1, on the reverse strand, counting down.
CGCCGGGGCACCCACCGCCGCCTGGATGACGGCGGCGACGTCGAGGCACCGAAGGTCGGTGAAGCGGTCGCCCATGACCTGCACGCCGACCGGGAGACCGTCGGCGGTGCCACACGGCACGACCGCCGCCGGCAACGCCAGCAAGTTGGCCGGCAGCACCGGCCGGAGCGTGTCGCGGATGAGCTGTTCGTTGTCGCCGAGGTCGGCGTCGTGCTCGAACGGCGGCATGCCCCAGGTCGGCGAGAGCAGGATCGGATGGGTGGCGAAGAAGGCCGACCATTCACGCATGAGGCGGAACCGTGTCGCCTGGATGTGGGCGGACAGCTCGACCGACGCGGGCGGGGCGATGACGGCGAAGCCGTCGAGGACCTCGCGGGCGTCGTCGCCCAGGACCGCGTCGAGCAGCGGCCGGGTGACCGCGAGGTCGGACAGCAACAGCGCGGCCCACATCTCGATGGCGGTCTCGTAGTCGGGTGGTGTCGCCTCGACCACATCGTGCCCTGCATCGGACAGGTGATCGGCCGCGGCGCGGACGGCAGCCGCGATCTCGGGGTGGGTGTCGCCGCCCGGCGGATCGGCCAGGACGGCGATCGTCAGCCGTTCGCCGTCGCCGAGCGCGGTGAACGTCGCCGGCACCGATCGTGGGTCGCGAATACTCGGGCCGGCGAGCACCTCGAAGGCCGCACGCACGTCGGCGACGTGGCGGGCCATCGGCCCCTCGGCCAGCATCTGCTGCGAGCTGAGGAGCTGGTCTTCGGGCGGGATGACGGTCGCCATCGGGATCGCGCCGACGGTCGGCTTGATCGACGAGATGCCACAGCAGTGGGCCGGATTGCGGAGCGACCCGCCGATGTCGTTGCCGAGGCCGAGCGGACTCATGCCCGATGCGATCGACGATGCCTCACCACCGCTCGACCCGCCGGCGGTCCGGCCGGGATG